>NZ_CP059081.1:2327931-2660493 GCF_015602705.1 Acinetobacter lwoffii
CCCTTTTTTATTTTGATGGTATAAGTCAGGCCATCTGCACTCACTTGAGGCAGACTGACTGCAGTCAATGGCACTAATTTTGCCGGCGAGGCCAGATAGTCATAGGTAAATAAGGTCTCAAAAATCGCCGAATTAATCTTGGCCGAATAACGGTCATGGATATAACCCGGATCAAAACCGGTTTCAGCTGCCAGAAATACTGTTTTTAAAACCTTATTCGGGTTGGCAGGATTGGCAGCCCATGTCGATGCACTCCCTGCCATCATCAAACCGGCTACTAACACCCCACTGGCCAGTTTTTTTAAAGTATTTTTATTCACATTCATACTGGTTCTTAATCTTCTCAAGTTATTTTTTAACAGGTTCAATATCCATATATTGCCAAACTGCTCTGGTCACCGGATGGGCCTTAAAGCCCTGTACATGCGGATGAATCAACCAGTTGCGTATACGGGTATTGTGCAGAATCCATGGATTATCGGCTTCCATCTGACGGTTCATCTGCTCATAATATGGCGTCCGCTGCTGCGGCGGCAGTTTCATCGCGGTCTGGTACAATGCGTCGTAGGCTTTTGAGGTATAGCAACTCAGGTTGCCTTGCTGCGCATTTGGCCCATACAGTAACTGGGCAAAGTTTTCCCCTTCCGGATAGTCCGCAATCCAGGCTCCCCCCCACATCATATGTTTGCATTGGGTGGCTTCTTTTAGATTGTCAGCAAAATTACTGACCTTAAACTCAACTTTCACCCCGATTGCATCCAAGTTCTTTTTCCATAGCTCCGCAGAAATCACCGAAGAGCTTGAGCTGGTCGAGTTCATTTTCAGAACCAATGGCTTGCCATCAGGCAAGGTGCGGTAACCGTCGGCGCCTTTCTTGTAGCCAAAACGATCGAGCAGTTTATTGGCAAGCAATGGGTTGTAGGCAATGCTGCTTCTATAATTCGGGTTATATCCACCCACACCTTCAGGAAGAATCATTTCAGCTTTAACAGCATGCCCTTTATATAGCTGCTGGATGGCTTCTTTCTGGTTATAGGACAAGGCAATAGCACGGCGTAGTGCAATTTTTTCCAGGGAGTTCCCACCAATCACCGGATCACGCATATTCATGATGGTATAGGTGATTTCCGGTTCTTTATTCGGATAATGCAGAATGCCTTTTTTCTTGTATTCACTTTTCAGCTGTTTATTTTCCAGTGCCTGTTCAGCGCCGCTTGCAGTCAGTTTGTCATAGTCTAATTGTCCAGATTTTAAGGCCAGCCAGCGTGATTGTTCTTCTTCAATAATACTAATTTTGACCTTGCCAATTTGTGGCATCTGCTTGCCTTGCATGACCTTGACAATCCGTTGATCCCACTCTGAACCATCCCCCTTAAAGTTCCAGACAAAACCGCGATAATTTGGATTAGCAGTTAACTCAATACGGCTACGCGGCACATATTTGTGTAACTGGTATGCCCCTGTTCCGACTGGATGCTGACCTACCCGATCGCCATAATGTTCGATGACTTCGCGTGCAGTACCAGCAAAAGCGACATAGGCCAGAATATAAGGAAAGTTCAGGTCTGAACGGGTCAGGGTAATTTGTAAGGTATATTTATCTAGGGCTTTTAAACCGGCAATCGGAGCATCATAGTTAAATTTTCCCGTTTTTTTAGCCTGCTGGATGACCTGATCTGCCCCAAGGATTTTCCCCTCAATAAAAGAAAAAGAAGGAGAATGATTTTTGGGATCCATGATCCTTTGCATGGAGTAGATATAATCACGCGCCACCAGTTCACGCTTTTTGCCCTGAAATGCCGGATCATCACTGAAATAAATTCCTGGCTTGACTTTAAAGGTATAAACTTTGCCATCCTGCTCAACCTTGGGTAAAGATTCAGCTGTATTTGGAGCCAAGATTGCCGGCCGCGCCAGATAGTCATAACGCAATAGAGGCTCAAAAATAGCTTCAGCAACGCTACCACTATAAAAATTATAGGTTTTGACCATATCAAAACCATCATCAGGTGCTTCGAAAGCCAAGTTTAAAACTTTATCCGGATGTGCAGATGATTTTGCCCAGGAGGTTTGCCCCGTAGTCATGGCCAAGGCCAAAATTGTCATACTGAAAAATGCTGATTTCAAATTTGTACCTATTCTTGATCTTGAAGTTTTATTGCTATAGGAAGTCTTTAACACATCATCCCATATTTGCTTCAATGGATGGGTCAAAGCTGGACAGATGGAATAAACTGAACAAAGCGAATTTCATGCCATCCTCGAAAAATAACGATTTTTTCCTGTTATTAACTCAAAAAAGCTTATTTTTATTAATCATTTAAAACATTATCAATAACATAATATTTTCCATGAATCATTAATTTAATGTTTATTCTTAAAATCTAGCTTCAAGCCTAGTCTGCACAAAAATAAACCAGACCTGTTTCATATTATTGCATCCTCCCACTGTTTCAACCCAAGAAAATACACACATAAGTAAATGAAATATATAATTATTATCTTATTAAATTATTGTATATTTTATGTAAAAATCATGCACCATGATTAAACTTTATTCAATTTATCTTTCAGTTTTAGATTCCTTTCTTATTCATTAAATATTTATTTTTTACTTTCTCATGGTTTCCTATAGAGACTTTCTTCAGATTTTAAACCCCACTCTCTTAATTTTTCTTCATCAAAACTTAGTAAACCTCCCAAAAAACTAAATTAAATATAATTTTTTCAATCACTTAATATTTTTTAAAATTAATAATTTATAAGTTGGCATTCGCTTTGCTTAAGTCCTCCCAGCACTACTTCACATAACAAAAGGGTGAAAATTACGATGAAAAAAAACAAATTGGTCGGATCTATGGGGGCTCCAACCGTTGGAAAAAAACTCATCAAATTAAGCGCGTTAAGCTTAAGCATGATGTGTCTTTCGCTGGCACATGCAGCAGATGAACCAGAAAACTCCGCTGCACAACCTACCAAGGTAGAGAAAGTGCGAGTTACTGGATCATCTATTAAAGGTGTAGCCGCACAAAGCGCCTCACCAATCACGATTATTAAAGGTGAAGATCTGGTGAATCAGGGGGTAACCACTGTAGAAGAAGCATTGATGAAAGTCAGTGCCAACCAAGCAAGTTATGTCACAGCACAAAATGTCGGTGCCAGTAATACCAGTGGTTCAACAGCAAATTTACGTGGTCTTGGTTCGGATAAAACTTTAGTTTTAATTAATGGTCGCCGTGTTGCAAGCAGTGCATTTGGTACCGATTCAACCAACTTAAACAACATCCCTCTCGCATTGGTAGAGCGCATTGAAGTCTTACGTGACGGCGCATCTGCAGTCTATGGTGCAGATGCAGTGGGTGGTGTAATCAACTTTATTACGAAAAAGCAATATGAAGGCGTGGGCATTACTTTAGGTGGTCAAATTCCTGAAGAAAAAGGCGGCGAAAAAATTGACGTTTCGATTTTTGGGGGATATGGCGATCTAGATGAACAGGGTTTTAATGTCTACGGTGTGATCGATTACCGAAAACAAGATGCGATTTGGGCAAAAGACCGTAAAGTCAGCCGCCGTGGTGGGGTACTTCCTGAATTAGGAATTGATGGCAGTTCAGCAAATGCTTTCCCTGCAAACTTCTACGATCCTAATGGTGGTCCATTGGATGAAGATGGTAATCCTGAAGGGATATTAGGCAACCCTTATGGCGATGACTGTTTAAATACCAAAGATACTGTACCTGAAGATGGCTTCTGTTATCTAAATACCCAAACTGTTATTGGTATTGTGCCTGAACAAGAAAATCTTTCTGCATTAGGTCGTGCAACCTTCAAACTATCAGACAACTTTAATGCAATTGGTGAATATATCTATGCACGTGATGAAGTAACCACTTCAATCGCGCCTGATGTTTATAGCCGTAGTGTGACCTTGCCTTATGCTAGTAAATATTATCCAGGTAAAGGCATTACCCCAGCATTTGATGGTTTGACGACTAACACCCTGCAACTGTATCTACGTTCACAAGGCGGCAACCGTGTTTCTAAGTCAATTAACGAATCGAACCGTATCTTTGCTGGGATCGAAGGTGAAGCATACGGTTGGGACATGAACGGGGGTATCACTTACACAAAAAGTGAGGCAACCGATAGTTTCGTAAGTGGGTATTTAAACCGTAGTCGAGTTCAGGCTGCACTTGATAATGGAACTTTGAACCCATTTGGACCACAAGCGCCAGAGGATCAAGGTCTTTGGAACACTTTTGATGTCAAAGGCGATACCAATCAGGCATCTTTAGATTCAACTACAATTGACTTTACCGTGAGTCGTCCAATCTACACACTTACTGCAGGTGATGTTGGTTTTGCTTTCGGCGGTAGTTTCTCCAAACAAGACTGGGAAGCAACTGTAAATTCTGAAATTGTTGCTCAAGTTCCAGGTTCTGGTATTGATCCAAATAAACCAAAAAGCTCAGGCGATCGTGACATTAGCGCAGTATTCACTGAATTCCAAGTACCTTTATTGACCAACCTGGAATTACAGTTGGCTGCTCGTTATGATGACTATAGCGATTTTGGTGACACCTTTAATCCTAAAGTGGCCTTACGCTGGGAACCAGTTAAAGAACTCATGTTCCGTACTTCTTACAGTACCGGTTTCCGTGCACCAAGCTTATATGACGTCAATGCTCCTTCGGTCAGAACCTGGACTGGTGCAAGATATAACGACCCGATTCTTTGCCCGGGTGGTACACCAACTGAAACCAGATACCAAACTGAATGTAATACCCAGTTTATCCGTACACAAGGCGGCAATTCTGAACTAGGTCCAGAAGAGTCAACATCTTACATGGCTGGTTTTGTCTTTGAACCGATCAAAAACTTAGTTTTCACTGCCGATTACTACAATATCGAAATTGAAAACCTAATTGGAACGATTGGTGAATCATCAATTTTTGGTGATCCAGAAAAGTATGCTCAATACTTTGTTCGTAATGCAGAAGGGCGTATTGACCATATCTCAACTAACTTGATTAACTCCGGTGGCTTGAAAACCCAAGGTATTGATTTGAGTTTGAACTATCTTTCTCCAATGACGTCAACTGGCCGCTTCGGTTTCGGTATTGACGGTACTTATGTGATTCAAATGGATTACCAGGATGAACCAGGCGGTGAGTGGGAAGGTTATGTCGGTGTTTATGATGACCCAGCAGTGGTTCGCTGGAAACATACTGCAAACGTGAACTGGTCTTATGAAAACTGGAGAATGGTGTTTGAACAACAGTTCGTTCGTGGTTATGAAGACTATTCAGAAGAACGCGATGTTGCTGACTACACCGTATACAACATTTCTGGCACTTACAAAGGATTTAAAAATCTGGAGCTAACTGCCGGTATTAAAAATATGTTCGATGCAGAACCACCTGCCTCTGACGTAATGGATAACTTCCAATACGGTTATGACCCACGTTATAGCGATCCAACAGGCCGCGCTTACTTCTTACGTGGTACCTATAAATTCTTTTAATTAATTACTTCGCAAACACTGCTGCCAAGCGGTGTTTGCGGTTTTCCCCGTTTAATTTTAGCCAAACAAAAAATAATGCTGCCTGTAATCAAAAAAAATTCTCATCAGTGCACTATTTCCTGTTTGTCTTAAATTCTAGGAGTCATGATGGGCACAAAGTTTGAAGACTTAGAAAAAAACTCCGCCAAAAAACTGACTGGTATTGGGGTCGTTGTTTTTTTGCATATCCTGGTGGGCCTGGTACTCATGGCTGGTATGGCAAAAGACATTATTAAACCAACGGAACAGCCGGTAGAACTGATGATCATTCAGGATATCAAACCGCCTGAACCTGAGCCACCAAAAGAAACACCCCCTGAACCACCAAAAATCGTGGAAAAAGTGGCACAAGTGCCTGAGGTGAAACCGGTTGAAAAAGTAGTTCCTGTACAGAAAACACTTCCAACGCCAACCCAACCGACAACTGTTGCAGTGCCTACTCCCGTTGCAGCGAATCCTTCACCAAGTCCGATAGCAGCACCGGCTCCAGTAGTCGCAGCCGCTCCAGCACCAGCCCCTCCACCCGCTGGTGTCACTCGTGGTGTTTCACAAGGTGAAGCAGGTTGTAAACGCCCAGACTATCCACGTGATGCACTAATGAATGAAGAACAAGGTGAAGTCTTGATCTCTGTATATGTAAATACCACCGGCAAGGTCCAGGATGCCAAAGTGAAAAAGTCGAGCGGTAGTCGTGCGCTGGATCGTGCAGCATCCAAGGCCTTTAGTTTATGTACTTTCAAGCCAGCAATGAAAAATGGCGAGCCGCAAGAATCTTGGTATGACATTCCCTATGAATTTGTCCTTGACTAACAGATACAACAGATAAAGAAAAAAATCAGGAGATCTATGATGAAAAAATCACTAAAACCTTTAAAAAACATGACTGCTGCCGGTGTAATTGCCATGAGCACTTTATTACCTCTACAAGCAGTTTTTGCAGAACAGTCCGCTACACCAAATACCAGTGCTGTTACTGAAACAGCGGTAACAACACCTGCAACAGCGGCTACACGGACCCCACCGCCATTACCAGCTGAAGCTAAGGATGAAAAGGCTGGATATAATCCTTATAGCCTAGAAGCCATGTGGAAAGAAGGTGATATTGTTTCGAAAGTTACCTTGTTCATTCTATTGATTATGTCGATTGGTACCTGGTACATCATGATCAGCAAATGCCTGCAACAAGGCAAGATTCGCAAGCAAGCCAAGGAAGCTGAACACCAGTTCTGGGAATCGTCTTCTCTGGATAACGCAGCCCAAAACCTTAATGAAGCCAGCGTTTACCGTTTTATTGCAGAAAAAGGGATTAAATCAACCAAAAATCATGGTGGCAATTTACTTGAACGTATTGATTTCAATACCTGGGTCACCATTTCGATTTCCCGTGCGATCGACAAAATCCAGAACCATCTGAGTGGCGGTCTAGCCTTCCTTGCCACAGTCGGTTCTACCGCACCTTTCGTTGGACTTTTCGGTACGGTTTGGGGGATTTACCATGCACTGACTGCCATTGGTGTTTCAGGTCAGGCTTCGATTGATAAAGTAGCAGGTCCAGTGGGTGAAGCACTGATTATGACAGCTATCGGTCTGGCCGTAGCAGTACCTGCAGTACTTGGCTACAACTGGTTGACTCGCCGTAATAAAGCGGTCATGGAAGAAGTCCGTACTTTTGGTTCTGATTTACACGCAGTATTACTCAGCGGTGAAATTACAACCAATAATCCTGTTAATCGTGACGTGAAGTAAGAGTGAGGCATCAGCCATGGGAATGATGGTCAATTCAAACGACAGCGATGATGAGGTAATTGGAACCATTAATACCACCCCTTTGGTTGATATTATGCTGGTTCTGCTCATTATCTTCCTGATTACTGTACCGGTTGCCATTCATACCGTACCAGTCGATCTACCCGAAGAAAGAAATGTACCGTATGAAACCAAACCGGAAAATGTTCAGCTGGCTGTCAATAAAACTGGCGATATTTTCTGGAACGAAATCTATATCGCAGATAAAACAGTTTTACTGAGTCGTTTACAGGCAGAAGCCCAGAAACGTCCGCAGCCTGAAGTGCATATTCGTGGTGATCAGTTAACACCTTATGAGGCAATTGATCAGGTGATTAGTACCACCCAACAGGCCGGTATCGGCAAAATTGCTTTTGTCACCACTCCGCCCGCTACACCTTAAGCACAAAGAGGGATTAAGTTTATGGGTATGAATGTTGGTTCAAATCAAGATGATGATGTGATGTTAGATGTCAACATGACGCCACTGATTGATGTCATGCTGGTCTTGCTGATTATGTTTATTATCACAATTCCTTTGCCGAATAACTCGATTAATATCGATCTACCGAATGGAACGCCTCCTGTAACCGATGAAAAACCGCCTGAGCTGGTGGAATTACGTCTGGATGCACAAGGTAAGATTTTCTGGAATGAACAGCCGGTAGCAAATACCCAAGCTCTGGAAAACTTATTCAAGACAGTAGCGCAAAAAGCGGATCAGGATCAGATTAAAATCAAGGCGGATCGTGCCACTGAATATAAACATATCGCTATGGTCATGGCGGCAGCTCAAAGGCTGGAGGTCAAAAAAATTGGCATTATGAGTAATAACAACTAAGTATTTTCAAGATATAAAAAACCCAGCATGTGCTGGGTTTTTTATTCATCCGGTTTTACATCTGTGACTGAATATAATTTTGCAGACCAATCAGTTCGATTAAGCGCAATTGTTTTTCTAACCAGTAAGTATGGTCTTCTTCGGTATCCGACATTTGCTGGCGTAACATATCACGGCTGATATAGTCACCTTTCTCTTCGCACAGTTTGATGCCCTGCGCCAGTTTTTCCCGCACATGATATTCAAGTTTTAGATCGGCTTTCAGGCAGCTCACCACATCCTCGCCAATCTCAACGTCATCGCGCTGCATGTTTGGCGTTCCTTCAAGGAACAGAACACGACGGATAATCGCATCCGCATGCTGGGACTCTTCTTGCATTTCGTGATCGATACGTTCAAAGATTTTGGTCAATCCCCAATCTTCATACATACGAGAGTGAATCAAGTATTGGTCACGAGCAGCCAGTTCGCCACCGATCAACATATTTAAATAATCTACGACTTCTGGATTTCCGCGCATTTGAATAACTCCCTACCTGTATTTTGCTATTATGGCGAAAAGCAATTGAATTTGCAAAGCTTAACCATGGTTAAATATTTGATTTTTATATAATTAAAATGAGAAGTACTTGCATTTACACTTTGTTCTTAATGAAATCCCATTTATAAAACAACACTTTGCACTTTCATTACGCTTGGCAATAACCTAAAACTGGCGAATAAACACATGCGTTAAAATTTGTAAATCTTAATTTTGACCAGACAGATTCATTCTTTTTGTATAAACATCACTGCATTGGCGTACTTCATGCTTAAATTTCGCTTATCATTCACACAAATTTAAAACAACAACGGTTCCGATATGACACATCCACAAACAACAGCGCCTGTTCTGGTTACCGGTGCATCGGGTTATATTGCCAGCTGGGTCATCCAGAAATTACTCACGCAAGGCTATACCGTACATGCCACGGTGCGTGACCTGAATAAAAGTAAAAGCTTTGCCCATTTAGAAAAAATTGCCGACAGCACTCCGGGAACTCTCAAGTTATTTCAGGCCAATTTATTAAGCCCGGGTTCTTTTGATCAGGCGATGCAAGGTTGTGAAATTGTCTTTCATATGGCCTCACCTTTTGTGGTCACCAACTATAAAGATGCAGTCAAAGATATTATCGAACCTGCGGTGTTAGGCACTGAAAATGTACTGAATAGTGTCAATCAGACTGAAGCAGTGAAACGCGTGATCGTCACATCGAGTATCGCATCCACCTATGGCGATGCCATTGATATTCTACAAACTAAAAATAACAGTTTTGATGAATCACACTGGAATACCACCAGTTCGGCCACACATCAGCCTTATCCTTATTCCAAAGTCATGGCAGAGCGCAAAGCCTGGGAAATGGCTGAAGCACAGGATCGCTGGGATCTGGTCTGTATCAATCCGGCACTGGTTTTTGGTCAATCCTTAACGCCAAATACCCAATCCGGTAGTGTAGAAGTCCTGCAACAGTTTGCCAACGGCATGACTTTGCTTGGTGTCCCGCCGATGTGGAATGGCGTCGTCGATGTTCAGGATGTTGCTGAAGCGCATATCCGTGCGGCGTTTAATCCAGAAGCGCATGGCCGTTATATCATTTGTAGTGAAAGCTTGAGCCTGCTGGAAATGGGCCAAATTCTACGGGCATATTTTGGCAATAAGTTTCCGTTCCCGCGCAATCAATTGCCGAAGGCAGCTTTCAAAATGTTCGGACCTGTAGCAGGTTTTAGCCGCAAATTTGTAGAGCTAAATATGGGTTATCCAATTTTCTTTAATGCCCAGAAAAGTAAAAATGAGCTCGGCATTGAGTATCGTCCGGTGAAAGAAAGTCTGGTTGAACATTTCCAGCAATTGCTCGATGATGGCGTCGTAAAAAAATATATTCCTTAATCTTTTTATGCGAAAAAGCCACCCGAAGGTGTAATGCCAGTCAGTTAAGCAAAAAAAGTTAAAATGCTGTAAAAAGAGCGTATGTAAATACGCTCTTTTTTTATGAATTTATCTCAGAATCTAGATTTAACATTAAAACAAACCCTACCTTCACTTTCACAATTCAGTGAATTGATTGATTTAAACTGGATTGAAGATTGCTTAGACCAAACAGGTAAAGCATCAATTCGAAAAAGAAAACTGCCTGCTGAACATGTTGTTTGGCTGGTAATCGGACTTGCTCTATCTCGAAATCAACCGATTTGGTATGTGGTTCAACAATTGCAACTTGTTTTCGGTACGGCAGAATACTATGTACCGAGTGCATCCGTACAAGCAAGACAACGCTTAGGCTTAGAACCCATGAGTGCTTTATTTTCGACATTAAGTCAGGCATGGTTTAAAGACTCACAACAACAATATAGCAACTTTCACGGTCTATGCGTTTGTGCTGTAGATGGTGTGGTTTGGTCTATGCCTCATACAGAAGAAAACTTTAAGCACTTTGGTTCATCCAAAGGCAAAACAGCAGCTGCACCTTACCCACAAGTTAGAGCGACTTGCCTGGTGAATACCAATACCCATGAAATGATTGATGCCCAAATGGGCAGTATGGATCAAGGTGAATTAACCTTAGCCAGTCAATTAAAAGCACCAGTTCGCAGTATTACCCTATTTGATCGTGCTTACTTCTCTGCTGATTTTTTAGTGAGCTGGCAATCTCAGGCAGAAGAGAGTCATTGGTTGATGCGAGCAAAGGACAACCTGCGTTATGAAGTGATTCATCATAATGCGGCCCATGACTTTCAGATCAAAATGCCTGTTTCAGCAAGAGCAAAAAAGATAAATCCGTCATTGGGTGACTATTGGGAAGCACGTTTAATTGAAGTTGAATATGCAGGAAAAATAAGACGTTACATTACATCATTAACAGATTCTAAAGTTTATCCATTCAAAGACCTTGCAATGCTTTATATCCAGCGTTGGGAAATAGAAATGTGTTATCGGGAAATTAAAAGTGATTTACAGGATGCAAGGATTTTAAGAAGCAAACAACCTGATTTGGTCTATCAAGAATTGTGGGGGGTATTTATTGCATATAATATCTTAAGAAGACAGATGAGGTTTATCGCTGAACATGCAAAGGTGAGTCCTTTAAGGATCAGTTTCCATATTGCATCTATGAGTATTATCAATATCTTAAGGCACACACCTTTAGAATCAGCAGGAAACCTACCCAAACATTTAGCGCAATTATTTGAACAATCTAAAATATTTGTATTACCTGAAAAAAGGCAAAGGCAATGTCCGCGAGTAGTGAAAATTAAAGCACAAAAATATCCAAGAAAATGCCAGTCAATTTCTTAACTGACTGGCATTAACCCGAAGGTGGCTTTTTTAATTCTTATTCTTTCATGAAATGTGCAGAGATTTAGGCCTCAAGCTGACCATAATCTTGCATCAAGCCAATAAACTGTTGTTCATTGATCACTGGAATACCCAGTTTTTCTGCCTTATCCAGTTTTGAGCCAGCTTTTTCACCCGCAACCACACATTTGGTTTTGCTGGATACACTGCCACTGACTCGCGCACCTAAGGCTTGCAATAACTGGGTTGCGTCATCCCGCCCCATACTGCTTAAAGTTCCGGTGACCACCCAGCTTTCGCCATTCAATGGCTGACGCGTTGGTGCAATCGGTGCATCCCAGTGAATACCGGCAGCCAGCAAACGATCCAAAACTTCCAGATTATGCGGTGCCTGAAAGAAATCCAGAATCCATTCCGCAGTAATATCACCGACATCCGGTGTTTTCTTTAATGCTTCAATATCAGCATTGCGTAATGCCTCCAGCGTCTGGAAAGTATTGGCCAGCATCCGCGCCGTGGTTTCACCCACCCCACGAATACCGAGAGCATAGATAAAAGCAGCCAGTGTAGTTTTCTTGCTGTTTTCGATAGCATCTAAAAGATTCTGAACCGATTTGGCCCCCATCTTTTCAATACCCAGCAAAGTCTCACGATGTTCATGCAGATGGTAAATATCTGATACATCTTTCAGAAGATTTAAATGTAGCAGTGACTCTACCCAGCGATCACCCAGCCCTTCTATATCCATGGCCTTACGCGACACAAAATGACGAATGGTTTCGATTCGCTGCGCAGCACAATAGAGTTCGCCAGAGCAGCGGGCCAATGCTTCACCTTCCGGCATCACTACTGGTGAATCACATACTGGACATTGTTCAGGTAAATGCACTTCTACTGCATCGACTGGGCGGAATTCCGGCCAGACTTTTTCCACCTTAGGAATTACATCGCCACTACGATAAACACTGACCGTATCGCCAATACGCACATCCAGACGGTGAATTTCCCCAATATTATGCAGCGTCACATTGGAGACTGTTACTCCACCAACAGCGACCGGATTCAAACGCGCAACCGGCGTCAATGTTCCAGTACGACCCACTTGCCAGTTAATATTTTCTACCGTAGTCAGTGCTGCAACTGCCGGAAATTTATAGGCGGTGGCCCAACGCGGTTCACGGCTCAGGAAACCAAGCTGTTGTTGCTGTTTCAGGTCATTGACCTTGATTACCATGCCATCGATTTCGACACTGAGACTGGCACGCTCATCAATGATCTGTTCGTAGACCTTTTGCACGTCCTGAATACTGTCACAGATAAAGTGACGCTCGCCAACCGCAAAACCGAACTGATGTAACCATTCCAGACTGGCGGACATAGTGGTTTGTCCATGATGCGGCACGCACTGAGCAATCCCATAAGCATAAAAAGCCAATGGCCGCGAGGCAGCAATATTCGGGTCCAGCTGACGCAAACTTCCTGCCGCAGCATTACGCGGATTAGCAAAGGTCTTTTCACCTTTGGCGGCATTGGCTGCATTCAGTTTTTCAAAACCGGATTTTGGCATCAACACTTCGCCGCGTACTTCCAGCAAATCGGGAATGATGCCATTCACCGAAGATAAAAGTTTCGGCAGGTTGCGAATGGTTCTGACATTCTGGGTGATGTCTTCACCGGTTTCCCCATCGCCGCGCGTCACCCCACGCGTCAATACGCCATGCTCATACCAGAGTGAGATGGCCAGACCATCAAATTTCAGTTCAACATCATATTCAATTTTTTGATTTGGCAAACGTTCTTCAATACGGCGGGCAAAAGCCAGCAGATCTTCCTGATGAAAGACATTGCCCAATGACAGCATCGGCACGGCGTGTGTTACGGTCACAAATTTTGAAAGCGCCTGCCCACCCACTTTATCGGTTGGGCTATCGGACTGGATCAGGTCAGGATATTGTTGTTCTAGGGCTTTGAGCTGATGAAAGAGCTGATCATATTCACTGTCTTCAATGCTCGGTTGATCCATCACATAATAAGCATGGTTATGCTTGGCAAGCAGTTGAATCAGTTGACGCATTTGCGCAATGACAGTGGCATCTTGGGTCATAATTTCACCATAAAAAAGGGCGGAAAATCCGCCCTGTAGAATATTCAGCTTTTGGCTATTATAAAAATTGCAGTCTACAGATTCAACTTGGAGATTGAACAAAGCAGCCTTAAACTTCCGTGCCTTGTCCAGCACGATAATCAATTGCCTGATGGCGCCAGAATTCACGTAATTGTGGGGTAAATTCCTGCTGGTTCTGATCATAGACCAGACCATCCACTTCACGGGCAATCAGACGTGAAATACTGTCCATGGTATCAAACGCATTTTGTACATCGCTATGCGGTAAAGCCAGGAAGAATGCCAGACCTTTCACTTCCTGAGTTGAAAGTGTTTCCAGATCAAAGCCTTCCATGCCGGTGTCAGTCATTTGCAGTACCGAGAACAGCAGTTTTGAACCATCTTCACTATAACGGTGGAAACAGGCCAGTTCGCCATAACGCAGGCCATATTTCAGTAGAACTTTCAAAGTCTTATCACCTGAAAGTACACGGCCTTGCGGATAGATATGCAAAGAAATAATGGTTTCAGCATTGGACAAAGCACTTTCTTCATCCACTATTTTTTGCTCATGCAGATGTGCATCCAGAATACTGCTTTCATCATTAAATTCAGAAATTTCTGCTTTTTCGATGTTGCTGTTCAGGCTGAATTCAGGCATTTCTTCCTTGGTTTCAGTCTGGCTATTCTTCTGTTCGGCTTCTACCTGTTGAACATCTGCTGCTGTTGCTACCGAATTTGCCACTCCTTCAGCTTCTGTTGACGGGACAACTGCAAGAGTTTCGACCGCTGCCGGCTCAACCGGAGTTGATTCAGCCTTGCGAAAGGCGGAAGGCTTTTCAGGAGCCGGTTCATCTATACCCAAGCTTGGCTCGATACGATCAGATTCGACATCCTGTTGTGCCAATTGAGAACGTACATGCCTTGGAATGATCGGTGTCTGGCTATCCGGGTCGATATGCAGGTTGGCATCCAGTGAAGGCACAGCCTCTACAGGTTTTTTGAACAGCATTCTTATACCAAACAGCATAATCACAATTGCGATAACAATCCCGATAATGGTGGTGATTTCCATATTATACCTCCGCAGCTAGGCCGTATTCTTTTGCCTGTTCCAAATTAACTGTCACTAATTTTGATGTTCCCGGTTCAGGCATGGTTACACCTAAAAGATCAGTCGCCATCATCATTGCAAGTTTGTTATGGGTAATATAAATAAATTGCACGTGTTCAGAAAGCTCTTTGACTAAATTACAAAAGCGTCCCACATTGGCATCATCCAGCGGTGCATCGACTTCATCCAGTACGCAAAATGGTGCCGGGTTTAAGCGAAAAATCGCGAATACCAATGCTAATGCAGTTAAGGCCTTTTCTCCACCAGAGAGTAAGGCCAATGAGCTGTTTCGTTTACCCGGTGGTCGGGCCATGAGTTTTACACCCGACTGCCAGCCATCTTCAAGGCTTAAACTCGCCTCACCACCTTCAAACACTTTCGGGAACAGGTTTTGCAGTTCAGCATTGACCTGATCAAACGTGTGCATAAACAGTTTACGGGTTTCCTGGTCAATACTTTTCATCGCAGCCTGTAGCTGTTCAACCGTATTTTCCAGATCCTGCATCTGGTGACTCAGTTCCTCATAACGTTTTAACACTTCTTCATATTCTTCAGAAGCCGCCAGATTGACTGCACCAAGTTTATCGAACTGAGCCTGAGCTTTTTCCAGTTTGGCTTGATGTGCTTTAACATCAATATCCAGCCCGGAAATTACTTCACTATTCAACTCTTTCAGTTGTTCAGAATAATGCTGCAAATCAGATTTGGCTGCCTGCCAGGCCAGACGTTTTTCTTCCAGTGTACTGCGAAGTTTTTCATCCTGCTGCTGGAAGCTGTGACGCTGTTCGGTCAGCTGCTGCTGTTTGCTCTGCACCTGATTTAATTCAACCTGCCAGTCGACCCAGGTTTTTTGCAGCTTTTCAGTGATCTGCGCCTGTTCATTAAACTGGCTCTGTAAAGCAGGCAATTCCAGCTGTACCGGATCAACAAATTTCTTGGCCTGCTCGATTTGTGCAGTAATTTGTTGAGACTGTTCTTTTAGGAATACCTGATCTTTTTCCAGTAATTCGATCTGCTGTTGGCTTTGCACACATTGACGGCGCAGCAATTCCAGTTCCTGCTGCGCTTGCTGGCTAAGCTGCTGCGAGTCATCTAACTGAGCGCTCAATTCTTCCAGCTGGAATTGCAGGGTTTTATAATTTGGTAACGCCTGTTCCAGCTTGATATTCAAGGCATGCAGGTCAATTTCCAGATCATCTTTCTGCATGGCATCTTCTTCAAGCTGCTCATCAAGTTGTTGCAGCTGATGCTGTAATTGCTGCTTTTGCAATGCAAAAGCCTGCGCACTACTTTGTACTTTAGCAATATTGACATCGAGTTGCTGCAGCTGCTTTTGAGCTTGTTTCTGCTGCTCGCTGATACTCTGAATCTGATTTTGCAAAGCTTTAACCTGATCGGCGAATTCAGGTAACTGCTGCTCCAGCTGCATAAACTTAGGTTCAAGTTCCGCAAGCTGCTGCTCAATTTCATCCAGACGGATTCGATGACTCAATGCGCCTTGTCCGGCCTGACTGGCTTCATCATACTCCAGCGCAATGACCCAGTCTGCCCCAACATGATAGCCATCCAGACTTAGGATTGACTGGCCTTGTAATAGCTCAGTTTGAAGCGGTAATGCTTGTGCTAATGTATCTACGACCGCGACTTGTTGCCACAGTGAATAATGCGGAGATTCAATCCAGTTGGCCAGACACATCGTATTGGCAATCTGAATTTTATCCTGCACAGCCTGTTGCTTTAGCTGACGTGCACAATCTTCAAGGAAGTGCTCGCCCTCGGCCAGAATCTGGGCAGACAGCCACTTGGCCAAAAACTTTTCGATCAGGCTGGCATGTGCTTTCGCCTGCAGATTGAGTTTCAGCACCTGCATCAACTGGACCGTATCACTCTTGGCATTTGGATTGGCTTTGGTCAGCAATTGACTCAGGTTTTTCTTTTCCGAATGAAGTACCTGAATTTCAGATTTGAGCTGCATCAAGCGCTGCTGATGGGTCGCCTGCTCTGCCTGCATCTGCTCGAATTGATTTTTTAAATCTGTTAATTGAATTTCATAGTCAGCGATTTGCTGTTCAGCCTGGACTTTATCTGCCTGATACTGCTCCAGCTCATCTTGCTGCGCCTGTTGCTGAATCTGTGCACTTTGCTGTTGTAGCGTCTGTTTCTGCTGTTCAATCCGTTCAATATTCTTTGCCAGTTGCTCGCTTTGAGCCAGCATCTGTAATTTACGCTGTTGCTGCTGTTCGACCTGGGTTTTGATCTGGGTAAATTGCGCTGCCACAGTGCTATGCTGTGACTTGAGCTCAGTCAGATTCTGGCTTTGCGTCTGATTCTGGCCATCTTGTTGCTGCAATTGCGCCTGCTGATCTTCAAATTGCTGCTGTAACGTATCGAGTTGCAGTTCAATCAACTGCAAACGCTCTTTGGTCTGGACTTTTTGCTGTTCCAGCTTGACCAGACTGGTGGAATTTTGCTCCAGCAAAGACTGCTTTTGTTGCAGGGTCATTTCCAGTTCAGCCAGTTTTTTCTCGGCCTGTTGCCATTCGCTTTGCAAAGGAGTGGATTGCTGAATCAGGCGCTGGAACAGTTCACTGGTGCTGCCCAAATCATGTTCAACGGTGGTCAGTTCGGAACGTACCAGCTTAAAGTTTTCCTCGAGCGTATTCATCTCAAGGGTATATTCTTCCTGTAAACGCTGGCTTTGCTCACATTGAAAAGACAGGATTTCGATCTTGATCGTTCGGATCTGTCCTTCCAGTTCTTTATATTGAATTGCACTTTCCGACTGCCGTTTCAGGGTTTTTAGCTGAGATTTCAGTTCGGAGGCGATATCTTCCAGACGCGACAGGTTTTGTGTGGTGTGATCCAGATGCAGCATGGTTTCACGGCGACGCGCCTGATAGCGCGACACTCCAGCTGCTTCTTCAATATAGACCCGCATTTCATCGGGCTTGGCATCGACCAGACGGTTAATCATGCCCTGCTCGATAATCGCATAGGAACGCGGACCAAGACCGGTACCCAAGAAAATATCGGTAATATCACGACGACGGCATTTGCTGCCATTCAGGAAATATTCGGACTTGCCATCGCGGTTGACCTGACGGCGTACTGCCAGTTCATTATAGGCATTATAAGCACCGCCCAGCTTGCCATAGGTATTGTCAAAGCGCAGTTCTACACTGGCCATACCCACCGGTTTACGCTTGGCAGTTCCGGTAAAGATGACATCCTGCATGCTGCCACCACGCAACTGGCGCGCACTGGACTCGCCCATGACCCAGCGTATGGCATCAATGACGTTGGATTTACCACAACCATTCGGTCCCACGACCGCAGTACGATTATCTTTAAAATGTAAAGTGGTACTGTCGGCAAAAGATTTAAAGCCTGAAAGTTTTAAACTGCTTAAACGCATAATGTCCTGATTTAACGTCGTGAGCGTCTGGCCCACGCGAGTTCAATTTGTTTCATCCGTGTCAGAGATTCCAACACAAGGTTGCGCAAGTGTCGACAAAAATCTTCCATAAATAAAGTGGCCTGATGGGTTTTTCGTATCAAAATTGCTTCAGTGACCAGTTTAAATAAGTCGAAAGATTCCTGTAACTCGCGTCTGGAAATATTCAGGGTCAAAAAATAGCTCCGACGTAAAGAAGGCAGCAGTTCCTGATAGTAGCGCATCAGATAAGGATTCCCGACCATCTCATGCTGTTGGGCCATGCCCTGAAAGATCAGATCATAAAACTTTTCAGTGTGTCCTTGGCGGGTTTCTGCTTCCAATTGCTCTAATAATAGCTGAATGCGCTCAGCTTCATGCACCCGCCAGGTTTCCGCCATGCGATGCACCATTTGCCCGAGCAATAATGAGGTCATGTCAAATAAGGCACGTACCTGCAAGGCCGACATTTCCGAGACAATCGCCCCACGACGCGGGAAAATTTCAATCAGCTGGGTGCGTTCCAGCAAAAGCAGGGCTTCACGAACCGACCCCCGACTGACATCAAGCTCCGAGGCAATCCTGAGTTCCTGTATACGTTCGCCTTCGACCAGTTCACCGCGAATAATCTGTTCGCTAATGTGCTTGGCAATCTGCTCAGACAAACTGTGCGCTTGTTCTAATGGCATACCGTTCCTGTCTTTATTTTTATGGATACTGGTTTAGCCCTTCATTTGGGCTATGTTGCTATTAAACGGGTTTTTATCCATAAATACTTTGACATTGTCAGACAATCTTATGTCTATATAGCCAACTTAGGCCCATAAAAAAGGAGAATAGTGAGCTATTCTCCTTATACGGTACATCAGTCCAACCGAAAAGGTTTAAATCAGGCCATAAACCCTTGATAAATAAAATACAGGCCGACGGTGGTCAGTAGTGCAGCAAAACATTTTTTTAATACGGCCGGTGAAAGCAGATGTGCCACTTTTGCGCCCAGCTTGGCCGTGAAAAAACTCATCATGCTGATACCGATAAAGGCATAAATATGAATATAGCCAATAGTATTTGGCACGGTGACCTGCGCCTGTTTACCAAACCAGATAAAACCCAGCGCACCTGCGACGGCGATCGGCAATCCACAGGCCGCAGAGGTCGCCACTGCTTTTTGCATCACGATTCCGCAGCGATTTAGAAATGGGACTGTCAGACTTCCCCCGCCAATCCCAAAGATCGCCGATGCCACACCGATCCCACCACCTGCAGCAATTTGTACCGGGGTTGAAGGCAATTTTTGATTCGGATCGATCTGAATATGCGCTCCCCTGAACATTCTAAATGCCACCCAGACCGCAAAGAAGCCAATCAGTAATTGCAAACCCTGACCAGATAAATAATCGGCAATCCCCGCCCCCAGGAAAGAACCAATGATCAGACCTGGCGCCAGATTACGAAACACGGGCCATAGCACTGCCCCTCGTTGATGATGCGCCATCACCGAACTGATAGAAGTCACAATAATTGTTGCCAAGGAAGTACCCACCGCCATATGCATAATCACGCTGGGATCGTACTGAAGCTGGGTAAAAACAATGTACAGGATCGGCACAATAATCAAACCACCGCCGACCCCAAATAGGCCTGCGGTGAATCCGGCAATTGCACCAATCAATAAATATATGATTAACTCCATAACGATATTTACCACGTTTAGATTCAAATGGATGTAGAAACTCGTGAACTGCAACAACGATTAAGCGATGCAGGCCAACTCCCGGAAGTATTACTCATCAAACCGATTACTACATCGACCAATGATGATGTGCGCGAATTGGCAACGAAGGGGGTACAGCAGGTTCTGGTATGCAGTCATGTGCAGACCCAAGGCCGTGGACAGCGTCAACGTCAGTGGATTTCACCTGAAGGGAACATCTATTTAAGCACATTGCTGCATACACAAAAACCCATCGATGGTCGTCTGGCGCTAGAAATTGCGTTAAATATCCTGCAAATGCCCAGTCTAAAAGGCCTGGAATTACAGGTGAAATGGCCGAATGACCTGTATAGCCTGCACGGAAAATGGGGCGGCATTCTGGTCGAGCCGATTTCATCTACACAGGTGGTGGTCGGGGTCGGGCTAAATATTGATCCTCTGCCCACCAACCTTCCAGATCAGCAGGTCAGTTCCCTGAGCGAATTGGGATTATCACATACCTCAAAAGTAGAACTAATTGCCCAGTTATATCTGGCGATTCAGCAAGCCGGGCAATGGTTTAATTATGGCAGTCAGAATCTGGCGGCGCGTTTTAATCGATCGGCTGCATTTATGCAACAAACGGTTGAATTTACCGATGTGCAAGGGCAATATTCCGGTACTTTTCTCGGGATTCAGGACGATGGTGCGGTCAAGATTTTGACCGATCAGGGAATCCAGACCTTTTATCAGGGACAGCTCCGCCTTAAAAATGGTAGATGAACAGGCATACAGCAATGAAAAAATTATGGTTGGATATCGGCAATACCCGGCTTAAATACTGGATTACCGAGCATGATCAGATTATTGAACAGGCAGCAGAATTACATTTACAGTCTCCTGCCGATTTGTTATTGGGCCTGATCCAGCATTTCAAAGCGCTGGGCTTGCATCAGGTAGGTCTATCCTCGGTTCAGGATAAAATCAATAATGAGCGTATTCTCGGCATTTTAGAAAGTCTGCATATTCCAGTGATTTTTGCTCAGGTACAAGCAGAATATGCCGGTCTGATCTGTGGTTATGATGAACCTTCTCAGCTGGGGATTGACCGCTGGTTACAGGTACTTGCAGTGGCGACGCAAGCGCATGAAAATTACTGTGTAATTAGTTGTGGTACGGCACTGACCATTGATCTGGCGCAAGGACAACAACATTTGGGTGGATTTATTCTGCCAAATCTGTATTTGCAGCGCGATGCACTGATTCAGAACACCAAAGGCATTAAAATTCCCGATGCCGCGTTTTCTGAACTTAATCCTGGACGGAATACTATCGATGCTGTTCATCATGGCATCCTACTCGGTCTGCTCAGCACCATCGAAAAAGTCCTGCATGATTTCCCGGCACAGCTGGTTTTAACTGGTGGAGATGCGCCGCTGTTTGCGCAACATCTCGCTCAGTATCAGCCCCGAATTGAACCTGATCTCTTGCTTAAAGGCCTGCAGCATTTTGCAGCTCATTTGCCAGACACTGTTTGATAATGTCCAGCAATTGGGGGAATTCGGCAAAACCATCAGCCTTGTTAAAATGTCCAGCTTTTTTGATCTCAAAAATTTGTGCATTCAGGCTATGTGCTAAACGCAAGGAAATCGGTGCAGGCACATAAGGATCATTACTGGAGATCAGCATCACCGCACGTTTATAGCTATACGGCAAGTTTTTCAGATCAAGTCGCACAGCCTGCAGTATTTTATTCAGTTCTGACCATGCAACCAAGGGTGTATCAAAGGCTGAGACCAGAATGATGCCACCGATCTTGCGTTGCTGCTGAATATAATGTTCCTGTAAAAAGTTTAAAACACTGACGCAACTCAGGCCATGTGCAACTAAAAAGGTATGTTCATCCATGTGCGGAATATGCAGTTTCAGATTCTGCTGCCACTCTTCTAAATCAGGCTGAAAAGGGTTGGCCAGCATAATCCGCTTGGACTCAAAACCGGTATTTTTAAGCTGGCGACTGAGCCAAGGGTACCAGTGATCATTGGAGGTCGCCTGATAATCCGGCACGATATAGACTTTCTTTATTATATTTTTCATAGTGATTTACTTATTATCATTGAACGCAAACGGCGTCGATAAAAATCAGTTTTAAACAGTCTGGAGATGGAATTCAAGTACCTTTTTGAACACCATCTCATGTTGAGTTTTAAAATCTAGTGAACACAATAACATGCTTAAACTTCGGATTTAATCAGATAAGGCTCGATCACTTTCCAGAGTTCCGGCAGATCAGTACAGCCTTGTGAATCAATAAAATGTCCGTGATGCTTGGCATTCACCACAATCGCGTCCAGACTGTCCGCCTGTTCCAGACTAAATTCTGGTGCAACCCGATCATCGCCTTCAGAATAGATCACTACACGTTCTGCAACCTGTTGTTTGAGTAAATCGAAATCGATATCAGCGGCATCAATAAAAGGGTTTACTTCATCCAGACGACCTAACCGGCCATTAAATCCCGCGATCAATACCAGTTGCTGAATTTTCTGCTGTTTTAATTCTCTGGATAAGTAATGCAATGCGGCCACAGTTCCCAAGCTATGTGCAATAAAGATACTGTCCTCGTCAATTGCATCAATCTGTTCACGCATTTGCTGATCCCAGGTGTCCAGTGTCGGTGTGGTCGATGGATCGAGCCGAAGTACTTTTAAACTGACGTTTTCCTGTTGGGCTTTTTCCTGAATCCACGGATACCAATTTTCTTCCGGGCTTGCAGTATAACCATGTACGACAATCACTTGGGTCATTTGAAATTTCTCTTTATTTTGTGCTCATGCTCCTGAGTCTGCCTGATCGGATTTTTATTTTGGGTAAGTAAATGTTGTTTTGTTTAAACCAGTTTGACCATTTATTCGCAATAAAAAAAGGCGCATATTGCGCCTTTTTTTTAAACACAACTTATTTCTTGTCGTTGCCGCCGAACAATGGACCCATACCACCGCCGCCGCCAAACTGTTTCTGCAAGCCGCCGAGTGACTTCATCATTTTTGCCATACCGGATGGATTGGCAAATTTTTTCATCATCTTGGCCATTTGGGCATGTTGCTTGATCAGCTTGTTGACTTCTGCCACTTCCATACCACAACCTGCTGCGATACGTTTTTTACGGCTTGGGTTCATCAAGTCCGGGTTACGGCGCTCTTTGATAGTCATCGACTGGATAATCGCTTCCATTTTCTTGACCTGCTTTTCAGGATTGGCTTGCGCCAACGCATCTTGCAGACCGGCATTGCTCATGCCAGGAAGTTTGTCCAGGAAGCCCATCATGCCGCCCATCTTGTTCATCTGCTCAAACTGCATCAGCATGTCTTCAAAGTTGAAGCTGCCGCCTTTTTGCAGTTTTTTCGCCATTTTTTCGGCTTTTTCTTTGTCGACCTTGCGTTCAAGTTCTTCGACCAAAGAAAGTACATCACCCATACCGAGAATACGCTGTGCAACACGCTCAGGATGGAATGGCTCCAAGGCATCGAGTTTCTCACCCATACCCAAGAATTTGATTGGCTTGCCGGTAATCGCGCGTACTGAAAGCGCTGCACCACCGCGCGCATCACCATCAGTTTTGGTCAGGATCACACCAGTTAAAGGCAAGGCATCGTTGAATGCTTTGGCGGTGTTTGCCGCATCCTGACCGGTCATGGCATCGACCACGAACAGGGTTTCAGTCGGGTTAATCGCTGCATGCAGCTCTTTGATTTCACCCATCATGTCATCATCGATATGCAAACGGCCTGCCGTATCGACAATCAGTACATCGGCAAACTGGATTTTTGCCTGTTCAATCGCGCGATTCACAATCGTAATCGGTTTTTCGTCTGCGCTGGATTCTAGGAAAATCGCACCGACTTCACCTGCGACAGTCTGTAGCTGTTTGATCGCAGCCGGACGATACACATCGGCAGAGACCATCGCGACTTTTTTCTTTTGACGTTCTTGTAAGAAGCGTGCAAGTTTCGCTGCAGTTGTTGTTTTACCTGCACCCTGCAAGCCTGCCAGCAGGACAACCACAGGTGGTTTTGCAGCGAGGTCGAGGCTTTCATTGGCCTCGCCCATCATTTTGGTCAATTCGTCATGAACGATTTTGACAAAAGCCTGCCCAGGAGATAACTGAGTCATCACTTCCTGGCCCAATGCTTCTTCCTTAACTTTCGCGATGAATTCACGAGTTACAGGTAACGCAACATCGGCCTCAAGAAGCGCCATACGCACTTCACGTAACGTATCTTTAATATTGTCTTCGGTTAGCTGCCCTGAGCCAGTAACATTTCTTAAACTCTGCGTGAGTCGTTCTGTTAAGGTATCAAACATTGCAAAATCCGCTTAAAATAGCCATGAGCAAAAAATTGTTTCTTAAAATAGAAAATTTATGCATAGAATGCTATAGGATACTGTAGTTCGCAGCGAATTTATATAAATGAATATTCATCACCCTTAAAAAGGTTTGACATGGTTAGCCTCCCCTTGGTTTATACGATCTTAGCATTAGTCGCTTACACCGCTTCCTTCTGGTATCTGTTCATTCATTTAATGTCTAAACGTGCTCCTAATCAATGGTTTGTCTCGCTAACCGCACTGCTTGGACTGGGCTTGCATGCGCTGGTTTTATATGGCGATATGCATACCCCGCTGGGCATCAATTATGATGTCTTTGCCCTGTTTTCCTTTACCTCTGGTCTGATGCTGTTACTCAGCATTATTTACAGCACTTATCGTCCGATTATTGCCCTGAACCTGATCGGGATTCCGGTGGCTGCGACCGGATTAATTCTTGGCTTTGCGTTTACTCAGCCTGCAAAAATCATCACACAAAACTCTTTGGGTCTGGATATTCATATTATCCTGTCTTTGTCTGCTTATGCGGTATTGCTCATGGCGACCATTCAGGCCGTAATTTTACGCTTTCAGGATCGTGAGCTGAAAAAGAAGCAAAAACGCCGCGTTTGGGTCAGTTTGCTACCCTCTTATCAAGACATGGAATCATTGCTGTTTGATATGCTGATGACCGGTTTTGTTTTACTTACTCTCGCATTGGGCTTTGGCTTTTTTACCATCGACAATTTCTTTGCTCAGCATCTGGCACATAAAACGGCGTTCAGTATTATTTCCTGGCTGGTTTACGGTTCCCTATTAATCGGACACTGGAAGTTTGGCTGGCGTGGCCAGAAAGCTGTGCGCTTTACCCTGCTCGGTTTTGGCTTGCTGGCACTGGGTTTTATTGGTTCTAAATTTGTGCTGGAAATGATTCTAGGGCGATAATTCTGAGCCTTGAAATATTCAATTCATTGTCCAATAAACAGGCTTTAGCTTGAATATTCTTTAAACGATTATACGCCCCGCACGCACCGACAATGGCCAGCGAATGACTCTAGGTAATTCTGGATCTTCCCATTCTGGCAATAAGGCATCTGCAAGTACGTTCAGTGGATTATGTCCGAGTGCTTGAGTGGCTGCTTTCACGGCTGACCAAGTACTCATATAACCAATTAACTGATAAAAATTCCATTCAACCTGTAATACCGGTGGCTGAATCGCCATTTCCTGAAATGGAAATGGGAGATTTTTATATCCTTCATCTACATGGCGACGTTCAGGCGGCCAGTACGATGCAAGCGTTACCTCATAAAAATGCTTAAAATAATGATTCAGATGGGGCTCATCCACACTGAACACGCCATAGCTAATTAAAGCCAGAACGGCATTAGGCCGGGCAAGACGGCGAGCTTCTGCGTAGAATTTTTCCAGATCGAGCCAATGCGCTGCTTGAGCCACCGAAATCAGATCAATACTCTGGTCAGCACACGGGATCTCTTCAGCGAATGCCTGACCATACTGAATTTTTGGATGCGGTTTGGCTTGGGCAAGCTGTTCAGCACTCGCATCAATAGCAAGCACCTGATCAAAGTAATTCGCCAAAACTTCTGAAAGCTGTCCAGAACCACAGCCGACATCTACAGCCAATTTGGTACCTGGTGACAGCTCTGCCAATAGCTTTCCCAATGCATCCGGATAATGCGGACGAAACAAGGCATAGTCCTGTGACTGCTGGGAGAAATGATCTTTAAATTCCCTATTTTCCATATATGCTTTCCAGACCAGTTTTATTTCAGTCTAAATAGCCGGTCAAGGAATGCAGTTGGAATTTGGTTTCAGTCATTTCATTTTTTTAAAATGCAGAATTCATCTATTCGATAGAATCATGTTCTTGACTCAGTCATCAAACCATTCTGCTTGATCTGATAATCTGCCTTAAACGCTTTGTAACTGAGCCGGTCTGTGGAGACTTCTGTTAAAGGACTGACCTCCTGCATTGAAGAAAGACAGCGTTCTGTCAGCTGAATATATTCCTGCGTTCCCTTGCTTTTCCAGGCGATTTCTTTAGCTTCTAAAGGACGGATAACCCGCGCTGGACTACCGAGCACCAATGAATTTTCCGGAATTTGGGCCTTGGCTTTAACCGTGCTATTGGCACCGATAATGGTATTTTCACCAATTTCGGCTTCATCCAGAATCACGCTGTTCATACCCACCAGTACATTTTTACGAATGATACAGCCATGTAAAATCGCGCCATGTCCGATATGACCATATTCTTCGACCAGCGTGACGCTACCGGGAAAGCCATGGATGGTACAGGAATCCTGAACATTGGCATTTTTCTGGATGTAAATCCCGCCAAAGTCGGCTCTTAAAGTAGCGAAAGGCCCGATATATACGCCCTCTTCAATCACCACATCCCCGATCAGAACGGCTTGCGGATGCACATAAGCGCGAGGGCTGACCACAGGAATCACACCATCAATGGCATAACACGGCATTATTTTATTCCTTTAAAAATGCAGAATTAGATTAGCTAACAGCTTCCAGTCGCAAACCGCCAAAACGTTTATAAAATTGTGGATGTACCGGCGGCATCGAACCTTCCGAAGTTCGGGCGATCTCCATAAAGAATTCATCCCCTGCCGCAACCACGGTTTGATATAAATTACTGCTCAGATTACGGGCATTCAGGGAAAGCCAGTTGGATGGCAATAATTCAAAAGGCAGATTTGGATCTTTTAATAAAATCCGGCGGAATTGATGAATCAGTAAAATTCGTAACTGAAAAGCCTGAACCGGATCCAGTTCATCTTCCTGTTCCACCAGATGAAAGAATTCCCGGAAATCCGCAATGAATTTTTCATAACGCTGATGCAGTTCCTGCACCGGCCAATTGGTGGCAACCATGCGTTTTACAGTTGGATAGGATTCCTGCCAGAGCTGCAAAGTTTCAGCTTTAAACACCACGACTTGGTCGGTCATTTTCAGGTTCAGCAGCAGGTTTTGCAGTTTCTGATGATCACAGCCCGGATAGGCCATGACATTAGTGGCGATATTGGCAAAGCCCAGCCATTCCAGTTCTTTTTTCAGAACCAGTTTATTTTCCAGTTCCACTGAACTGAGCAGCACCAGATCCCACTTCTGATCCCATTCGGTATGCTGAAAACTGTAAATTTTTTGATCCGCCATAATAAAACGCTGGCGGCTGCTTTCGGTTACGCGATAATAACTGGTGCGACCAATTTTCTCAGACATCAGCCAGCCATTTTGGACCAGACGGAATACGGCAGTCCGTACTGATCGTTCATTAAACCCGAAGACATCCATGAGCTGAATCAGACTGGCCAGACTGATGATGCCCCCTCGGTGAAAAATACAGTCACCGAAGATGGTCATGATTAATGAGGTTCCGCTGAGTACTTCAGTTTGAATAAAGTCATCAATTATTTGTTTTAATTTCGGATTCATTGCGTTTAACTTTACCTTATAGAAACTGGATGATAGACCATTTGGCTATCATCCAATAGTACTTCATGCAGACTTGCGGATATCAAAAACGCGCTGTGCCTTACCTTCAGAGCGTGGCAGACTGCCTTCAGGCAACACTTCGACACTTACGGTGATTCCGACCATAGTTTTAATCTGGCTTTTCAGCTGAGTTGCCAGCTGGTGCGCCATAATGTCACTGCTATCTTTACGCATTTCGGTACGGATATGCAATGTATCCAGATGTCCCTGTTTGCAAATCTGAATCTGGTAGTTCGGAATCAGTTGCTGGATTTGTAAAATCTGCTCTTCAATCTGTGATGGGAAGACATTCACCCCACGGATAATCATCATGTCATCACTACGGCCGACAATCTTGTCCATACGGCGCATGGTGCGTGCCGTGCCTGGCAATAAACGGGTTAGATCACGGGTACGGTAACGGATTACCGGCATGCCTTCTTTAGTAATGGTGGTAAATACCAGTTCACCCAGTTCGCCATCTGGCAGCACTTCACCGGTTTCAGGATGAATAATTTCAGGATAGAAATGATCTTCCCAAATGGTTGGGCCATCTTTGGATTCCAGACATTCCATCGCGACACCGGGTCCCATGACTTCTGATAAACCATAAATATCCAGTGCATCAATGCCCAGACGCTCTTCGATTTCCTTGCGCATTTCATTGGTCCATGGCTCTGCACCAAAGACGCCGGTTTTAATCGAACAGTTTTTGGCTGTGCCAAGTTTCTTCTCAAGCGCTTCAATAATGTTCAGGCAGTAAGATGGCGTGACCATCAGTGCTGTCGGTTTAAAGTCATGAATCAGTTGCGCCTGTTTATCGGTTTGTCCGCCAGACATTGGAATCACGGTTGCACCCAAGCGTTCAACGCCATAATGCGCGCCTAAACCACCGGTAAACAGACCATAACCGTAAGACACCTGGATGATATCTTTACTGCTCAAGCCGGCTGCACGTAATGAACGCGCCACTACATCTGACCAGACATTAATATCATTTTGGGTATAACCCACCACGGTTGGCTGACCGGTGGTGCCTGAAGATGCGTGCACACGTACAATCTGTTCCTGTGGCACAGCGAACATGCCAAACGGATAGTTATCGCGTAAATCCTGTTTGGTGGTAAACGGGAATTTGGCCAGGTCTTCCAGAGAGTTAAAATCGTCTGGATGCACGCCAGCATCATCGAATTTCTTTTTATAAACCGGGCTATTCTGATAAGCATGTTGCAACGTCTTTTTCATACGCTGTAGCTGAACACTGCGTAACTCATCAACCGATACTTTTTCAATTTTTTCCATTGCATTGTTATTCATATTCTTACTCCTGACGCAGTCTTCCTGACCACAGTTTAATTCATTGATTGAATGATGTGTTTAATCCATATTTTCTAAAACCAGTGCAACACCTTGACCGACACCGACACACATGGTGCAGAGTGCATATTTGCCTTTACGGCGTTTCAGTTCATGCATGGCAGTAATCACCAGACGGGTGCCACTCATACCCAGTGGATGACCCAAAGCGATGGCACCGCCATTCGGGTTGATTCTTGCATCATCGTCTTGCAGGCCCAATTCCCGAATCACAGCCAGCGATTGCGCTGCGAATGCTTCATTCAGCTCAATCACGTCCATCTGTTCCAGGCTGAGTCCGGTTTGTTTCAAGACTTTCTGTACCGCTGGCACCGGGCCAATGCCCATATATTTGGCTTCAACACCGGCACTGGCCATCCCGATCACTTTGGCTTTCGGGCGCAAACCATACTGCTCGGAAAATTGCTGATTGCCGAGTAATACGCAAGCCGCACCGTCATTGACACCCGAAGCATTGCCAGCGGTGACTGAGCCGCCTTCTTTACGAAATGGGGTTTTTAAGGCGGCCAGATTATCCAGCGTCGTCTCTGCGCGCGGATGCTCATCTTGGGAAATGGTCAGAGTGCTTTTCTTCGGACCTTTGACCTCTACTGGCAGAATTTCTTCGGCAAAAATACCCTTCTGCTGGGCTACTGCGGTTTTCTGTTGGCTGTGATAGGCAAACAGGTCCTGGTCTGCACGGCTAATCTGATACTTTTCAGCGACGTTTTCGGCCGTTTCCGGCATGCTGTCAACGCCAAACTGTGCTTTAAATTTTGGGTTGATAAAACGCCAGCCAATGGTGGTGTCATAAATTTCAGGGGTACGGCTAAAGGCAGTCGTAGGTTTGGATTGCACGAAAGGCGCTCGGCTCATGGATTCTACGCCACCCGCCAAAACAAATTGTGCTTCACCCGATTTGATGGCACGTGCTCCCAGTCCAATGGCATCCAGACCTGAAGCACATAAGCGGTTCACGGTGAGCGCTGGAACAGATTCAGGCAACCCTGCGAGTAAAGCAGCCATACGCGCCACGTTGCGGTTATCTTCACCGGCCTGATTGGCACAGCCTAGGATCACTTCATCCAGTTCTGCCCATGGCAAGGCAGGATGCTGATCTTTCAGATATTGAATCGGTAGCGCTGCCAGATCATCAGCACGAATGCTGCTCAGTCCACCGGCATAGCGTCCGATCGAGGTGCGAATTCCATCAAAAATATAAACCTGTTCCATGATTCTTCCTTTTAGCCAGCAACGCGTAATGGTTGCTGCTGAGTTTTCTGTGCATGTCCCTGCACCGCTTTCTTTGCTAAATATATACTAGTTCTATAGCGGTCTTCACCATAAATACGATACATATTTTCTAAAATTTGTAAAATTGTGTAATATCCAATTTTATCTGCCCATTCGAATGGACCACAAGGATAATTAACGCCATATTTCATAGCAGAATCAATATCTTGTTCTGATGCAATATCATGCAATATTGCTTCACAGGCTTCATTCACCAACATGGCAATACTACGTATAACATAAAGACCGGGATGATCCTTAGACCAAATAGGTATCATATCCATACCTATGAGGAATAGCTCCACTGCCTGGCGCTGTTCAGCACTACACGCCGGTGATGCAACGACTGGAATCGCTTGAGCATTTGTCCAATCTGAATGCCAGTCCATCAACACCACAGGCTCATGCGGATAGGTAAGTTCAACTGATTCGCCAAGCGATAATCGCAGAGAAAGGTCACCAATCAGGATTTCATTCTGTTCTGCTGCCTGAAAACTCAGCTCTACATGAGAGGCCTGTTTTAAACGTTCAATCAGTACTGAGGAATGTAGCCATTCACCTTTTACTGTGACTTTGAGCTTATTCAGCGACTTGGCATAACACACTGGCAATTCATATACAGGTGCAGGCTTGGCCTGAGCGTAATCATAAAAACCCTGACCGGACTTGCGACCATAACAACCGGCATCGACCAGTTCTTTTTGAATCAAGGACGGGCGGTAGCGTGGCTCATAGAAAAATTCCTGATAGACACTTTGTGTGACCGAGAAATTCACATCCTGCCCAATCAGATCTGTAAGTTCACACGGCCCCATGGCAAAACGGCCACATTCGCGCATGATGTAATCGAGCTGTTCCGGGGTGGTGGCATTTTCCTGCAAGGCACGAAAGGCCTCGGCATAATAAGGTCGTGCGACACGATTGACGATAAAACCGGGGGTCGATTTGGCTCGCACTGGAACCTTGTTCCAGTCCTTCATCAGATCAAATACTGCATCGGCAATCGCTGCTGAGGTTTTCAGTCCGCGGATAATCTCGACCAGTTTCATCACCGGCGCCGGATTAAAGAAATGCAGACCAATCACTCGCTCGGGATGTGGAATCGCCGAGGCAATTGCGGTAATGGAAATTGAAGAAGTATTAGACGCAAAAATCGTCTGTTCCGGGCAAATGGCAGCCAGCTGTTGAAACAGGTTTTGCTTCACTTCTTTCTTTTCAACAATGGCTTCAATAATTAAGCCCGCATCGGCAAGCTGCTGAATGTCCTCTGCCACAATCAGATTGGCGAAGGTACTCTCCAGCAATTGCTGGGTCATTTTGCCATTTTGTACGCGCTTGCTCAGCTGCGCCTCTAAAGCAGTCAAGGCACTCTGAACTTTGCTGCGATCGAGATCAAACACATAGGTCGGATGCCCGTGCATGGCTGCCAGTTGTGCAATGCCAATCCCCATGGTTCCAGCACCGACCACAGCAACTTTGACTTGCTCTAAATTGATCTGTTGCATGATTTAGCATCCTTTATATTCAGGGGTACGCTTCTGCATAAAGGCTTGTACACCTTCTTTATAATCACTTGAACGTCCGGCCAGACGCTGTAAATCACGTTCCAAAATGAGCTGATCATCCAGATTATTATCGGCGGCTGCATGAATGGCTTTTTTGATCAGGGACAGACCATAGGTCGGTTGCTGAGCCAGATGCTCCGCCAATTTTTTCGCTTCTGCTTGCAGTTGTTCATCTTCAACCACTTGCCAGATCATGCCCAGTTGTACTGCGCGCTCAGCCGGAATTTTATCGCCGAGCATCGCTAGGCCCATCGCCTGAGCACGGCCGACCAGACGCGGTAGGAACCAGGTACCGCCTGAATCTGGCACCAAACCAAGACGGCAAAAGGCCTGAATAAAGGAAGCCGATTTTGCTGCCACCACAATGTCACACGCCAGGGCAATATTGGCACCTGCCCCTGCTGCTACTCCATTCACGGCACAAATCACCGGTTTAGGCATTTCGGTAATCAGCTTGATCAAAGGGTTGTAATATTTTTCAATCGATAGGCCTAAGTCCGGTGCATCGGCATTCGGATCGACCACACGGTCATTCAGATCCTGACCGGCACAGAAACCACGGCCTTCAGCTGAAATCACCACGGCACGAATCTGGCTGTCTTTGGCCCAGGCCTTGATGACCTTGGAGACTTCCTGATGCATGGTTTCATTAAAACTGTTGAGCTGTTTTGGACGGTTAAAGGTCAGGTAGCCCACTGCATTTTTTTCTTCGACAATAATTGTTTGATAATCCATTACACACCTCTAAATTCTGGTTTTCTTTTTTCTAAAAATGCATTAATGCCTTCCTGGCGATCTTGGGTTGCAGCCAGCCAGACAAAATGTTGACGTTCCAATTTCAACCCCTGACTTAAAGTCACTTCATGGATCGACTTTAAAGATTGCTTGATGGCACGAATGGCCAGCGGTGCCTGCTTGGCAATTTTTTCTGCCAGTTCCAGTGCGTATTGCACGGTCAGTTCTGCCGGACAAACCTGGCTGCTAATGCCATGTTGCAATGCCGTTTGTGCCGAAATCATTTCACCGGTCATGGCCCAACGTATTGTCAATTGCTGACCGACCAGACGGGCCAGACGCTGGGTTCCACCGGCACCCGGCAGCATCCCTAAACCGATTTCAGGCAAGGCAAACTGGGCATTTTCTCCAGTCAGCACCATGTCGCCATGTAAAGCCAACTCGAAACCTGCACCAAAAGCATAACCATTCACGGCCATGATTAAAGGCTTGGAAAATTCATCAATTTTTTTCCAAAGCAGTGGGCGCTGATCCTGCTGGATGCTGACCACATCTAACTGCGCCAGCTCATTTAAATCAGCACCGGCAGCAAAGCATTGCGTATTTCCGGTAATGACCACAGCTTTCACAGCAGCATCTGTTTCCAGATTCTGTAAACAGGCTGCAATCTCTTGCAAGGTGGCATTGTTTAAAGCATTGCGCTTTTCCGGGCGATTCAGCTCGATCAGTACCACACCTGGCTTGGGTGAGCTGGTTTTAATGTAGGTCATCCTTGAACTCCTGCTATGCTCGCGGTGCTGTAAATTCAGCTGTTATTCATCAAAACTCAGACGTACATTGGCCGTGGTTGGACGTGCCTGACAACTGAGCACATAGCCTTTCTGAATTTCATCTTCTTCCAGACTGTAATTCACAGCCATTTCAACCTGTCCCTCTAACACTTTACATTTACAGGTGGCACATACCCCGCCCTTACAGGCATATGGCAGGTCGGCTCCGGCACGTAGCGCAGCATCTAAAATACTGTCATCCTGTTTGGAGACTTCAACAATCAGCTCGCGACCATCAAGGATGATATTGACGCGTTCTTCGCTACGGCTTTCCATCTGCTGGGCGGTTGCTTTCGGTGCAGTACCCGTATTGAAGCGTTCCGTATGAATCTTGCTGCGTTGAATGCCCCAAGTCGGTAATACCGTTTCGACTGCTGTCATCATTTCTTCAGGACCGCAAGCGAAACAGTGATCTGCTTCGGCAGAAATCAGATTGGCCTGAAATAACTGCTGCAATTTGTCTGCATCAATCCGACCATTAAAGATGTCACTGTCATTCAGTTCACGTGAAAAAATATTTACCAGTTGCAGACGTTCCTTAAAACGGTCTTTCAAGTCCATGATCTGTTCAGAGAACATGGTCTGTTTCCAGGAGCGGTTGCCATATACCAGAGTGAATGTTGCTTCCGCTTGACGGTTCAACACCGACTTTACAATCGATAAAATTGGCGTAATGCCACTGCCTGCTGCAAATCCTAGATAATTCTGGCCACCAGCCTTGGCGGCTTTCTGAAAGAACACCCCTTGCGGTGGCATGACTTCTAGTACATCGCCCGCTTTGAGATGCGCATTGGCCCAGGTTGAAAACTGACCCTGATCAATTTTTTTAATCGCAATGCTCATGTCTTCCTGAGTATCACTGCAGATCGAGTAGCAGCGGCGCAGCTCGCCGTCATCGGTTAAATGACGAATGGTGAGGTGCTGACCCGGCTGATATTGAAAAGTATCCAACTGCTCAGGCGCGAGATCAAAGGCAATGCAGATCGCTTGCTCGGTTTGTGGCTGAATCGATTTAATGGTTAATGGTATAAATTGGCTCATCGCAAAATCCTTCTTTTAGGTGGCGGTGTTCAGGCTTGTTATTGGTTTACCCTGCCCACCGCGCAATCGTTACAATCAAATACATTTGAAATAGTCAAAAGTTTCTAAGCAGTCCCGACATTGATATAAAGCTTTACAGGCTGTCGAACCGAATTCACTTAATAATTTGCTGTTGTTACTTAAGCACTGTGGACAGGTGATGCCATCGGTCAATGCCACATGCGTACCACAGCTATGTGACTGGCCTTGCGGCGGGGCAATACCATATTGCTGTAATTTGTGTTTGCCCGATTCACTCATCCAGTCCGTGGTCCAGGCTTGAGACAGATCCACAATGACTTTGACCGGCGTCAAACCGTTCGCCTCGAAAGCCTGGGTAATTTCTGCTTTTAATAAATCCGTGGCCGGACAGCCGCTATAGGTCGGCGTGAGTCGCACCACAATTTCATCCTGCTGATTCAGCTCGACGCCACGAATCATACCCAGATCAATCACTGACAATACTGGAATCTCTGGATCAGAAACCTGCTGTAAAACGTCCCAACATTGATCTTCTACGTGTCGAATCAGATTCATGCGACTCACTCCCTGTGATTGTGCCGAATTACCAGTTCATGTTTGGATAAGAGCGCTGCATGTATTGCAGTTCAGCCAAAACAAAACCGAGATGTTCTGTATGTAAACCCTGTTTAGCCCCACTGCGATAAGCGCCTAGCTCTGGCAGGCTTAATTCAAATCGCGCTAACTCGGATGTAATGGTCTCCAGCCACTGGGCTTTTAAATTTTCAATATCTGGAATGACACCGCTATCGACCAACTGTCTTTCATCAGCCGTCAGAACAAAAAGTTCCTCGGTAAAACGGCATAACTGGTTTAAACCTTGCTGGGTTTTTTCATGCGCTTCTGCGGTACCTAAACTTAAGCGTTCCATCCAGGTGGTGGAAAAACGCTGGTGATATTTCACTTCTTTGAGTGATTTCACTGCAAAAGCCGCCAACTCAGCATGCTGACTTTGACTTAAGGCGCTAAACAATAAAGCGTGGTAGTGATCCATCAACCACTGGCGCACCAGGGTCTGGGCAAAGTCACCATTCGGCTGTTCACACAGCAGCAAATTACGGTATTCACGTTCGGTACGGAAATAAGCCAGCTTGTCTTCATCACGGCCCTGTCCTTCCACTTCACCCGCCAGACTGAGGGCAGTACGTGCCTGACCCAATAAATCCAGTCCGATATTGGCTAAGGCAATATCCAGCTCCAGTTCAGGTGCATGACCACACCACTCTGCCAAACGATGAGACAGGATCAGTTGACTGTCACCCACATGTAAAAGAAATTCTGCCAATACTTGATTTGTCATATTCTTCACCTTTCCCTTTACATATGCTCGATGCCAGCTGGAATGTTATAAAAGGTTGGATGGCGATAAACCTTGTCCAAAGCGGGTTCAAAAAATTCTGCTTTTTCATCTGGCTGTGAAGAGGTAATCAATTCAGATTTCACCACCCAGATACTGATCCCTTCATTGCGGCGGGTATATACATCGCGGGCATTTTGTAGTGCGACTTCCTCATCCGGTGCACGCAGGCTGCCGACATGACGGTGACTTAGACCCTGTTTACTACGCACAAATACTTCATAAAGTGACCAGTTATTTTTGTTATTCATGAGCAAATTTCCTTATATTGATCAAACTATTTTTTAAGCGACTTTTTGTGCTGCTGACTGTTGCTGCTGTTTTTGAGCATAGACAGCTGCGGAATCACGTACCCACTTGCCGCCTTCCCAAGCTTTGCGGCGTGCTTCAATACGCTCATGGTTACACGGCCCCTTGCCTGCAAGAATCGCAAAAAACTCATCCCAATTGATTTCACCAAATTCGTAATGTCCGGTGGCTTCATTGAATTTGAGGTCTGGATCTGGAACGGTTAAACCCAGCTGCAAAACTTGCGACACGGTGTTATCGACAAATTTCTGACGTAGCTCATCGTTGCTGAATAATTTAATTTTCCACTGCATACTTTGTGCACTGTTCGGTGAATTATCATCACTTGGACCAAACATCATCAGTGCCGGCCACCAGAAACGGTTCACTGCATCCTGTGCCATCTGCTTTTGTTCCGGCGTACCATTGGCCAATTCCATCATGGCTTCAAAGCCCTGACGCTGATGGAAACTTTCTTCTTTACACACACGCACCATAGCGCGGGCATAAGGACCATAAGATGTACGGCACAGCGCAACCTGATTGACAATTGCTGCACCATCTACCAGCCAGCCAATCGCGGTAACATCGGCCCAGCTCAGGGTTGGATAGTTGAAAATTGAAGAATATTTCATGCGACCGGCAATCAGCTTATCCATCATGTCGTCACGATCCGCACCCAAGGTTTCTGCAGCACTGTACAGATACAAAGCATGACCGGCTTCGTCCTGAACTTTTGCCATCAGCACAGCTTTACGCTTCAAGGTCGGTGCACGGGTAATCCAGTTGCCTTCCGGCAACATGCCCACCACTTCAGAGTGTGCATGCTGACCAATCTGACGAATCAAGGTCTTACGATAAGCATCCGGCATCCAGTCCTTCGGCTCGATGGAAATATCCTTTTCAATCTTTTGATCGAAGATTTGTTGTTGATTATTCATTGTTCCCTCACTTATCCCAAGTGTTGATACACTCAAATTAAAACGATACGTAATTAAAATCAATATCTATTTATTGGTATCATTTAATTTTCACCCCTTATTTTTAATAAATATTTGTTTTATATAACTTAATATTTTTTATTTTATTGTTACGCATTTTTAAATACAGATTTATGATTGACATTTTCAATTTTTCAACACAAATTATGAAACATCAAAATTAAAATACATCTCAAAACGTATCATAAATGGAGTTTTTACAATGTTAGAGTTAGACAGCAGCTCAAGCACAACGGATTATCAAGATACTGAATCAACCCATAATTCTATTGCCATCAAAAGCTTATCTTCACTGGTGTACGGCCAGGAATACGCAGCGCAAGCCGATTTACGTACGGTTTATCATGCCATTAGCGGTGAAGCGGTTTATCAGGTCGGCAGTCAGGGTATCGATACCCAAGCCGTGGTGAAGTATGCCAAACAAAAAGGCGCGACTATTGCCACATGGACCTTCCATCAACGTGCCAATGCACTGAAGCAAGTGGCTCAGTATTTGATGGAACGCAAAGAAGACTTTTATGAGCTTGCCAAAGCAACCGGCTGTACCCGTAAAGATGCCTGGATTGATATTGAAGGCGGGATTGGCACCTTATATGCTTATTCGAGTTTGGTGCGTCGTGAACTGAGTGATGAAACAGCATGGGTCGAAGATGCCTGGATTCCTCTTTCTAAGCAAGGTAGCTTTGGCGCGAAACATATTCTGACGCCTAAAGCCGGTGTCGCCGTGCATATCAATGCCTTTAACTTTCCGATCTGGGGCATGCTGGAAAAAATCGCACCGACACTGCTGGCAGGCGTACCCTGTATTGTCAAACCGGCGACCGAAGGTGCCGAGCTGACTCATGCCGTAGTTAAAGCCATTCATGAAAGCGGTTTCTTGCCAGAAGGTTCACTGCAGCTCATTTGCGGACAGGTCTATGATTTATTTGATCATTTAAATCCTCAAGATACGGTCACTTTTACCGGTTCTGCTTCAACAGGGCAAAAACTGCGTTCGCATCCACACTTAAATGCCTACTCGATTCCATTCACCATGGAAGCAGACTCGGTCAACAGTGCAATTTTGACGGCGCAAGCCAATGATGAAACGATTGATTTATTTGTCCGTGAAGTTTTCCGTGAAATGACCACCAAAGCCGGACAGAAATGTACCGCCATTCGTCGTGCTTTTGTGCCGGCCGAGCTATTGGATACAGTACAAGACCGTCTGATTGCAAAACTAAAAAAAGTGGTCGTGGGCGATCCGGCTCAGGAAGGCGTGACGATGGGTGCTTTGGCCAGCGTCAAACAGAAACATGATGTCGCGGCAAAAGTTGAACAGCTGAGCCAGGATGCAGAGATTGTATTCGGTAGCCACTTGCGCCAAGACTTTAAACTGCAAGTACAAAATACTGAGAAGTCTGCATGCTATCCACCGACAGTCTTGCTATGCAAAGCACCAGCTCAGGCAGAAAATATTCATAAGATTGAAGCCTTTGGGCCTGTAGTGACTTTAATGCCGTATAGCGACCTCGCTCAGCTGGCTGACCTGGTGGCACGTGGCGAAGGTAGCCTGGTGGCCTCCATCGTACGCAATACTGATGAAAATATTGAACAAATGCTCAGCAAAATTGCGCCATGGCATGGCCGTGTCCATATTCTGGATGCAGAAAGTGCCAAAGAAAGTACCGGACATGGCTCTCCATTACCTTTGCTGGTTCATGGCGGACCGGGACGTGCTGGTGGCGGTGAGGAACTCGGCGGCTTGCGTGCAGTCAAACATTATATGCAACGTACTGCGATTCAAGGTTCACCAAATGCCATGACTCAGGTCGGCCATAGCTGGACGGCTGGTGCTCAGGTCTTTGAAGACCGCGTGCATCCTTTTAAAAAATCATTTGATGAATTGCGTATCGGCGAACGTTTGCTGACAGCACGACGTAGCGTGACCGAAGCGGATCTGGTGAATTTCGGCTGCCTGAGCGGTGATCACTTCTATGCGCATATGGACAAAATTGCTGCAGCAGAATCGCTGTTTGGTGAGCGCGTGGCACATGGCTATTTCGTGGTGTCTGCCGCAGCCGGTTTATTCGTTGATGCCGCCCAGGGCCCAGTCATTGCCAACTATGGCATGGACAACTTGCGCTTTGTAGAACCGGTGAAAATTGGCGATACCATTCAGGTAGAACTGACCTGTAAGCAGAAAACTCCAAAAGCACTGCGCGATCCGGCACAGAAGCCACATGGTGTCGTGGTCTGGGATATTAAAGTAAAAAACCAACGCAATGAACTGGTTGCAACCTACGATATTTTAACGCTGGTTGAGCGTGGCTAAAAATTTAAACTCAAAAAAAGGAATCATTATGATTCCTTTTTTTTGCCTTTAAAAATTATTTGTATCTATTTTTAAAAACAGATTGACGTCTATCCATTTAGACTCTAGATTAATTAAATGCGATACAACATAAAAATAACAAGCAAATTAAAAGTATCAAATAAATATCTCAAACGATCAGCACAGGATGTTGCATGATGAATGATAAATCGCTGAACCTAGAAATGGTTGAAAGGACGATTCAACCAACAGATCAAAATTTTGAGCCTATACCGACAGAAACGGCCGTGCCGCTGTCTGAACAGATTGAACCGCCACCGGAAAGCAGCACCTATCAATGGTATGTGGTGGTCATTTGTATGGTGGCTTACATTCTGTCATTTGTAGACCGTCAAATTTTATCGCTCATGATTGAACCGATTAAAGCCGATTTAATGCTAAGCGATACCCAGTTTAGTCTATTGCAAGGTCTGGCCTTCTCCTTGTTTTATGCCATTATGGGTCTGCCCATCGCAGCATTGGCGGATCGAAAGTCCCGGATTAAAATCATTGCAACCGGGATTGCGTTTTGGAGTCTTGCCACAGCGGCTTGTGGTCTCAGTAAAAACTTTATTCAAATGTTTATTGCACGTTTGAGTGTGGGTGCCGGTGAAGCTGCGCTTTCCCCTGCCTTTTATTCAATCGTTGCCGACTTATTTCCGAAAGATAAATTAGGCCGTGCACTCGGGGTATATGCGATTGGTGCCTTTATTGGTTCGGGTTTAGCTTTCCTGATTGGCGGCTATGTGATTGGCCTGCTAAAAGATGTCAGCTTCGTGGCTTTACCGCTCATTGGTGAAGTGAAAACCTGGCAACTTACCTTTATGATTGTCGGTCTACCGGGCGTATTGCTGGCCCTACTCATGGTGCTGACGGTGCGTGAACCTGCACGTAAGGGTATGAAAGTCGGTCAGGATGGCCAAGTCATTAAAGCCTCTTTCAAAAATTCGATCGGTTTTATCAAGACACATAAAAAGACCTTCTTCTGTCATTTTATTGGTTTTTCTTTTTATACCATGATGCTGTATTCCCTACTGGGCTGGGCACCTGCCTATTACATGCGTAATTTCGGTCTAGATGCGAGTCAAACCGGTTATATCCTCGGTACGATTATTCTAGTCGCGAATACTTCGGGTGCCTTATTCTGTGGCTGGCTGATCGACTTCTTCTCGAAACGTGGCTATAGCGATGCTGCGATTCGTACCGGTGCCATTGGCTGTGCAGCGCTGATTATTCCGAGTGTGCTGTTTACTCAGGTCGATAATATGCAGCTTTCATTTGCACTGATTTTTGTGGCGATGTTCTTCTCCACTTTCCCGATTCCTGCATCGGCAGCTGCTACACAAATGCTGACACCAAACCAGCTACGCGCACAGGTATCTGCCAAGTTCCTGCTGGTTTCAAACCTGATTGCCTTAGGTGTCGGAACCACTGCAGTGGCGTTAATCACGGATAAATATTTCCAGAATACCTTAATGGTTGGTAACTCGATCTCGATCGTCAATGCGATTGCCGGATTGATTGGCTGCTTCTTGTTATACAAGGGCTGTCAGTATTATCGTGAAAGTATGAAAGTCGAAAAACTGGCTGACTAAAATGGCTGGATATCGATAAACCTTCTTAATCTTCACTTGTAAAGGCCTTTAATCCACATTAAGGGCCTTTTTATATCAGCCCAAAAAGTTCAATTTTCAGGTTCTCAGATTTCAATTCCCATCCAGCCTAGACAGGCTGCCTAAAAAAACGTATAACACCGTTTTAAATTTACAGGTGTGCACCGTTGAAACTTGTGCTTGCTCCCATGGAAGGCTTAACCGATCCGATTATGCGTGATGTGCTAACATCCGTAGGTAGCTTTGACTGGTGTGTGACCGAGTTTATCCGTGTCACCGATTCCCTTCTGCCCGATCATATTTATCATACTTACTGTCCAGAACTGTTGAATGGTGGCAAGACGGCGGCAGGTACACCAGTACATGTGCAGTTTCTGGGAAATAATCCGGAGATGCTGGCAGCGAATGCTGCCAAAGTTGCAGCCATGGGCGCACCGGCAATTGACATGAATTTTGGCTGTCCGGCCAAAACCGTGAACCGTCATCGTGGTGGTTCAGTCCTGCTCGATGAACCCGAAGTCGTGCATGAGCTGGTTAAAGCCGTGCGTGATGCAGTGCCTGCGCATATTCCGGTTTCCGCCAAAATGCGTCTGGGTTATATGGACCGTAATTTCATGCTGGAAAATGCCCATGCCATTGAAGATGCAGGAGCAGCATGGGTTACCGTTCATGCACGCACCAAAGCTGATGGCTATACTCCGCCCGCATTCTGGGACCAGCTACAACCGATTCGTGAGACACTTAAGATCAATGTGATCGCCAATGGTGAAATCTGGAACAATGCCGATGCCAAACAGTGCCGTCTGGAATCCGGTTGCGAAGATCTGATGATTGGCCGTGGTGCAGTGACTACACCCGACCTGACCCAATGTATCCGTCAAAACTCGGATGCACCTTTGATGAACTGGAATGAACTACTGCAACTGCAAATTCGTTTTATCAACGGCCCAGCCAAAACTGAGATCGGGATGGTCGGCCGTTACAAGCAATGGCTGGGCATGATGTCGAAACATTATCCTGAAGCCAAAGCATTATGGGATGAAGTAAAACGGATTAAAGTTCTGGCCGAGATTACCGAAAAACTGAAAGCTTCAAATATTTAAAACTAAAAAGCCTTTGAATCATTCAAAGGCTTTTTTATGGGCTCGTAAAAGCTTATGACTGCTTAGGCTGTTTTGAATACCACTTCGAAATAAATCCAATCACAAAGTATGAATAGATTAATTTCTACTAGCAGAACATCCATATTCTAATTTTTCATTTGTTTTAAATTTTTAGATATTAAAGTTCTTTCATAAATCATTTTTTATAATCACTACAAAGGAAATACCCTCTCCTTGTAGGAGAGGGCGAGGGAGAGGTTTTTACCCCCTCATCTCCTTGCTAAGCAGTGCTTCTTATCCCAGAGGGAGAAGGAACTTTTAATATTCATTTTAAAATGAATAGAACGATCATTTTTTGATTTATAAAAGAGATTTATGAATGCGTCCGCTCAATATTTAACAGGATTTCTTTTTTATCCAAACCACCGGCAAATCCTACCAGCTTGCCACTGCGACCAATCACCCGATGACAGGGTGCAATAATCGAAATCGGGTTTTTGCCATTGGCTGCACCCACGGCGCGTACAGCCTTGATATTACCCACCTGTTCAGCAATGTCGCGATAGCTTCGCGTCTGTCCGTAGGGAATATTCAGTAGCACCTGCCAAACCTTTTTCTGAAAATCAGTACCTGCAAAGTCCAAAGGCAGGTCAAAAACATTGCGCTGACCAGCAAAATATTCCTGAAGCTGACGTCTGGTTTCAATCAAAACCGGATGCTGCGGATCTTCAACCAAGGTCGCCAGTTTCACCCGATTCGGCTGTTCACAGTCCCAAAGCACGGCTACCAGCGCGGTTTCATTCGCGACCAGTCGTAACTGACCTACGGGAGAATCCATATAGAGATAACTTAAGTTCATGATGGCGCCCTGTCCCAATCACTGAGTTCATTTTCTATATTAACCCAGTTCACCGAGACAGGCAGAAACAAATTATGAAGATGATACTTTCATCAGCACCAGACCGGAAATGATGAGTACGGCAGCCAGCATACGCAACGCTGTAGCGGGTTCACCCAAAACCCAAATACCGATGAGAAATGAACCCACTGCACCAATCCCGGTCCAGATCGTATAGGCTGTACCTAGCGGCAAAGTACGCATCGCATAAGCCAGTAAAGCAAAACTCAGTACCATGAAGACAATGGTAATAATACTTGGGGTAAGTCTGGTAAATCCTTCAGACAGCTTCATCGAATATGCCCAAACGATTTCAAAAATACCCGCAAGAATAAGTACGATCCAGGCCATGCAACCTCCTCCTTTTATATAAGAATCAGGCCGTCCTGACGATTTTTCCTGTAAATTCCGATACGTAATTCACAAGGGAGGTCGTTCCTCCTAGGTGTAAAAATTTGATAAAACCGCGTTTCAGCAATCTGGCTATTTTTACAAAATATCACTTATCGAGATACAACTTAACTTTGTCTTACTCAAATCTTCACGACATTCATGGCTACTCTGGTTATGGTAGATTTTGAAAATGCCAAGTCAGAAATAGTTCTAATAATCGGGCAATTCATTCACAACAATTAGATGAGAATGGACTCAGAATATTAAGTTATACACATCAATTAAATTTAAACTTTGTCTGGAGTAATTACATAATGAAACACAAATATGCGAGACATTGATCATTTTTTACTTGGTTGAATTATTAACTCTTGATTAACAAATAACCACTAAACACAAGGGTTATATGTAATAAAAAAGAACCCAATTTGAGTTCTTTTTATACAGATTTTGTCTAAATCGCAATCAATCAGGCTATAAATGATTACATTTTATGCAACATATCCATATGGTTATCAACATAGATATCTACACACTTATCCATAAAGTTATCCACATATTTATGCACTTATGAGTTTTTAACGATTACAATTGAACCTGTCCCACTCTCGCTAATTCCGCACGCATTTCATCAATCACAGCTTTATAATCCGGCTTGCCAAAAATAGCTGAACCCGCCACAAACATATCGGCACCCGCTTCGGCAATTTCACGAATATTGCTTGGCGTAACACCGCCATCAACTTCCAGACGAATATCACGACCTGAAGCATCAATCAGTTTGCGTGCCTGACGCAATTTATCCAAAGTCATTGGAATAAATTTCTGTCCGCCAAAACCCGGGTTCACGCTCATGAGCAAAATTTGATCGACTTTATCCAGTACATAATCCAGATAATGCAGTGGCGTTGCTGGGTTAAATACTAAGCCCGCTTTGGCACCACCTGATTTAATCAACTGTAAAGAACGGTCAATATGATCAGACGCTTCCGGATGGAAAGTAATGATATCAGCACCCGCTTCAAGGAAATCTCCGATCATGCGATCTACCGGCTTAACCATCAAATGCACATCAATTGGCGCCTTAATCCCATAATTTTTCAAGGCCTTGCAAATACCCGCACCAAAAGTCAGGTTCGGCACATAATGGTTATCCATGACATCAAAATGGACAACGTCTGCACCTGCTTCCAACACGTTCTCGACTTCTTCACCTAAACGGGCAAAGTCAGCAGATAAAATAGAAGGGGCAATTAAATAAGGCTTGGACATGGGAGAACCTGGCTTGTTGAAATTGGATTTTTCCCATTATATCAAATCCGCTCCGGCTACTGTGATTCGATGTTGCAAGATTAAAACGCTGTGTAACGCTTTGAGGCTTATGCCGGCATCACCGCTTGGTTTAAAGTGCAGGATAATGATGAATAGTGTAGAAAACTGATGAAAAGTATTGCCCATATCCAGACGCAACAAGCAGCACGAATTGCCAAACGCCTGGCCAATCACTGGAAACATAAATTTAATATTGATGAAACCGAACAAAATTTCCTGATTCATTTTCCAAATGCTGAAGTGAGTCTGACACCCGAGGCGGATCATCTAACCGTAACGATTCAAAGCACAGATGAATCTACTGACCTGAATAAATTTGAAAATGTGGTTCTGGATCATCTGATCCGTATGGGACAGGAAAATCTGACTGCCGACTGGCAAAGATAGAAACTAAAAAGCCTTGATGATCAAGGCATAGCAATGATCAGAAACTAAATACGATGATTCGCTTGTTCATTAAAGGCATGAATACGCTCAATTCTTTTATCCAGTTCGGGATGTGATTCCAGATATTTTTTAAACTTCCCGATCAGGCGAATCCATTTCAGTTCGGTTTCTGTCAGGTGCCGGTCTTTTCCATCAATATTCAGGGTGAAATTTTTCATTTTTAAGGTTTGCGATTCCTCTGCCAGTATTCTGGCATTTTCCACCCGCTGCAAAAAGTTAGACAAGTGAATACTGGAAATCTGCTGTTGATGCAAATGCTGCATGGCATAGTCATCGGCATCCAGTTCAATCGCCTGCGAATATCCAGCATCGGTCAGGACCACTACAGATGCGGTGACCACATCACTTAAATCTCCAGTCACCAAGGCAAACAGTCCCGCCGCACCCAGATTAAAAATCACTTTTTACATGCTATGTTTTTGTACCAGATGGCCTTGTTCGTGGGCCAGTACTGCAAGGACTTCTTCATCGGTGCCGCTGATTTTCACCAGTTCATCAGTCACAATAATGGTGTTATTCGGGATGGCTGCGGCATTCATGCCCATGCTTGATCCACCTTGACGGAAAATAATCTTTGCCGGTGGTCCAACGGCAATCTTTTGTTCATACAAAGTTTTTAATCGCGTCTGTTGTTCTGCCGGGAGTGTACTTGGCTGGGTCTGGGCAATTAACTGCTGCTCTGTCCGGTTGCCTACTTCAACCAGAGTCTGCTCCGGAAGGAGTTTTGCCAGCTGTTTGGCGCTATAAGGAATCCCCCATTTTAAAATAATAATCACTGCACTAATCACGATGATCATGGAAAAGAAAATTAGGATCGGTGAACGTTCAAACTTCCAGATTGCATGATAAATATCTTTATGTTTAATCCCGAGCCAATGTGGCGCTTTGCTTAAAAACTCAATCCGACGCTCTTCAGGCAGCTCAATAATCGGTTTACGACCACCGACACCACCAATGTAGGCCATGTCCGGATAAGAAAAATAAAAATCTGCATCGCTAACTTGTGCTGGAACATCCTCATCAAGTTTCAGAGCAATCCCTTGTTGCTGATCAGGGACAATCCATGCACGCTGGGCTTCAGCCAAAACCCCATCATAAAATCTGACTTCAACAGGTCGCTTCATCCTACTTGCCCCTATAACGATGCATCGAAATCAAATACGTCCAGGATTTCATCGGCCAAAGCACTCGGGTCAGGTTGCAAGATATGCTCAAGATTGGTTTCATCTTCAGCCACATATAGTTCTAAGTGTTTTAACTGATATTCATATAAACGGATGGCAGCCCAAGGCGTCATTAAGCCCAGACTAAGAACACGCACTATCCAGTTGCTCAGCACAATCCAGCTATAACGCCAGGTAGTTACCCGTGTTTTGAAGTAACTTTGACCAAGCTCCACATGATTCCAGGTAATAAGTTATAAACGTGCAGAAATAATCGGCCAGACCAGCACCAGACAAAGCAGATAACTCAGCAGTAAACCCAGACTAAACAAATTGGTCCCTATCCGGTCCACCCAGTACACCACTGCTGCAAGCCAGCCAATACCAACCAGCAGGCAAAGACCCAAGGGCAGATAAACGGCAGACATAAACTTGGACCAGTTAATATTCAGCCTGAATTGCAACTGACCAATCGATAAATGATTAAAGCAATAGCGTTTATAGAGCCAGATCATCACTGGACTAAACAGCAGCAAAGTAAAGATATTGATCAGGATGGCCAGAAATAAGACCCTGTAAGCCTCGCGGTTGCTGCCATTAAAATAAAAGCGCACATTGCCATATTTGCTATTTCGGGCCTTGAATTTCAAGGTCATCCGACTGAGCCAGGGCAAACACAGCGCAGCGACCATCAATAAAGAACTGGTAGCGAGGATTGAATAGTTGGTCAGTACGACGGTAACCAGATATAGTTCCAGTGCAAACAGACGACCCAGCAAGATCCGGCTGGGCATGGCCACAAAGTCGAAGCGATGGTTTAAAAATTGGGTATTGCCGTAGAAATAACGCATACGGCGTGCCTTGGCCCAAGGGCTGTACAAGGTCAATGTCACTATGGTCAGCATCAGATTCACCATCCAGATACCAAAATATTCGGATGCACTGCCATGAAATCTGAATCCATATCGCTGATATTTCGGTCTGACCGAAGGCATGGCTTCAGTCGAAAAACTTGAAGCAGCTGGAAATAATGACTCACTGACACGAATACCGTCTGCTGTCTGCTGCATGACGACCCCAATTTTTTATACTTTTATACATCTGATATTAAAAGAAAAACCCCCAGAATGTAAAAACATTTTGGAGGTTTTTTAATCTTTTTGGCTTTGCTACATATCTGCAGTCCTACTTTAAGGATTTAACTGCACGGCATGGAATTGCAAATGGTCATCTACGAAACTTTGAATAAAGTAATAACCATGATCATAGCCCTGATGTTCACGCAAAGTTAGCGGCTGGTTGACGGCATCACAAGCTTGCTGAAACAAGGCTGGATTAAGCTGACTATAGAACTGATCCGAAAAACCCTGATCAATCAGGATATCGCTAAATAAGGCGCCCTTTTCCTGAACCAAAGCGGTTGCATCATGTTCGAGCCATTCTTTTTTTTCAGTACCCAGATAATTTGAGAATGCTTTGTCTCCCCAAGGACACTGGCTCGGGGCACAAATCGGTGCAAAGGCTGAAACAGATTTGAATTTTTCTGGATATTTAAATGCCAGAGTCAATGCGCCATGACCACCCATACTGTGGCCGAAGATACCGATCTTGCCGGGATGGATCACGAATTCCTCAGTGACCAGTGCGTAAAGCTCATCGACAATAAAGCTTTCCATCTGATAGTGTTCAGCCCACGGTGCCTGGGTAGCATTGATATAAAAACCCGCACCCTGACCAATATCCCAGTTGTCGCCTTCTGCCACACCTTCGCCACGCGGCGAAGTATCTGGTGTAATCAGGATCAAGCCAAGCTGTGCCGCCAAACGCTGTGCATGTGCCTTGATGGCAAAGGTTTCTTCGGTACAGGTCAAACCCGCCAAATAGAATAAAGCAGGACAGCTGTGACCTTCTAAAGCTTGAGGCGGCAGGAAAATGCCAAACTTGGTCGGGGATTTAAGATAGCGTGAATCAAAACGATAAATCCGCTGTTCACCTTCAAAGCTTCTATTGTTTTGTATAAGTTCCATGGCTATTCCTTATTATTGCAACCGGTCTGTGGATGACATCTAGGGAGATGGTGTCGCCGTACTGGTCTGTGGAAATAAACGTTGCTCCAGTTGTGGCAACATCAATTCCATATTCTTGCCGATGACCCATTGCGGTTCTGATGGCTCAAAGCCTTGAGCCGATTCCCATTTTGCTACAGTATCTGTGGCCTGTGCGAAAGCGCTTTGCAAGCTGCTATTTTCACGCATGGCTTCATCAAAGAACGCACGACCAAAATAGGTATAATCCGCTTCATTCGAACAGCCAAAAGACTGCCGATCAGCTGCCGAAGCCGTAATCACCAAGGTATTGTCATTCTGTAAAGCAGAAGCAAAACTGCCTGAAAAACAGGCCGAGATTACGATCACGCGCCAACGTATGCCTGATGCATCTAGTGTTTCACGCAACCATTTTGGATCAACCTGCGCCAGATCCAGTGGGGCATTTTCCATTTCAAATACATTCGGCAAACCGTGAGAGGTCATATATAAAAATAATACGTCACTTTCACGGTTCATCTGCTGCCCCATACGGCGCAATGTCAGCTCCATACTGGTTTTGGAAGCAATCGGCATAGTGGTACGTGTCGCTGGGTGATTGACCAAGGCAATCGATCGGCCAAAAGTACCAAAACGGGTATCAAACTGCTCTTTAATCCGCTCAACTTCAGAATGGAATACATCCTGATAGCTCGCTCCGGCTACCCCCATGAAATACCAGTGTGACTGTGCAAATTCACCATACTCGATATTTTCCAGCGCTTTATTCAGCAAAGTTGGCTGGGCATAGAAAGCATCTTCGGCAAAACTCGGTGGAATTTCTTCGACTTTCCAGATCGGCTGATCTTTGACTGAAATCTGCCAAACTACTAGCGTAAACAAAGTCGCCAGCATAATCAGCGCACGTTCCCACCACGGCCATTTTAATTCACGTGAAATCACCCAGACCACTGCCAGACTTTGCCAGACAAACAGCATGACAAAGAGCGTTGGAATATAGTCGTAAAGGATATAAGGCAGATAATCCAGATCACCCAGATACTGAATCAGACACTGGAACAGCATGATATGGGTATCTAACACCAACCATAACAAGGCTGGCACCAGCATCAAGCGTGGATTATTGACCCGTTGCGAAAGAAAAATACCGACAATCAGGGCAATGAAAGGCCAAAGTGCATAACTGATCAGACCTTGAGAGTTAAAATCTCCCATACGGCCTGAACTGAGCCAGCTAAACAAACTGTTGGCGCAGCCACCCAAAATCCCCCAGAACACCAATTGCATGATGGATGGACGGACCAGTTGTAAAGAACGCCTCGACCCCAGAAATAACCACATCCCGGCAATTTGGTTGCTCTTAAAATCGTGCCAAAAATTAATGGAGGGTTTAAAGTCGATCATAGGATTTCAAGGAGATGAGTGGCTCGCTAATGTGCTGAATAAGTTTATGCTTGATAAGTATTTAATCAATGCTAATTTTAAATATATAACAAATCTTTGCTTAATAAAGAAGCCATTATCCTATTCAGCTACAAGTTCATGCTGAAAATACGCATCAAAGCGACAAGCATCGCCTTGCCATTGATGATTTGGCTCTTTTCCAGCCAGAAATACCGCGAGACGCGGACGTTTGACCACAACACGTTTGCCAATTTTCTGTGCCAGTTCCAGTAAGTTGTCGCCCAGATCCATTTCACCATCTTCAGGCAATAACATATGCAACAGCTGCATCTGTTTTTTCACTTGCGACTGTTTCTTGACTGCCTGCTGGTTTTGGTCACGCTGCGGAAACATCGGATCAAGATAAACCACATCAACAATCTGTTGCTGCTGGGCCTGTTGCTGCAAATAATCGGCTGAATCTGAAAAGACTAGTTGAATCCGTGATACGACCTGACTCAGGAATGCATCCGACTGGGCACGGGTATGCGTATCTTCAAGCAAGGTAAACAGAATCGGATGCCGTTCAACCAAGATGACCTGCGCGCCTAAATGTGCCATCAACAGACTGTCATGCCCCAGACCCGCGGTAGCATCGACTAAGCTTGGTTTTTCACTTAAATTACAGGCGCGTGCAATCATTTCCGATTTCAAAGATGCGCGTTTTAAGCGTCCGGTTTCCGCCTGCCAGTCCGGTTGCATCTTCATGCCGTTGGCACATAACCAGAGTCCGTCAGCATCGGCACAAAGGGCCAGTTCAGGATTTAAACGGAAAAAACGTGCATTGAGTTTTTCAACAGTTTCAATTTCAACCTGCACCCCACGAGAAGAAAGCACAGCCTCGAAGTGCTGTGCTTTCTCTTGATAGTCAGATTCGGCATATAAGCGAATCGCGCTTACCATAATTTCCAACCTGTATAGGCAAATAATAAAATCAGCAGACCCGAAGCAATACGATACCAGGCAAAGATCATAAAGTCGCGTTTGGCCACGTAAGCGACCAGCGCACGGATTAATATCAATGCCGAGATAAAGGAAACCAGAAGCCCAACTCCGATCACGGTCCAGTCTTCAGTCGTATTTAAGACATCATAGCTTTGATAAAGGTCCAGCAGGCCAGCGCCGATAATGACCGGAATACCCAAGAAAAATGAGAATTCAGTCGCTGCCTTACGGGACACACCGAGGAACATCGCACCGATAATGGTTGCGCCTGAACGGGAAGTACCCGGAATTAAGGATAAAACCTGAATCAGGCCAATCCAGATCGCATCTCTAATGCTGAGTTCTTCAACTTCATGGACACGGACTTGCGGTGGATTCTTTTCAATCCAGATAATGATCAAACCACCGACGATCAAACCAATGGCAATGGCAATATCATTAAACAGTAATTGTTTGACGGTTTGTCCCAGAGTCAGACCAATCAATATAATCGGAATAGAAGCCAGAATCAGGCCAATGCCTAAACGGCGACCTTGTGGTTCACCGCTGACAATCCCGGTCGCTGCCCCCCAAAGACGTGCCCAATATTCATAAATAACGGCAGCAATTGCCCCCATCTGGATCGCGATGACGAATACATCACTCTTTTCCTTGGTCCAGAAATTCATTAATTCTGATGCCAAAATCAAATGGCCGGTACTGGAAATAGGCAAAAACTCAGTAATGCCTTCGATAATACCCATGATGGCCGCTTTGAGTAGCAGTAAAAGATCCATGCTTTATCCTAATTAATTATGCTTTGCCTTGTTCTGGAATTTTTTTCCACGCGTTATCGCGTAAATATACGGGTAATGCCAATTCTGCACTCACCCAGTTTTCTGCTTGTGCCGCTGCACGTGCAATGCTGGCAATATCCTGTGCAGTCGCATGCACATCTTTATAAATTGAAGTTTCGCTTTGTACCAGTTCAGCACCCGAACCGACCGGGATAAAGCACACAGCTTGGCTGCCTTCTGCATAACTTAATAGTTGTTCTTCATCGACCGGTTGCATAATCCCTTGTGCATCCAGTTGATAGCTCGCGATATAGACTTCGCTCATGCGGGCATCCAATACCGCAGACACTTCCTTGAGGCCGTGTAAACGATAGGCTGCTTGTGCCAAAGCCTGCAAAGTTGACACCGGAATTACCGGCACATCATTTGACCAGGCCAAGGCCTGAGTCACGGCAGCATTAATACGCACACCGCTAAAAGAACCCGGACCACGACTAAAGGCAATCGCGGTCAAATCAGCAATGGCCAGCCCAAGATCTTGCAGACCTTGTTCAATCATCGGGAGAATCGTTTGCGTTTGTGCCTTGGCGCGCGCATCAAGCTGAAAAAATAGTTCTTGAGTATCATCGATTACAGAAACGGAACACTGCTCATTGGCAGTCTCCAATGCCAGCACTTTCATGCACAACCTTAATTCAGAGAATATAAAAAACGCGGATATGATACTCCACTCATATCCGCTACGCGAGATTTTCCCGAAACAGATACAAAAATGCCTAGAAAATCTAGGCTTATGATTCAATCAATAAAAGAGTGCCTTAGAGTAGCACTTCTTCCAAATCCTGAAATTTCTGAAAATGCTCGGCATAATGCATGGCGCTCATTGTTAATTTTTGAATACTGTCATCATCCAGCATTTTCACCACTTTACCGGGTGAGCCCATCACCACTGAATTATCTGGAATGATCTTGCCTTCCGGAATCAAGGCATTGGCACCAATAATACAATTCTTGCCAATCACGGCATTGTTTAGAATGACTGCTTGAATCCCGATCAGGCTGTTATCGCCAATGGTACAACCATGTAGCATGGCCTGATGCCCAATCGTTACATAATTACCGATCTGCATCTCAATGCCGGCATCCGTATGCAGCACTGCATTTTCCTGCACATTGCTAAAGTCACCCAATTTAATTTTACTGTTATCTGCGCGCACTATAGCACCGAACCAGACACTGACTTGGCGTCCAAGCTCAACTTGTCCAATCACTGTGGCCGTCGGTGCCACCCAGCCATCCCAGGGCTGATGTATAGCGGTAGGTAAGTGTCCCTGAAATTTGTACAACATTGATAAAATCCTATTCAATGGTTAAAAAAATTTGGAGCGTTTAAACGTTGGAGAATTAAGCAAGAATGGCCAGTCTTTTTTATAATCCAGCCCATATTGAAATAAAGAAATCAACATACGTGCGGTCAAGCCCCAAACCACTTCATTTTCTATCCGCATACTCGGAAAATATAAAGATTGCTGAGCAAAGCGAACTTCATAAGGTGTGGGCGTCACTTCAAGTAAATGCTGCAATGAGGCAAAGAAAATCCGGTCGATTTCCGTCGGTTGTGGAATCAGCTTCACTTGCGGAGGAATCAGTCCCACAATCGGTTTGACCAGCATGCCATTGCGGGCTTTTTGCATCGGTAAATCACCCATTAAATGTACATCAAAAGGATTGAGAGCCGTTTCCTCATAGGCTTCCCTTAAAGCCACCACAATATTACTGGTATCTTGCGGATCGCGCTTGCCACCCGGAAATGAGACTTCTCCGGCATGATTATTCAAATAAGCTGAACGGCGTGTCAGCAATACTTTCGGGTCAGCTTCATCTGTAATTGCAATCAACACGGCAGCATGTGCAGATCGGATACGCCTGGAAAAACGTAAGCGTTGCTGCAACCTTTGTGTCAATTCACATGCATCCATTCTTTCAACCCTGACGATGATCATAATTTCATCATAGCTGATTTTAGCCGGGGCGGGAGAGAAATGATGCCAAATTTTGCTTTTTCAGTTATCCTGAGCATACTTTTATCATTGATGATGAATATGAACTTCTGTGTGAATTGTGGACATAAAACCACTGCTAAAATTCCTTTGGGCGATCAGCAAATTCGCAGCGTATGTGATTCATGCGGCTCTATTCATTATATTAATCCGAAAGTGATTTGTGGCACTTTAGTCCTGTTCGAAAACAAAGTACTGTTGTGCCGTCGTGCCATTGAACCACGCTATGGCTTATGGACTTTACCTGCCGGCTATATGGAACTGTTTGAAACCATGGAGCAAGGGGCTGCCCGGGAAACCCGCGAAGAAGCCGAAGCTGAAGTAGACATTGAACAGTTGTACTGTATGTATAACATTCCACGTATTGGTCAGATTTATGTGCTATTTAAAGCCAATCTGATTGATGGAAAATTTGGTGCGGGTGAAGAGACCATCGAAACACGTTTATTTGATGAAGCAGATATTCCCTGGACCGAACTAGCCTTCCCGAGTGTAGAACACACCCTCAGACATTATTTTGAAGATCGTAAAAGCAACACTTTCCCAATGCATCTGGAAACCTTAGGCACACGTCTAGACCACACGGGTTAAATCTAATCTGTATAAAAAATCCCATACTAAGATGGGATTTTTTTTATTTCTAAGGAATATTATTTAGCTTTGACTTGATAGCAATCCGCGAGTTTAAACTCAACCGAACCACCGTTTAATTTTGCCAGGCTAATATCTGCCGGTGTTTCACCCTCATTGTTATTATTATAAACTTTTTGAAAACTCGCATAGGTATTGGCCCATTGTACCCCATCCCCTGCCGAATTCAGGAAAGTTACACGCCCATTCTGGCCCACATTAGTATCCAACACATTAGACAAATTGAGCAGCGCACCACCGATCACAATCGAATCCCTAGAATCCGGTGAAGACTGGATGCGTGAGTCTACCCCTACCAATGCGCCATTGATATTACCAAACTTTTCATTGGCCAAAATCAGGCGCATGGAAACCGCTTTATCAGCGACAAATGCACGTCCCAAAGTTCCAAGGCGATATTGTGGTATGCCTTGATGATCTAAGAGCGTATCTGCCAACACATCGCCTTGACAGCCATTCACCGGATCAGTCGCGAAATTGCTGGAAGATTGCATATTGGTGCGTACATCACCATTACTGTCAATTACAATTCCTAAAGTAATTGGGCTGACAGTGGTATCTGTAAATTTAAATTCCAGATTGGCATACATTGGGAAAATGTATTTCTCTCCATCTGCGACGTTCTGCGCTGTTTTAAAGACCTGACGATCCAGATAACTAATCGGGAAAATCTTATAGAGATCAATGCTTCCTGTATAGTTTTCACCATCGGCCTGCAAACGCCATAACCCCAAGTTGGCTTGATCGGAAGTATCCAGCGATTTTTTGTCAGTCACCACCTTATAGAAAGCTTCTTTACCCGCGATCACATAATCATTCAATAATCTGCCTTGATACAACTCAAGCGGAGTCGCATTATTTGCAACATTCAAGCGGTAAGGCGTGTTAATGGTTTTACTGGTTGGATGAATCCATGAACTTTGCGGATCAGCGGTCATTTGTACCGGTTTCACCTTACGGATAAGTTGAGCATTAATCCCCCCTAAGGAAGATAAATTTTCTTTAGCCAATGTTAACTGGGTATCACGCCATTGTAAGCCACTGCCAAAGGTATAGCCCTGGCGATCGGTAATCAGCATAAAATGGCCAAATAAATATTTAGTATTCTTATTTTTAATATCACAAGGGTTTTGATTACAGCCCACTAGTCCATCCGAACCGGTCAGGTTACTACCAATTACGCCTGAAGTTGAGAATAATGAAAATTCTGGCTGATACACGGCTGCGTTGGCAATCGTTACCAGTTTTTTAACAGTGGCAAAAGCCACCTCATCCGAAATTGTGCTGATATCAACAAAATCTTTAATTTTGGTCGCCAAATCGGCATCCATCAGATTGATATTCTCACTGGTTTTCGCCAGGTCTTTACGCATCTCTTCAGTAATATACAAAGGTTGTACATCAGATGGATTAATAATACGCCCTTCTTCTAACGCCAAAGCTTGCAGAATTTTAACCAGACGCATGGCCACCTGAACGGTAGGATCATTAGGCACCAAATCACCTACCGGACGTCGAGCAATCCCAGTTGCAATATCGATTACACTTAAACGCGGCAGCTGGGTCTGGGCACTAAAACTGGCATAATCGCTGAGTTTAATCTGACCTAAATTAATCTTGCGCGAAGCAAAACTTTGAATATAAAACTCAATATTATCCGTCTTTTGACAGGTTCCAGAAGCAACCCCATTTTTACTATCAAATAACGTAATAAAGGTATTTTCTGTATCGCTACTACAGTTAAAGTTCAAACCATCGAGCGGATATTCCAGCCCCCATTCCACACAGTTAGTTGTACCTGGGGTACAAGTACCATTGGTCGTGGCTTCATCGTTTTTTTCTGGAATGACATTGGCACTTTCCCCACCACACCCGCTCAGTGCCGTTAAAAGTGTGGTTAAAGCAAATGGAAATAATATTTTATTTTTCATCTTTTTGTACTCGAATAGTCCTTATCGAATGGCGACTAATTTTAGTTGTCCATGATTTGTCAGCATCTTATCTTCAATATCTATCGCGGAGGCCAAAGGCGTCAATAATACATATTCAGTTTGTGCCGGAATATGGAGAACCCCTTCGATACGCTCATGTTGAATAATATTCGCCTGACCTTCCTGATTTTTAAAACCGCCCGCTCCTTCAAGCACACAACCATGACTGTCTAAAAACACAACAAAAGGCCAATAATACGTTGGATTTTTCTGGCTAGAGGCATAAGAGTTGATCTGAATATTCTGGATATCGGATTGAAGCTTTACCACTTCAAAATCAAATTCGTCTGCTTTAAGAGGTACGCGAGGCCACAGGTTAACTGCTTTTTTAAGGCTGATTTCTTTCGCTTTTTTAATTTTCTTATCATTAAAACACTGCTTGCCCAAGCTATCGATGGTCTCCGACTGTGAAATACGATAATAACTTTGAGCCAGTACCACAGGACCGGAATCTACTTCTGGCGTTTGAAACAAGGATTTTAATACGGATTGTCCCACCCCTTTTTCACGTTCAATTGTCTGGATCCGAGTAGTTCCAATGTTTTTATCGACGACTCCTTCGGGCATGCTATAGAAACGTTTTTTGCCTTCCAAATTAAATTCTTTATTTTCCAGATACTCACTATCTACATATTCAATGCCTTCAACCTGGCTAAATCCCGGTTTTTGTATGGTAGCAACAGAAGATCCAGCTCCGGTATCAGAGGTTTGAGATTTGGGTTTTAATTGTGGTTTAGACTGAAGCTTTTCTTGCGCAATATGCAATTGTACTGGTTGTACTGGTTGTACTGGTTGTACTGGTTGTACTGGTTGTACTGGTTGTACTGGTTGTACTGGTTGTACTGGTTGTACTGGTTGTACAACCATATTATGGTCATGCTTAGGTTTAACTTGTCCATTTTCTACGACGGGCACTTTTTCTAAGTTTTGCTTCACAGGTGTGGACTGAACTATTGCAGTTTCTACTTTTTTCAACAATCGAGATTTGTCTTCAGTTTTTTTCTCTGCATTATTACGTGGTACGACTAATGGTCGCCCATCCGGACCAATAATCGTAATAAATTCTTTAGCGCTTGTATAAAAAGACACGGATACCAGACTTAATGCCAGTACCGCTGTCAATCCAACGTTCCCTGTCTTGATCATTTTTTCCTTACCAACGAGTGCGATAGTTCAAGCCTAAAATAGTAATTTTGGTATCTGTTTTTACGTTTAAACCTGCATATGGGTTTAATAACAGGTTATTTACTCCAGTCTGGTTGGCTAAACTACTGGTATTTGCTGGAATCTGATCTTTGCTGCGCAAGAAACCAATCGATAGATCCAGATCAGTATCAGCATCAAAACGGTAACCAACACCTAAACCAAATAACTGTGCACCATTAATCGGTACCATGGTATTACGCTTATTTTTTGGAATAGCACTGGTCCGTGGTTCATAACCTGCCCGAAGCTTCAAACGGTCTGTAGCGGAATACTCCATCCCGATACCGAAGTTCCACGGCGATTCAAATCCCATCGGTAAAGCCAAGGTTGAGTCAGTGACATTGGCAGACAAAATTTTGGCAATTTTTAGGGCTGAAATAGTACGATCAAATTCGAACTTAAATTCGTCCCAGACCTTGTAATCTGTCCAGCCAATATCAAAATTCACTTGCAAATCTGGCATCACTTTATATTTGATACCTGCCTGAAAATGCGCCGGATATTCAAAATCCTGCGACACTAGACCAGATTCACTCGATGGTATGTAAGTAGGAAATCCAAGAATTGCAGCCAAAATCTGGCCGGTCGGCGAGGTCATTAAACCTTTGATCATTTCCTGAGGAGCTTTGGCATTATCAATATGATATTTACCTTTTAAGCGCATTTTCGCAGCACTTTGGTACACCATACCAAAACTAAAGTCTTCACGCGGTTCCCACAATATTCCCAGGTTATAGCTTGGACTTAAGTTTTGCTCAAGCTCCAGTTGCATTTGACCAAACTTGCCAAATGGGTTCATCCCCTCATCTGCATTACAGATCCCGAGCAAAAGAATATCTGTAATAATATCGGAATTTTCTTTAAACGGCGTACACACGACTTCGTCGATCATACGCAACATCCCGATCAACTCATTCGGGAAACGCAAGTCCGTTTTCATCCCAATGGCTTGATAAGACATCCCGATAGAAGCACCAATCGACAGCTGGTCATTAACCTCATAACCGATGGATGGTGACAGATAGGTAATCCGCTCTAAAGCAACCTGCTGCCCCATAAAGTTTGCCGGGTTACCATCTTCATGACCAAAACCTGCCATGAGAGGAGCATAAACAGCAGTCGCATACGTGGCTTTAGATCCAGGTGGGTTGTATGCAATCCCCATGGTCGGTGCAGTCAAAGGAAGGCCTTCCCCTAAATCCACCATTTTTTTCAAAAAAGGGACATAAAGGCTGACATATTCCACATCACCTTTGACCGACCCTTTAAAATCGGTACACAAATCAGATGAAACTTCAGGACCGTCATTACAGACAATAGGATCATCAGAATAGCCAAATACGTTATATCCGGCGGGTACTGAAAACTCACGCTGGATATCAAAATTAGCCACAATGATTTGCTGTTCGGTTTGCAGCCCATTAATTTTAGTCAGTGCAGCCGGGTTAAAGTGGACCGCATTGACCCCTGGAGGATCTGCAGTGACAGCATTCCCCATGGATAGTGCACGTAAATCAACTGAAAGGTTGGTTCCCAATTGTGCAAAGGTATAACTTGAACAGCCCGCAAGAATAATTCCTGTTAATAACGGGCTAAGTCGAATGTTTTTCATACGACACCCCCTATTAACTAATTTTTTTACCAAAACCTAAAATATCAAGTGGGAATGACAGTCCCAACGAAACATCCGGTGCATCTTCGGTCAGCCCTAGGCCAACGGTACCATTAACAATGGTTTCTGGAGAGACTCGCACACCTAAGGAAATTGCAAAGGTAGAACTGGTCTGATCCGCAGCAGAATAACTTTCACCCGTGTTATAGCTAAATTCCGCACCGGTATTAAAGCTTTGCTGATAGGACATGGTCATCGAAACGTCATAGTTAAATGAATATGCGAAACCAAAGGCAAAGCCTCCACTAACACCAGGTTCAAACTCCTCAATAATTCGGCTACCTCGACGCTGATTTAGGCCTGATTCTTTAAAACCATAGTTCGCAGAAACTGATGCAAACAGCACGACTGGATCAATGTATTTACGCGTACTAGCACCTACTCCAGCAGAGTAATAACCCTTTCCTGCTGCTAGATCTGTCGCGGCATTAATTTCATAAGGACTATCACCCGTTTTAGTCGACAAATTTGCAAATAAAATCAGAGGCAGACGACCCGCTTTTAGTGGAAAGGGTTCCCAGCGAGCACCCAAACTAATATCGCCCAAACCTGCAGTAGACGTATCTTTTAACAAGTCAGTTTTGGCCACTAAAGGTAAGGATGCAGTCAAGGTCAGGTTATCTTTCACGCCATATTGGAAAGTGAAAGTATTGGTCATACTATGTGTTGCATTTTCTTGAACACGTAGTTGATACAATTGGCCCTGAGCCATTTCTATATCAAGTTGAGTGTCTCGATAATAGGTATAATCAATATCGTAATATGATGAAATTTCGCCTTGTTTTATCAGAGAGTATTGGCGTTCATTTGACGTAAATACTTCTTCCAGATTAGCTGCCTGAGTAGCATCTCCTTCTTGTTGCTGTAAAGCTTGAGATGCATCTACGACTTGGCCAGCCTGAGTCTCTACAGGTGATGCTGTTTTAACGACCGCCTCTTCAACTGCTTCATATTCACCTAGTTCTGACTCTTCTGCAGCCTGCGTTTCGACCTGCCCGGTTTGAGCCGGTACAGATGCAGCAGTTTCAACGACAACTTCCTCATCAACCGTTTCGTATTCACCTAGTGCTGGTTCTTCTGCAGCAAATGCAACGCCCATTACCATTTGAATGCTCAGTGCCAAGAACGTCTTGTTCATCCATTTACTGTTCATATCCATTTCACCATTTTAATTTTTATTACTGTTTTTCATTTTATTTATTCTTGTAATACAGTCTCAGGAAGTTATGTTGATATTCCCCAAATTTTTCTGACTCTGTATTACGATTACGGTCCATACGGATCGTAGAAGCTTTATCAGCAATTTTGTCCATATAAAATTGTGGATACTGCATGTCAACCAAGGCATAGCGATTAATCGTAGCATCTTCTACATGACGCATATCTGATTCTTTTAATGCTAGAAAATTTTTGCGATATTGCTCAGGTACATTAATCAGGAACAAAGTGTTATTTTCCCAAATATCCTGAAAACGCCGTTCCTCAAAACTGATATTACCAAGTGCCGGATCTGCAACATAAACCCGGCCATTTTTATAACCTTTATAAACTACAAAATGCTTAAATCCTGCATAGGAAATCGGAACAATGGCAGGCTGATCTTGATTGACTAAATCTTTGAACTCCCCTCGATAGCCTCCACTTTCCAACCCTAAGGCTGAAACAAAGCGCTTCATATCAAGCAGAGAAAAACTACGGCGTTCAACAATTTTATCCGTTTCACCGAATTTCATCAGCCCACTCATGACTTGCTGCTCATCCAGCTGCGTACCGACATAACCATTGAGGAGGGTCGTAAGTGCTGCTGAACCACAACTATAATCATAAGCTTGACGTACAATGCCCTGAAACTGATCCAGAAGTGCCGGTTTTACTTCCACAGCTTCACGGTGCATACGCACAAAAGAGTCATTTCTTGAATCAAGAACTTCAGTATAGTGAACAGCACCATTCGGCTGTTTTTTGATATCCAGAGCTTCTTTGGCAGCGTAATACATCAATGCCGAGCCCAACGCGATCTCTAACATAATTATTAACTTTTCTTATAATGGGCATAATGTGCCTATTTTTCTTTTTATAGAGCATTCACTCTACTTCCCTGTAACTAGAAAGATACCTGCTTTTTCAAAAAAATACAGTATTTTTTTTATTTTTTAGATAAGTGATATAGTCATAAAAAAGCGCGTGTAAACACGCGCTTTTTTTTAAAATAAAGATTAGTGACCTGAAATAGTAATAATTGCACCTTTTGTATAACTACCAGGAGTTCTAGAGTAGAAGGTTTGTAACCCCTGTACTTCCATGTCACCGATAGATGAAGCTGCACTACGGTTACCTAAATGAATACCTTTAATGTATTGGTCTTTCGCCCCAGTATCATTACTTACAATACGAACATGCGCTGCTTTTGTCACATCCGTAGAAGTACCTACATAACCATCATTAAATACTGAAATATTCTGGCTAATGGTTAAATCATTAGATTCCGCATCTGCAATTTTAATACTTTCAATAAAGATTTCACCGGCTTCACGTGTAATCACAGGGCTAGAACCCGAAAGACCAACAGGTTGATTTTTTGTTGAATTATCTAAAATACCCAGGTTGTTAATTTCTAAACCACCTACCATTACAGTATTCATCTTGATCATTGCACCTTGTGGAGCAGCACCCAGTTGAATATTGGCATTTATCACACCAGTTTTAACTTCTAAACCACTAATGATGTCATTTACAACACCGGCACCACCTCGACGAATCGAATCTGGATCAGCTGCACCAGAGGCAGTTACACCAATTCGGCCAATTTTAATATCAAGGCCCGATACTTGTGCAGCAACATTAATGAAAGGATTACCGTTACCTGCATCAGAGTCGATCACCAAGTCAGCAAGATTACGGGACTCGAGTAAATAGGCACCATTATCGTCATAATTGGCACCGATTAATACACCATGGTGTGCCGTAGTCGTAGGATTTACACGATCAGCATCTGTAATAGCCGTATCACTAGTACCACGAATCACGATCGAACCTGCGGCTGCAGTTTGAGGAGTTGAGGCCCCAGTAGTTGGATTAACTAAATTATAACCATCTTTCAAACCGTCATTATCATGGATAAATAATTTTTCAATAGCAATTTTCGAGATGCCGATACCAATTGTCAAACCGTCTTGACCCGTTGTTTCGCTTAGAGATGCATCATCCATTGCTTGCATCGCCATCGCATTGGCACTAAATGCAACTGAAGTCGCTAAAACTAATTTTGTAAATTTTTTCATTGTTTACTCTCCCAAGAGTACTATTTTTTTTGGTTGTGAATTACTCAGTGTTTAGGCTGTATTTTTTATTTTCTGACAGCTTAAGCATCTTTCCTTGAGTAATTTGCTAGCCCACTTAAAGTAGCGTCGAGTCAGTTTTTGATCAACTGTTGTTGGTCGCAATCTGTCGCTTACCGATAAACGGTATTTCATGATTTAAAAATATTTTCCTGACTTCTTGATATAAAATAGTGAGTCATATCGAACTCTCTATAACTGAATGACCGAAGCTCTCTATCATCGTCCCTTAAAGTTTGAATCACGTCTGGTTACAGATCTATTATCCGCATTGAAGACATTGAATCATCTAGTGTATTTAAATAATAATGGTCGGCCTTTTATTGCCTGCTGCGCTCAAGAATATTTTGTTGCGCAGACATCACAAATTCAGTCTTTTAAAAGAATAGGGATTGAACAGTATCAACCCAGCCCATCTGAATTTAATTTAGTGATTAATGCATTAAAAACTCCTCAAGAGAATGGCTTTCATGGAGGCTATGTTGGCTTTATCGGCTACGATTATGCGGCTCAACAATATATTCAGTATCCAGACCGTCCTCAACCTGGTTTATTTATTGGTCAATTTCCTTCCTACATTAAACCAATCTCTGATGGCTGGATGTTCTATAGTGATGATCCACAGGCAGAACAAATTTTCAATCATATTCAGAACTTACTTAATCAAGATAAAATTCACTCGACATTTCATTTAAAAAATCCTTGTATCTCACGCTGGACTAAATCTGTTTATACTCAGGCTTTTCAGAAAATTCAGGACTATATTGTTGCAGGTGACTGCTATCAGATTAATCTGACCCAAGAGTTTAAAGGTCGTGCCCAAGGCTCCCTCTTAGCAACTGCCCAAGCATTCTGGACATTAACCGAAGCGCCCTATGCCGGTTATTTGCGTATTGGTGATTTTGAATTACTCAGCTGCTCACCCGAGTTATTTATTGACTTCGAAAAAAATCGGAAAATTATCACCAAACCAATTAAAGGCACCATGCCACGCTATACAGATCCAGTGCTGGATGAACAATCTAAACAAACCTTAAAAGCATCGGAAAAAGATCAAGCAGAAAATGTCATGATTGTGGATTTATTACGTAATGATTTAAGTGTTTATGCAGAAACAGGCTCGGTTAAAACCCCCAAATTATTTAATATCGAAAGTTTTAATCAAGTGCATCATATGGTGAGCGAAGTAGAAGCGACCTTAAAAGCAGGTGTGAATCCTTTCGAGGTATTAATGTCAGCCCTACCAGGTGGCTCAATTACGGGCGCACCTAAAATCCGGGCGATGCAGATTATTGCTGAATTGGAAGGTGCAGCACGTGGTGCTTATTGCGGTTCAATGGGTTATTTTAATTTTGATGGTACCGGTTCCTGGAACATTCTGATTCGTTCTATTCAGAAATATCAAGAAGATGTTTCTTTATGGGCCGGTGGTGGCATTACCATTTCTTCGGATTGTAATGCGGAATATCAGGAATGTTTTGATAAAGTTTCAGCGATGCTGGATCTGTTAAATAGCTGGTATCAGCCTGAATAAATAAAAAAGCGAATCATTTGATTCGCTTTTTTCTACAAATCCACCCTAACCTTCCTTTACTCAAAGAGGGAACTCCTCCCTTTTCAAAGAGAAGCTAGGAGGGATTTTAATCACACCAAAATCTCATTTTTTAGCGTATCGACTAAACGCTGATTTTGCTCATCTGTACCAATGGTAATTCTTAAGAACTGGTTAATACGTGGCTTGTTAAAATAACGCACGATAATGCCACGTTCACGCAACTCACTTGCAAGTTCGCCTGCATCCTTAGATGGCAATGAGGCAAAAATAAAGTTGGCACTCGATGGTAAAATTTTAAAACCAAGCTCATTTAGTTGAAACACCAACTTTTCACGGCTGGCAATAACTTTCTGATTCTGTGCTTCAAAGTAGGCCTGATCTTCAAATGAAGCGACCGCTGCAGCAATCGCAAAACGGTCCATCGGATAAGAGTTAAAGCTGTTTTTGACTGCTTCAAGTGCTGCAATCAAATGTGGCTGAGCAATCGCGAAACCAACACGTAACCCTGCAAGAGAACGTGACTTCGAAGTAGTTTGACATACGACTAAATTTTCATATTTTTCAACCAGCTTGACTGCTGATTCGGCACCGAAGTCGACATAGGCTTCATCAATCACCACCACTGAATCCGGATTGGCTTGCAAAATTTCCTCAATCGCCGCCAAGCCCAGATCAATACTGGTTGGCGCATTTGGATTGGTAATGATGATGCCACCATTGGCTTGCTTATAGTCATCTACCACAATTTCAAAGTCATCATTGAGTGGCAAGATTTTGGTTTTGACGCCAAAAAACTGACTATAAACCGGATAGAAACTATAAGTAATGTCTGGATAAAGCACAGGCTGTTCTTGAACAAAAAATGCTTTAAAGATATGTGCCAAAACTTCATCTGAGCCATTGCCGACAAAGACGGTTTCAACAGGTACATGTTGCTGTTTAGCGATTGCCTGTTTTAGCTTTGATGCATCCGGGTCTGGATAGAGACGCAACACATCCGCCGAATTCGCAAGTACCTTTTGAACCGCTTCTACCACTTTGGGGGATGGTGGATACGGATTTTCATTGGTATTAAGTTTTAAAATATTCTGGATTTTCGGTTGTTCGCCTGGCGTATACGGTTCTAATTCACGTACTTCAGGACTCCAAAAACGCATTTGTTCTGTTGTGATATTCATTTTGTATTCTCTTTAAACCCTCTCCTAACCTCTCCCTGAGCCATATATGGCGCAAGAGAGGAATTTTCATTAATAAAGACACAAGATTTTTGTGGTTTAAATTCTCCTCTCCTTTTAAGAGAGGGTCAGGGAGAGGTGGTAATGCTATTTATGGTTGATAACGATAACGTGCAGAACGTGCATGTGCATCTAGGTTTTCCTGTTGCGCCAAGATATCCGCAGTTTTTGCTAAAGTTTTTACACCTTCTTGTGAGCACATAATCAGGCTTGAGCGCTTCTGGAAATCATAGACACCAAGTGGCGATGAAAAACGCGCAGTACCTGAAGTCGGCAAGACGTGGTTTGGACCAGCACAGTAATCACCAATGGCTTCAGGCGTATAACGCCCCATAAAGATCGCACCTGCATGACGAATGCTATCAGACATTGCTTCTGCATCATCTAAACACAACATCAGATGCTCAGGTGCCACCTGATTAATCAAATCTGACGCTTCTTGACGGTCTTTCACCAAGACCAAAGCACCACGATTGGCAATCGAAGTACGGGAAATTTCTGCCTTCGGTAATGTTGCTAGATGCATTTCAATCGCCTGCTCAACATCATTCAGCAACTGTTCATCTGGTGTGATGAAAATAGCCTGTGCCACAGTGTCATGCTCAGCTTGCGAAAGCAAATCCATCGCCAGCCATTCAGCATTATTTTGGCCTTCGGCATATACCAGAATTTCAGAAGGCCCTGCAATCATGTCGATGCCGACCTGACCAAACACTGCACGTTTTGCTGCAGCAACAAAACGGTTGCCTGGGCCGGTAATTTTATCTACTGCTGGGACAGTTTCTGTACCATAAGCCAATGCCGCAACCGCTTGCGCGCCACCAATTGTAAAGACACGCGTTACGCCTGCCAGATATGCAGCCGCCAGTACCAATGGGTTTAAATCACCATTCGGCGCAGGCACTACCATAATAATTTCAGGAACACCCGCCACATGTGCAGGCACTGCATTCATCAATACTGAAGATGGATAAGATGCCAGACCACCCGGTACATAAATCCCGACACGATCCAGTGGGGTCACTTTCTGACCGAGCGTATTCCCCAAAGCATCGACATAGGTCCAGCCGTCCTGTTTTTGTGCCTGGTGAAATTCACGCACGCGTGATGCAGCAAGTTCTAAGGCTTCGCGCACTTCAGTTGTTAGACCCTCGAAGGCAGCTTTTAGTTGCTCTTGGCTTAACTCTAAATCTGAAAATTGATGCGCCGGATGTCGATCGAACTGTTGAGTGAGTTTAAGAACTTGAGCATCACCATGCTGACGAACATCAGCAATAATTTGATCTACGGTTTTTAAAAGTTCAGGATCATTAACAGTTTCAAAAGCCAACAAGTCAGCAAATGCTTGCTTGAAGTTTTGATCTTGGGTCGATAAACGTCGCATCAATTTACCCATCAGGTTTGAATTCGAAGGCTTTAGTTTACCTGTTTTCCAGACTTTTGTCGGCAGCTATAGTGCTCTAGCCCTATGAGTTTTATTGGAAATAACTTTTGGTAAAATTGATGAAAGAATTTACATCGTATTTATGTTCAATCGAATAAAAAAACCGCCCTGAAAGGACGGCTTTTTTAAACAACAAGCTTAAGCATGTTTGGCCTTTTCACGTGCTTCAACCGCTTGTTCCAGTTGAGCCAAAATCGGATTTAATAATGCTTGCTTACGCTTGAAGCTGGCTTTATTCACGATTAAACGCGAAGACACTTTGCAAATTTCTTCAAGTGGCTCTAAACCATTGGCACGCAAGGTATTGCCTGTATCTACGACATCGACGATGTAATCGCCCAGACCAACTAATGGTGCAAGTTCCATGGAGCCATACAGCTTGATCACATCCACTTGCTCACCCAAGCTGGCATAGTATTGACGGGTCAAATTCACGTACTTGGTCGCAATTTTTAAACGACCTTTAGGACGTTGCATCCCCACCTTACCGGCGGTCATCAATTTACATACCGCAATTTTCAGGTCCAATGGTTCATAGACGTTTTGCGCGCCATGTTCCATCAATACATCTTTACCGGCCACACCAATATCGGCTGCACCATTTTCAACATAAGTCGGTACATCTGAAGCACGTAAAATTAGAATACGAACCTGTTTATGCGTGGTCGGGAAAATCAATTTACGAGATTTATCAGGATCTTCTAAAAGATTAATCCCTGCTGTTTCTAGCAAAGGTAAAGTCTCTTTTAAGATACGCCCCTTACTTAATGCCAAAGTTAAACCATGATCAAAATTGCCCATTACGTCAAAGTTTGGATCATCGTTTCTCATATCGCTCATTAATTTACTCGCTTAATTTGGGCACCTAAACTTTGTAACTTTGCTTCTACATCTTCATAACCGCGGTCAATATGATAAATGCGGTCAATCAGCGTTTCACCTTCAGCGGCAAGTGCTGCCAGCACCAAAGAGAACGAAGCACGTAAATCTGTTGCCATTACGGGTGCGGCAGAAAGTTTTTCTACACCCGTTACCACAGCATCATTACCTTCTACCTGAATATTGGCACCCATACGTGCCAATTCAGGAACATGCATGAAACGGTTTTCAAAAATCGTTTCAGAAATTGTCGCAAAGCCTTGAGCAATGGCATTCACAGCCATAATCTGGGCTTGCATATCGGTTGGAAATTCTGGATGTGGTAAGGTTTGGAAGCTGACAGCTTTCGGACGTTTACCCAGCATATCCAGTTCAATCCAGTCGTCACCACGGGTCACTTCTGCGCCCATTTCTTCAAACTTGTCCAGCACCGCTTCCATCAGGGACGGATCAGTATGCGTGGTTTTGATACGACCGCCAGTGATCGCTGCTGCTGCCAGATATGAACCGGTTTCAATCCGGTCAGCAACAACCGCATATTCACAGCCATGCAGACGTTCGACACCGGTCACAATTAAAGTATCGGTATCTAGACCTTCAATCTTGGCACCCATCTTGATCAGCATTTGCGCAAGATCAGTGATCTCAGGTTCACGTGCTGCATTGCGAATCGTGGTCACACCATCGGCCAACACGGCAGCCATCAGAATATTTTCTGTCCCACCCACAGTCACCATATCAAAGACAACTTCGCCACCTTTCAGGCGACCATCGACTTTGGCATGTACATAACCGGCTTCGACTTCAATCTCGGCGCCTAAAGCTTCTAAAGCTTTCAAATGCTGATCGACAGGACGGGAACCAATCGCACAACCGCCTGGTAAAGACACTTTTGCACTGCCATAGCGCGCCAATAATGGACCAAGCACCAAAATAGAAGCACGCATAGTTTTTACGAGCTCATACGGTGCGAACTGGTTATCTAATGTAGAAGTATCAGCAACAACCGTATCGCCTTCATAAGTCATGGTGATCCCAAGACCAGCAATCAGCTTCACCAACGTATTGACATCTTTTAGATTAGGAACATTTCTGAGCGTAATCGGGGTATCAGCAAGAATCATTGCTGCCAATAATGGAAGTGCTGCATTCTTTGCACCAGAAATGCGCACTTCACCTTCGAGCTTGATACCGCCCTGAATTAAAAATTTATCCATTAAATGATTAAGCTCCAAATAAGCTTGCTTTGCGCCATTCTTCTTTTGTCATCGCGCGAATCGTTACTGCGTGAACTGCACCACTGGCAATATGGGCATTGAGAGGAGCATAAACAGCTTGTTGGCGTGCAACTGGACGCTTACCTTCAAATTGATCATCCACAATACGGAGATCAAATTTTCCGCCCTGACCACTCACAGCAACATCCGCCTCTGGAAAAGCGGCTTCTAAAATTTCAGCGAGCTGTTCATTATTCATCACAAGACCTCTTATAGGACTAAGGGTGTAAAACGAGCCATTTTACTATAAATAGCAAAAATAATTCATGGATCCATACATTATATATATAAAAAAAAGAGGCTTTTAAAACCTCTTTTTCATCATTTGTCCTTTATAGAGCTAAAGGATGCTGCTGTAAATGCATTTCCCGGTATCGATCAATCTGCCGTTTCAATTTTTCGGTCAATATTTTAATTGAGGTATACATATCATCTGCGGTGGCGTGAGCAAAAAATTCAATGCCCGGTAATCGGATAATAGCCTCTGCGATATGATTACTACTGCCCTTTCTAGAGCGTTTATCAATTTGATGATCTTTCGAGAGTTTCACTTGCATACTATTCACCTGATCTAGGTGCTTCGTCATCTGTGAAAACTTGGTTTTTATACTTTCTTCAATAGCTGGCGTAATCGATAAATGATGTCCACGAATTGTTATTTGCATAGTTCTATCCCTCACCTTCGTTAGGATTAGAAGAGTCTCAATATAAAATAATTTAAATACAGTAACTTATAAATAAAATATCCGTATTTTAAGTCCTGAATCAAATCAATCTTACTGATCCTCAAAAGAAAAAAGATTCATTATGTTGTCATAATGAATCTCTAGAATAGCCAGATTTCAAATTTTAGATCAAGACTTTTCGCTCAGAAGATGAAGGAATATGTAACGATTCACGATATTTCGCCACCGTACGTCGTGCCACATCAATGCCTTCATCTTTTAACATATTGGCAATTGCATTATCAGACAGAGGCTTACGGGCATTTTCTTCGGAAATCAGTTTTTTGATTTTGGCACGAATAGCAGTAGAAGATGCTTCACCACCTGAAGTAGTCCCGACATGACTCGAGAAGAAATATTTCAACTCGAACAATCCACGTGGGGTCAGCATATATTTATTGGTGGTTACGCGCGAAACTGTAGATTCATGCAATTCAACTTCTTCGGCAATATCTCTTAAAACCAGAGGTTTCATGCCTTCCGCCCCAATTTCCAAGAACATTTTTTGATGTTCCACAATACAAGTTGCGACTTTCAATAATGTTTTATGCCGTTCATCGATACTTTTGATAAAGTTCTTCGCTTCCAGCATCTGATTACGCAGGTACTGATTATCATCGCTTTGATCTGCACGACGAATCATTTTGGCATAAAAAGAATTGACGCGTAACTTTGGCAGTACATCCGAGTTTAAATTGACTTGCCAGCAGTTATTCTTTTTCATCACCACAACATCTGGCACCTGATAATCCGATTCCTTGTTTTCAAATTCCAGACCTGGATGCGGTTTTAAGGTTTTTAGCAAATCTACAGCACAGCGCAACTGTTCTGGATTTAAGCCAGTCTGTTTGATCAGCTTAGGAAGCTCATTGGTAATTAACAATTCATAATGTTGCAGAAGTTTGATCGCATCATTTCGGCAAGGGGTTGACGCAGGTAAATTATCAAGTTGAACCAATAGGCATTCTGCCAAGCTTCTAGAACCTACACCTACCGGATCCAAACGCTGGATATGCTTTAATACAACGGCAACCTCATCATCTTCAATTTCTTCTTCAGACCCCATAGAAGAGAGTAAATGTTGTACTGATGCAGTAATTTCACTCAACTCAGCATCTAAAAAACCTTTGTCGTCCAAAGAATCGACTATGCAATAAGCGATTAATTTATCAACCTGTGAAAAATTCAGCAGATTAATTTGTTCTAGCATATATTCTTGCAGGCTCTGATGCCCTTGACGATTATCTTCACGCTCTTCGAACTCGGCTGCCCCCAGACTTGTAGGTTGATGGGTATAGACATCATCCCAATCGGTATCTACAGGTAAGTCATCAGGCAGATGATCGGCATTAAGTTGATTAGTTAGATCTTGATTTTCATTATTTGACTCAATTGTAGATAAGCTTTCAAGGGTAATTTGCTCTTCAACTTTTTCTAATAGAGGATTACTATCAAGTTGCAACTGAACTTCTTGTTCCAATTCCAGACTTGAAAGTTGTAATAGCCGAATTGCCTGCTGTAATTGTGGAGTTAATGACAGCGAGTTCGCAATTTTTATACCCACTGATAATCTCATTGTTACCCCCCTTAATAGAAAATCCCGTTTTATAAGCAATTTTTATGCCGTTTTATTTTTTATAACACAGATTTACCAAAAAACATACAAATTGGATTTTAAATTTCTAGTCTTTCGCGACTAATAATTGTTGAAATACTTAAATTTGCGCATAAAAAAATCCCCCTCTGCCTTGGCGGAGGGGGATTTCGAATAATGAGCTGGCGATGACTTACTCTCACATGGGTAACCCCACACTACCATCAGCGCTAAGAGGTTTCACTTCTGAGTTCGGGAAGGGATCAGGTGGTTCACTCTTGCTATGGTCGCCAGCACAACTGGTATGATTACTTACTGAGGTCTTATGGCTGCCTTAGCTTTCTTCAAATCTTGCACTCTGTTCAAAGCAGTGCTTTGAACATCGTTCATTAACAGATATATCTGAGTTGCAGTAGTTTGTTCGTTTAGCGTAACTAAATCAAGTCACTTTGTTTAATATCGAATCAATCGAGCTTTTATACAACAACTGTTTGGGTGTTGTATAGTCAAGCCTCACGAGCAATTAGTATTGGTCAGCTTCACATATCACTATGCTTCCACATCCAACCTATCAACGTCGTAGTCTTCAACGGCTCTTTAGGAGACATAAAGTCTCGGGGAAATCTTATCTTGAGGTAGGCTTCCCGCTTAGATGCTTTCAGCGGTTATCCCTTCCGAACATAGCTACCCGGCGATGCCACTGGCGTGACAACCGGTACACCAGAGGTTCGTCCACTCTGGTCCTCTCGTACTAGGAGCAGATCCTCTCAAATTTCCAACGCCCACGGTAGATAGGGACCGAACTGTCTCACGACGTTCTAAACCCAGCTCGCGTACCTCTTTAAATGGCGAACAGCCATACCCTTGGGACCTGCTTCAGCCCCAGGATGAGATGAGCCGACATCGAGGTGCCAAACACCGCCGTCGATATGAACTCTTGGGCGGTATCAGCCTGTTATCCCCAGAGTACCTTTTATCCGTTGAGCGATGGCCCTTCCATACAGAACCACCGGATCACTAAGACCTACTTTCGTACCTGCTCGACTTGTGGGTCTCGCAGTTAAGCGCGCTTTTGCCTTTATACTCTACGCGTGATTTCCGACCACGCTGAGCGCACCTTCGTACTCCTCCGTTACTCTTTAGGAGGAGACCGCCCCAGTCAAACTACCCACCAGACATGGTCCTCGTCCCGGATAACGGGACAGAGTTAGAACCTCAATATTACCAGGGTGGTATTTCAAGGACGGCTCCATCGCAACTAGCGTCGCGACTTCAAAGCCTCCCACCTATCCTACACAAGTAAGATCAAAGTTCAATGTCAAGCTGCAGTAAAGGTTCACGGGGTCTTTCCGTCTAGCCGCGGGTACACCGCATCTTCACGGCGAATTCGATTTCACTGAGTCTCTGCTGGAGACAGCGCCCCCATCATTATGCCATTCGTGCAGGTCGGAACTTACCCGACAAGGAATTTCGCTACCTTAGGACCGTTATAGTTACGGCCGCCGTTTACTGGGGCTTCGATCAAGAGCTTCGCTTACGCTAACCCCATCAATTAACCTTCCAGCACCGGGCAGGCATCACACCCTATACGTCCACTTTCGTGTTTGCAGAGTGCTATGTTTTTAATAAACAGTTGCAGGGGCCTGGTTTCTGAGGCTGTCGGCCGCTCAAGGAGCAAGTCCTATCACAGACAACAGCGTACCTTCTCCCGAAGTTACGGTACCATTTTGCCTAGTTCCTTCAGCAGAGTTCTCTCAAGCGCTTTGGTCTACTCGACCTGACCACCTGTGTCGGTTTCGGGTACGATTCCTGTGTAACTGAAGCTTAGAGACTTTTCCTGGAAGCATGGTATCAGCCACTTCACTGTACAAGTACAGCTTGCTATCAGTTCTCAGCATAGAGTACCCCGGATTTGCCTAAGATACATGCCTACAACCTTCCACCTGGACAACCAACGCCAGGCTGACTTAACCTTCTCCGTCCTCTCATCGCATTACACAGAAGTATTGGAATATTAACCAATTTCCCATCGACTACGCCTCTCGGCCTCGCCTTAGGGGTCGACTCACCCAGCCCCGATTAACGTTGGACTGGAACCCTTGGTCTTTCAGCGTGCGAGTTTTTCACTCGCATTGTCGTTACTCACGTCAGCATTCGCACTTCTGATACCTCCAGCAGACTTCTCAATCCACCTTCATCGGCTTACAGAACGCTCCCCTACCACGCATAATAAATTATGCATCCGCAGCTTCGGCATATAGTTTTAGCCCCGTTACATCTTCCGCGCAGGCCGACTCGACTAGTGAGCTATTACGCTTTCTTTAAAGGGTGGCTGCTTCTAAGCCAACCTCCTAGCTGTCTATGCCTTCCCACATCGTTTCCCACTTAACTATAATTTTGGGGCCTTAGCTGGCGGTCTGGATTGTTTTCCTCTTGACTACGGACGTTAGCACCCGCAGTCTGTCTCCCGGATAGTACTCATTGGTATTCGGAGTTTGCATCGGTTTGGTAAGTCGGGATGACCCCCTAGCCGAAACAGTGCTCTACCCCCAATGGTATTCGTCCGAGGCGCTACCTAAATAGCTTTCGGGGAGAACCAGCTATCACCAAGTTTGATTAGCCTTTCACCCCTATCCACAAGTCATCCCCTGGCTTTTCAACGACAGTGGGTTCGGTCCTCCAGTTAGTGTTACCCAACCTTCAACCTGCTCATGGATAGATCACCTGGTTTCGGGTCTATACCCAGCAACTAAACGCCCTATTAAGACTCGGTTTCCCTACGGCTCCCCTATGCGGTTAACCTTGCTACTGAATATAAGTCGCTGACCCATTATACAAAAGGTACGCAGTCACCGAACAAGTCGGCTCCCACTGCTTGTATGCATGCGGTTTCAGGATCTATTTCACTCCCCTCACAGGGGTTCTTTTCGCCTTTCCCTCACGGTACTGGTTCACTATCGGTCAGTCAGGAGTATTTAGCCTTGGAGGATGGTCCCCCCATATTCAGACAAGGTTTCACGTGCCTCGCCCTACTCGACATCATCATATAAGCCCTTTCGTGTACAGGACTATCACCGTCTACGGTCGCACTTCCCAGAGCGTTCCACTAGAACTTATATGACTTAATGGGCTCTTCCCCTTTCGCTCGCCGCTACTGAGGGAATCTCAATTGATTTCTTTTCCTAAGGGTACTGAGATGTTTCACTTCCCCTCGTTCGCCTTGCAACACTATGTATTCATGTTGCAATACCTACCTTATGGTAAGTGGGTTTCCCCATTCAGACATCTCCGGATCACAGGATATTTGCCGCCTCCCCGGAGCTTTTCGCAGGCTATCACGTCTTTCTTCGCCTCTGACTGCCAAGGCATCCACCACATGCACTTAATTACTTGACTATACAACCCCAAACAGTCGTTTATCCTTACAAGTGGGATAAGCAACAGATTGTGTCTTTCAACACTCTCATACAGTTGGCGTTTCGTAGATTCAACTACTGTACAGCTTCAATTAGATTCATATACCAAAACGCTTGATTCAGTTAATTTCGCTAGAACTCATTTCTTTAATCTTCACATCACAGTAATAAATCACTGTTAGTGTTGATCTTAAAAACGAGTTTGAACAAATTATTTCAACTCAAATATATTCTGTTAATGATTTTTCCAGCCTTCGTCAGGTCAGGAAACTGTGATAAATCACAGAGATTATCAAGTGCGCGTATCATAACGCTTGTACTTGTTAATCTCTAGGATCTAAACACCTGATCGCTTAGGAACTAAACAACTTCATCACTGTATGCTTACATACTGCGCGAAGCGTAGCTTCTTGCTTAAATTTCAAGTAAAAGCAGTGCTTTTATGATCTTGAAATTTGGTGGAGACTAGGAGAGTCGAACTCCTGACCTCCTGCGTGCAAAGCAGGCGCTCTACCAACTAAGCTAAGTCCCCAGCTTATCAATAAGTCAATGTATCGTTCTGTTCTGTTTGCTTCAGCACTTTCATGCTTCGTTAGTCAGATTTGGTGGGTCTGACAAGACTTGAACTTGTGACCCCACGCTTATCAAGCGTGTGCTCTAACCAACTGAGCTACAGACCCTCAGATACATCGTATGAAGAACAACTTGTTGTGGATTCTTACCAATCGTCAATCTTTCGTTAAGGAGGTGATCCAGCCGCAGGTTCCCCTACGGCTACCTTGTTACGACTTCACCCCAGTCATCTGCCACACCGTGGTAAGCGTCCCCCCTAAGGTTAGACTACCTACTTCTGGTGCAACAAACTCCCATGGTGTGACGGGCGGTGTGTACAAGGCCCGGGAACGTATTCACCGCGGCATTCTGATCCGCGATTACTAGCGATTCCGACTTCATGGAGTCGAGTTGCAGACTCCAATCCGGACTACGATCGGCTTTTTGAGATTAGCATCCACTCGCGTGGTAGCAACCCTTTGTACCGACCATTGTAGCACGTGTGTAGCCCTGGTCGTAAGGGCCATGATGACTTGACGTCGTCCCCGCCTTCCTCCAGTTTGTCACTGGCAGTATCCTTAAAGTTCCCGGCTTAACCCGCTGGCAAATAAGGAAAAGGGTTGCGCTCGTTGCGGGACTTAACCCAACATCTCACGACACGAGCTGACGACAGCCATGCAGCACCTGTATGTAAGTTCCCGAAGGCACCAATCCATCTCTGGAAAGTTCTTACTATGTCAAGACCAGGTAAGGTTCTTCGCGTTGCATCGAATTAAACCACATGCTCCACCGCTTGTGCGGGCCCCCGTCAATTCATTTGAGTTTTAGTCTTGCGACCGTACTCCCCAGGCGGTCTACTTATCGCGTTAGCTGCGCCACTAAAGCCTCAAAGGCCCCAACGGCTAGTAGACATCGTTTACGGCATGGACTACCAGGGTATCTAATCCTGTTTGCTCCCCATGCTTTCGCACCTCAGTGTCAGTATTAGGCCAGATGGCTGCCTTCGCCATCGGTATTCCTCCAGATCTCTACGCATTTCACCGCTACACCTGGAATTCTACCATCCTCTCCCATACTCTAGCCAACCAGTATCGAATGCAATTCCCAAGTTAAGCTCGGGGATTTCACATTTGACTTAATTGGCCACCTACGCGCGCTTTACGCCCAGTAAATCCGATTAACGCTTGCACCCTCTGTATTACCGCGGCTGCTGGCACAGAGTTAGCCGGTGCTTATTCTGCGAGTAACGTCCACTATCCAAGAGTATTAATCTCGGTAGCCTCCTCCTCGCTTAAAGTGCTTTACAACCAAAAGGCCTTCTTCACACACGCGGCATGGCTGGATCAGGGTTCCCCCCATTGTCCAATATTCCCCACTGCTGCCTCCCGTAGGAGTCTGGGCCGTGTCTCAGTCCCAGTGTGGCGGATCATCCTCTCAGACCCGCTACAGATCGTCGCCTTGGTAGGCCTTTACCCCACCAACTAGCTAATCCGACTTAGGCTCATCTATTAGCGCAAGGCCCGAAGGTCCCCTGCTTTCTCCCGTAGGACGTATGCGGTATTAGCATCCCTTTCGAGATGTTGTCCCCCACTAATAGGCAGATTCCTAAGCATTACTCACCCGTCCGCCGCTAGGTAATGTAGCAAGCTACATTTCCCCGCTCGACTTGCATGTGTTAAGCCTGCCGCCAGCGTTCAATCTGAGCCATGATCAAACTCTTCAGTTTAATACTATGTAGCACCTTAAAGGGTGCCAATCTTGGCTCATCAATTTTCTGACAAATATTTCTCAAATAAACTTCGAGTAATTTCTACCATCAATCAATGAAAATAATTTCGATCGATCAACCAGTAAAAATCCACACAAGTTGTTCTTCATAATCTCTTAATGATCTTCTTGCTAATTCGTCACCAGCAAGCTAGGTCGGCTATATTACTCTCTATCTCTAGAAAGTCAACCAGTAATGAAAACTATTTTTAAAATTTCTTTCTAAAACCCAACCCAATCAATCTTAACTAAGTCACTGTTTTATCAGAAGTTTTAATCTTCATCACCGCCGATGGATGTGCATTCTACAGTATTTCAGAGCCCTTGCAACACCTTTTTCAAGAAAATCATTTTGTATGTATATTTTTTAAGCTTTTCGTGTGTTTTCATTCATTTTTTATACAAATTTGCTTAAATGATGTCTATTCGTGAATATAACGTTTATTATTTTTATACTAATAAGTAGTGCTACTTACACAGAAAAGGCCTCAGGTTACCTTATGCATCGTTCTATTTACTTATCTATATGCTTATTTTCTTTAGCTTCAAGCGCACATGTTTTCGCCGAGGCGGCCACCAGTGTGGAAAATCTGGAAAACGAGCCTGCAAAAACGCCGCTTAGAACAAAAATCTCGACCAAAGCGCAACAATTACAAACGCAACTGAAAGTTGATGCCAGTGCAGCACAGGCTGAAGAAGTTAAAGATCCTTTTCAACCGTTAAATAGAAAGATCTATCAGTTTAATGATGCGATTGACCGCACCGTGGTACGTCCCATAGCCGTACAATATGTGGAAAAAGTTCCTCAAGATGTTCGTGGCAGCTATACCCAGTTCCGCAGTAACCTAGGTGAACCTTGGAATGTGGTGAATCAGCTGATTCAAGGTCGTCCTGCCCGCGCTGCTAAATCCCTAGGTCGTTTTACCATTAACACCTTAACAACTTTAGGACTGGCTGATCCAGCGCGTCGCCTGGGCTTGAGTCATGAAGAGGAAAAATTTGGAATTACCTTAGGTTATTATGGCGTGCCTTCTGGCCCTTATATCATGTTGCCATTTTTAGGTCCAAGTTCTGTCCGTGGCGTAATCGGTACTGCTGTAGATAGTCAAGCTCGTCCACAAAAATACATTCTCGAAGATGAAGATGGACTTTACTGGACTGATCAGTTTTGGCGTGCCATCGATACCCGTTCAGAAATACTGGACGTTGAAGGAGTGCTGACTGGCGATCGCTATGCGCAGATTCGCGATATTTATTTACAACGTACCAATTATGCAATTGCAGAAAAGAAAGGTACAGAACAAGATACGCTGTTCCTAGAAGATGATTTTGAAGATGAGAATTCTGATGATGCACCTTCTAGTGATAGCAACATTGAATCTTCAAACGAAGATCTTTAAGTTTAAGCTTCATGTATGATTGCTAGTGAAAATCTGTTCGCTAGCAATACTTTGCTTGTTATAGTACATCTTATAGCCAATCCTGGGATTGAATCACTTTTTTATGTATTTCATTCAACCGACTCGTGATATTCCTTATTTAGATCAAGTACTTGATACGCTTCCGCATGTTCAGATGATCTATCTGGATGATCATGAACTGTATGACTCTACGATTATTGCGATTGCAGATGTACATGATTATCTGAAATATAAGTGGAATCTTCCTACGATTGTACTTGCTTTAGAAAATGAAGGTACTGCTTTGGCTCAGGCCTGGGAACAAGGGGCTTTAGCCGGCTGGATCTGGAATAAACTTCCCGAGAATCCAGATCTGGCATTACAAAAAATTGATGCGCAATATAAGCGTAACCAGGATAGCCGTGACCTGCCTTCTGCTGCAGAACTACAAAAGAAATTGTTACCGAATCCGATTGAATTGACCAATTACGAGGTTGAAACCTATTTTCAGCCTTCAGCCTATCTTTCAGGGGATTGGTATGATTATTGGAAAATCAGCGACAAAGAAGTGATTTTCTATTTGGCCGATGTCTCTGGACATGGCGTCACCAGTAGTTTACTCACGTCCTGGATGGCAGCTTTTCATGGCCGCTCCAAGACGCCGCGCGAGCTGATCAAGAAGCTAAACGGTATGCTGATGCAGGAAAATATTGAAAAGCACATCACCATGATTGCCGGGATTCTTAATTTGGAAACCCATGTATTAAAATGGTCCAGCGCTGGGCATTATCCACCACCGATTATATTTGAACCCAATCAAGAGCCTAAAATTCTATCTTCCAGCAGTTTCCCTTTAGGCTTAACCGAAGATCTTGAAGTTGAGGAAAATGAATGGGTATTAAGTCGCAATGCGCGCTTTATTATCTGTTCGGATGGGGCATTGGAACCCTTTGATGGTGGTTTAAATGAACAATTCTCGCAATTATTACACCATTTACAGAATCAATCTTTTCAGGCTCCGGAACATGTGGCTGACGATATCGCCTTTTTAAGCTTTATCCGCGTAAATTAGCAGTATATTTACAGGCTTTATAAGCACTTAATTTGATTACTACTTTCAGCCACTTGAGTATCAATACACCCTATGGGATAATTTAATATCCTTCTCTGCAAATGGCATTTATATGTCAACAGGTCATGTTGAATATGCAAGTCTGAACGGAACGCATATTTTTAAGCTTATCGGCGAAGTGCGTGCCCAATCTTGTATTAGTCTAGACAAATTACTGAACAAAATTGAACAGCAAGACAACGTAGTTGGCGCTATCGTTGATCTCACCGAAACCAGTTTCATTGACAGTACCGTACTGGGTGTTTTAGCGAAACTAGGACTCAAACTCAAGCAAGTACACAATATTCAGGCTGTCATGCTTTCTACCAATTCTGACATTACCACTTTGGCCAACAGTATGGGATTGAGCCAGGTGTTTGTGATTCTGAATTATTGTGGTGATCCAAATGTCTGCACACGTGCGCTGATGGAAGAACATGTCACGCATCAAAATATGCTGAATACGGTTCTGGATGCGCATAAAACCTTGATGAAACTGAATCAAAGCAATCAGAACATGTTTGAACCTTTAGTCAAACAGCTACAGAAAGAGCAAGACAATTTAGATAAAATTTCCGAGCAAAAGGTATAACCATCTTATAAGAGAACCCTATGACTTTACTTTCTGTTGTACAAATGAATTCTCAAAATGAAATTGATGTCAATTTCGTGGAGATTGAATCTTTAATTCAACAAAGTAAGGCCAATGGTGCTGAACTGATTGTTTTCCCGGAAAACTTTGTCTGTTTTGCAGCAGGTAAACAGCGTGAAACTGCTGCACAATTTGAAGTGATTCAGCAGCGTCTGGAACAACTTGCCCATGAATATGACACCTGGATCGTTGCCGGTACATTACCCTGCCCTTATCGTCCGGATGGTTCAATCATTGAGGATGGCCGGGTGCGTACCGTTAGCCTGTGTATCAGTCCGGAACGGACCGAAGCACGTTATGACAAAATTCACCTGTTTGATGTGCAAGTCGGCGATGCTGTCGGTGGTTATCAGGAATCCAAGTTCTTTGAACCCGGCACAGATGTTGTCGTAGCCAAAACACCTTTTGGCAATATTGGGTTAATGGTCTGTTATGACCTGCGCTTTCCGGAACTGGCGTTAAATTTACGAGCCAAAGGTGCAAACCTCTTGACCGCTCCTTCTGCCTTTACCTATACCACAGGTGAAATGCACTGGCAGCTTCTTCTGCAAACACGTGCTCTAGATAGCCAATGCTCGGTGCTTGGTGCAGCTCAACAAGGCTGGCATGGAGAAAAACGCCAGACTTGGGGACATGCAGCCGCCACCAATAGTCGTGGACAACTTATTAATATGATCCATGCAGAAGGTGCTCAACTCATCACCGTCGACTTTGATTTAAATGAACAGCAAAAAGTGCGTGAATCCATGCCTTTAATGCAACACCGTAGACTTCTTCAACTTTCCTGAATCGTTTCATTTGCTTGCATAAAATAACAAAATCCCTGCTTATTCTTCAGGTGAAATCACCGAGCATAGAAGCTCTACGAAAAATAAACAGGGATTTAACTCATGTCATTAGAAAAAGCCGTCTATACCGCACATGCCAAAGCCACAGGGGGCCGTGATGGCCGCGCCATTTCTGACGATCAGATTCTGGACGTCCAATTGGCCGTACCTAAAGAAATGGGGGGACCAGGCGGTGGAACCAATCCTGAACAGCTCTTTGCCGCAGGTTATTCCGCCTGTTTCTTGGGTGCAATGAAATTTGTTGCCAATCGTGACAAGCTCAATATCAGTAAAGATGCCTATATTGAAGGTGATGTTGGGATTGGTCCGATTCCTACCGGGTTCGGGATCGAAGTGACATTAAACATCCATCTTGAAGGCATGGATCAGGAAGAAGCAAAAAAACTGGTGGATGCTGCGCATATTGTCTGTCCATACTCAAATGCGACCCGTAATAATATTGATGTGAACTTAAACGTAATTACTTAATTTTTTTATTTAACAGCTATCCTGAAAAAAGTTTCAGGATAGCTAGACTTCAATTATAAATTTCAAAATTTACCCGCTTCATCTTTTGTCAAAAGCTACTTCTCTTCCCCACTTGAAAACTGCAGCAAAAACTTAAGAAATTATATATAATGATTCTTATTTACATTTATTCGATTTATATTGATGTTAAAACTAGTTCTTCTGAATTCTCTCCTGCTCCTCACTGCTACAACCTCTTTTGCAGATCTTTATCTCTCAGAAAAAATCCGTCCGAAAATAAAATCTCTGCTCAATACTGAAATTGAACGCCTACCCATTCCTGCAACGCCCAACAATATGATTCTGCCTGAATTTGGTAAAGGGATTATTGGTTGGGGCGCTGGCCCCAAAGATGCTGAAGTTCGTTTTCTCAACATCAATCAGGCAGATGTTGAAACAATGAAACAGGAAGGACTGAGTTTAGCAATGGCACAAGCCTGGCAGAACTTTTATGAAAATGAAACTCTGCGTAATCCGGGAAATCCGACTGCACCTTTTCGTGCACAACTCATGAAAAAAATCGTCAGTCTCTGGTAAATATCCAAAAGTCCTGACGACCATTATGATAAAGCGAGCAGATTAAAAAATTATTCTACTGCTTCGTTGGTTACTCGCAATACTTCTTCAATCGTGGTTTTTCCGGCCAATACTTTACGCAGACCATCATCACGAATGGAACCTGACTGCTGACGTGCATAGCTTTCGATTTCATATTCAGCCGCATTGCCATGAATCAAACGGCGCATATGATCATCGACTGACACAATTTCATAAATTGCAGTACGACCACTAAAGCCCGTATTGCCACAACGTTCACAGCCGTGCGGTTGCGGCAATCTTAAATCTTGGGGATGCTCAATATTGCCTAATAGATTCTTCTCGAAAGCATCTGCCTCATGCCAGGTCGCACAATGTGGACACAAGGTACGCACCAGACGTTGGGCAATTACCCCGATTAAAGAACTGGAAAGCAAAAATGGCTCAATCCCCATATCTTTCAGGCGCGTAACCGCACCAATCGCGGTATTGGTATGCAAGGTGGATAACACCAGATGTCCAGTTAGGGATGCCTGTACCGCAATTTCTGCCGTTTCCAGATCACGAATCTCACCGACCATGACCACATCCGGGTCCTGACGTAACATCGCTTTTAAAGCACGGGCAAAGGTCATATCCACTTTGGTATTGACCTGCGTTTGTCCAATGCCTTCCAGCTGATATTCAATCGGATCTTCAGCCGTGAGGATATTTTTGGAACCATCATTCAGATCAGAAAGTGCCGCATATAAAGTGGTGGTTTTACCCGAACCGGTCGGGCCGGTTACCAGAATAATCCCGTGCGGGCGATGTACTAAGGTCTTGAGTCGATCATAGTCATTATTCATCAAACCCAAATGGGTCATGTTCAAACGGCCAGCCTGCTTGTCCAGCAAACGCATCACCACCCGCTCCCCATAAGAAGATGGCAAGGTGGATACACGGACATCGACTTCACGTCCGGCCAAGCGTAATGAAATACGGCCATCTTGAGGAATACGCTTTTCGGCAATATCCAGTTTGGCCATGACTTTAATCCGTGAAACCAGAAGCGGTGCCAGTTCACGGCGTGGCTGTACAATTTCGCGTAACTGGCCATCGACCCGTAAACGCACCGACAGTTTTTTCTCAAAAGATTCAATATGAATATCGGAAGCCCCGACACGAATCGCCTCTGAGAGCAATGCATTGATCAGCCGCACAATCGGCGCATCATCTTCCTGATCCATCAGGTCTTCAGCTTCAGGTACGGAATCAGCCAGGCTGAGTAAATCCGGATGATCTTCCAGACCGGCAGCGACCTGTTGCGATTCGCCGCTATCGCCGGCAAAACTGGAACTGAGTAACTGGTTAAATTCCTGTTCGCTACAGAGTTGAAAATGAGCCGGATAACCGAGCAGACGGCGAGCTTCCTGCAATGCAAGCATCGAGGTATTGTCACGACGCAGAATAAAGGCCTGATCTCCCTCATAACGCAACAGCACACCATGGCGCTTGGCGAAGCTATATGGGATTTGTAATTGTTTAAGTACTTGCATCGCGGATTATAATAATGATGAAAAAATTTAAATTGAGTGTACTCTAAGCATATGACAGCGTGAAGTATGTTTTCAAAGATTTAGCAAGAAAGGGTGCCAAGATTGCCGCGAGATAAAGATGAATTAATCCCGAATACAGCGAAAATGCGCTGGTGGGGAGAACAGAATTTTGAAATAAATCAGTCTAAAGCCTGGCAGTTTGGCTCCTTGCTGTTTCGGCTGACCCGAGGGATTCAGGAATGGCGACTGGAATATTTCCGCCCCTCTGTGCAATACGATTATGAACAGCAATGGCATCAGATTGATGATCCGAATTTTGCCTTTCCCCCACCTGTGAAAATTGAACGCTATATGTTCAAATCCACGCAAAACAAATTGCAACTGATGCCACGCCTTGCAGACCGTTCTGTGGTGATTAAACCAGTCGATCCGATTTATATTCCTGCCGGACAGCGCGGTACGCTTTATATCAGCACGCCCTTATGGATTGCCGGTTTTGTCGAGGGGCAGCGCGAACCGATTTTCGATTTGCCGGTAATCTTGCCAAAAGACACCTGGTTTGGACCCAATCACCGTTCGGGGGAAATCTGTTATGCCACCGCAGTCGATGGCAGAACCGAACTGAAACAGTTACATCCGCGAGCCTTTCGTGCAGTCACGCCGATTGAGTTTCACAATACCAGTAACCAGCAATTGCGCTTTGACCGAATGAATGTGCCAGTGCCTGCCCTGCCGCTTTTTTACAGTGAAAGTACCGGCCGCTTATGGACCTCACAAATCCGCGTTTTGCATGAAAGTTCGGATCGTCCACCACGGATTCGGGTCGAAAACCGCACACCACCAAATGCTGGTGAAGTGGCCTATCTGCATCCACCGCGCGATCCGGCAGGTGCGTTATTTAATATGTTTGATTCATTTTTCTAAGGGCGTCTGATGCCAAGTTCAAATATTCCGACCGAAGTCACCAACAGCCTGAAGGGAGTATTTACCAATATCAATACCGACCGTTTGACCGAAGTTCTGGTGGCGGTGGTGTTGTGCTTTATTGGTTTCCTGATCGCACGCTTTATTTCCAATACCTTTATTCGCACCATTGGTGTCCGTTTTAATGCCCATCAGAAACTGGTCTGGCGCCGCGGAATTTTCTATTTTATCTTCCTGCTGTTTGTGATGGCTAGTCTGAAAGAAGCCGGTTTTAAACTCAGTGTCTTCCTTGGCGCTGCAGGGATTTTAACGGTCGCACTGGGTTTTGCTTCGCAAACCTCAGCATCCAACCTGATCAGTGGTCTGTTCCTGATTGGTGAAGGTTCTTTTGAAGTCGGTGATACCATCCAGATTACCTTGATTCGTGGGCATACCATTGAAGGCGAAGTGATTTCGATTGATCTGCTCTCGGTTAAACTTTTGACCCAAGATAATATCTATGTGCGTTTACCGAATGAACAGCTAATTCGGGCACCGGTGCAGAACTTGTCGAAATTTCCGATACGGCGGATTCCGATTACGTTGGCGATCAATTTCCATGAAAATATTATCAAGGTACGCGAAGTTCTGCTGGACGTTGCCAATAAATATCCACTGGTACTGGCCGACCCGAAACCTGCAGTCACCGTTACCGCTTTCCGTGAATCTTCGATTGAACTGCTGTTTGCAGTGTGGTGCCAACAGGAAAACTACCTGAAAGTTCGTGATGAAATGCAGGAACGGATTCGCAACGGCTTTGTCGATAACCAGATTGAAATTCCGGTGCCAAAAATGGGCTTTGTCGATCCTCCACTTTCCCGCCCTCTAGAAAATGAAGAGATCGATCAATACGCCAATGACAAGCCCCTCAAAAGAGAGCCTGGTCTGAAATAATCCTTAGATTCCCTCTCCTTTTTTAAAGGAGAGGGTTAGGCAGAGGATTCAATCAATCAGTTTTCTCCGGCATCGGTGCAATATAAGCAATCAGCAGCATCACCCCGCCCGCCAGCAGGAATGAAATCACTCGGGTCAGGGTACCAATATGTGACAGGTCAAATAGTACTAATTTCAAGGTCACAATCACCAGAATACTGCCGCCTAAAATCCACATCAGTTTCAGTTTTTTGAGCGTTGCTGTCCACATGGTAATCCAGGCGAGTAATACCCAAAGTATGGTCAGACTAAGCTGAACCGTCGCATTGCTCCATAATGCCAGCTCATTAAACGGCGTCTGCAGGTACACATGTAAAGCTCTTAAAACAATATAACTGGAAAGCCATAACAGACTTAGTACCATTAAAACTGCGATCATGCCTTTATCACGTCCCACCTTGATTTGCTGTAACAGCATCCAGATAAAACTGGCAAACATGGCGATACTGATCAGGTCAAAAGGATTCAGAATCGGCAGCCAGTAATATTGAAAGGCTTGCTGGCTAAACAGCTGTGAACAAACCAGCCAAGTTGCCATCAGCAATAAACAGCTCTTGGTTTGCCAAAGCTGCTGCCAACCTGACTGCACATCCTGCCGATAGCACCACAGGCAGAAGAATAAAGGCAAAATCACCATGCTCAGATAGGGCATATTTGAGATCAGGCATACACTTGCCAAAGCCAGACTGCTAAAAACACCAAAACTCACCCATTCCTTGGAGAGCTGCAAGCCAGCCAGCGGTCTAAGCCACAGAATGGCCAACAATATCGCTGAAAGGGCAAAAACTCCCCTTTCCAGAGCACTATTCCAGACAATCACCGCATTTTGACTGCGGTCCAGAGTCAGAATCACCGCAATGACCAGCAAGGGCGAGATGCCACTCCACTTCGGCAGTAACCAAGACCATTCCTGATTTTTGCGCAGGATCATTTCATTCAACAGCATATAACCCAGTGTGATGATAAATAAACTCAGTACATAGGTATGCTGACTCGGAAATTCATCTTCCAGCAAGGCAAATAGCATCAGACTGGCCGCGACACTCACGCTGCTTAAAAAACTGACACTCAGACTATCCATCTGCTGCTGGTACTGCTTTTTAAGCTGACTGATGACCACGACTGCCACATAGCACAGACTCAAAATCCAGAAAATGATTCGCGGTGTTGGATTAATCTCGATCAGATAATACAGGCTGCTGAATCCGGCCATCAGCAATAAACCCATGCTCAGATAGTGCGCTACCCGGACATTTTTTTCCAAGGCCCATAAATAAATCAGCACACCTTCAACTGCCCAACCAATCACACTCCATTGTTCTGTCAATAAGATTGGGGGCACCAAGGCGAGAAAAATCAGCATCAGGCTCAGATAGCTCTGCGAAATGAGCAGGATAGTTTGTTTACGGCGCAGCAGTGTCCAGCAAGCGGCAAAGACCAGTGCAAAGAACAGGCTTAATCCAGCTTGCCAGAGTTTTTGATTGGGCTGATTAAAATGAATCAGATACAAAAAAATATAAGCGGTAATAGGAGCAGCAAAAATCAGTGCTAAGTCCAATACCGGTTTTAATTGAAAACGTGAGAGATCCTGTCGTGCCAGCAACTGGCTAAAGCGGAAACCTAGCCAGATAAACAGTGCACTATGTGCCAGAATCAGCGCAGTCATGGCATAACGCTCATATGTATAACCATGAATCAGGCTATATATCCCGCCAACGACCCCAGTGACTAAAAAAGCAATTTGATTGAGAATCTTCCATGGTCGGAAACTGCTCAGCACTGCCACCCCGATATTGATCAGCAAATAATAGCTAATCAGCTCAACGGCAGAAGCATCGCGGGTCGGTAAGGTAAACGGCGCCAGATAAGCAATCAGCAAAGCCATCAAAGCCAGTTCGATGCTTTCCTGTTTCAGGCTTAAATATAGAGTGATGGCCAGAATAATGAGAAATAGCAATGTTGCCAACGGTAACGTGGGAATCACCAGATTGTAATAGGCAAAAAATAAGGTCAGGAACAGACTCCCCAAACCCAGTCCTTCCAGTGCCAGAGCAAAACTCCGATTTTTTTGCATCAGGCGATAACCCAGACCTGTTACACAGCCACTTGCCAGTGCAACCAGGCCCAATTTTGCAGCCAGACTGAGTTGCCAGTGCTCGGTGGCAAAGCGCAGCAGTAAAATAATCCCAATCACCAAAATACTGATTGCGACCTTGAGGACAGGATTCCCCTGAAAAAGCCAGCGCTGCAGTTGATCTACCAGATGAGGAGAATCGTTTACCTCTTGGGCAGACTCGGTTTTCACCAATGGAACAGAATCGGATCGATCCGGTGATCGCTGTAAGGGATCGGCAGAAAGAGATTGTGATTGCAGCTGTATCAAGCGCCCTTCCAGACGTTGCAGCCACCTGAGCAAAAAGAATACCCAGGCCGTAATCCCGATCCCCATCAGCCAATCCAGTTCAGCCAGTCCACCAACAATGGCAGTAATTGAAGAAATATATAAAGGAACTTTAGAGTTTTGCTCCAAGGACATCTGCTGCTGTCCGGCCAATTGATTCAGCGGTGCTTCTACCGCAGTGACATATTGCATCACGCTAAAGACAAACCCCAAACCACACAGATAAGTCACAATCTGATAACCCAGATACCAGGCGCTGATCCCGGCAATCAGCAGGGTAATCAGCCAGATCATGCGCAACTCATTCCGTCCTGCAGCCATTCTTATATTTCTCTTTCCTGAATTGTTCCATCATACAACAGCTTGTGCTGCTTATTTCATCTTCGGCCGATATTCGCTAAGCTGTAAACTCAGACTCGCCTCAGCGAGCGCGGTAAAAATCACGTACAATAGCGCTGTATTTTGAATAAGGAATTGATTACATGCCACCATTTGTCTTGGTCGATGGCTCTTACTTTTTATTTCGTGCCTTTCACGCACTGCCACCATTAACCACGTCAACCGGTTTACATACCAATGCAATTCGTGGTGCGATTTCTGCTATTCAAAAACTGATGCGCCGGACCCAACCGACCCATATGGCGGTAATTTTCGATACCCCAGAACCGACCTTTCGGCATGAGCTGTCACCGATTTATAAAGGTGACCGTCCCAGCATGCCAACGGAATTATCCGAACAGATTCCTTATCTACATGCCTTGATCCGCGCTTTGGGCATTCCCCTGCATACCTTGCCAGGTGCCGAAGCCGATGACATTATCGGGACACTGGCCAAACGTGCCGAGGCAATGGGACATCAGGTGCTGATCTCTACGGGCGATAAAGATATGGCGCAACTGGTGACCGAAAAAGTTACCCTGGAAGACAGCTTTAAAGAAAAACCGCTGGATGTCGACGGCGTGTTTGAAAAGTTTGGCGTCTGGCCGAATCAGATTATTGACTATCTGACCCTGATGGGCGATGCATCAGATGGCATCATGGGCGTGCCAGGTGTAGGTGCCAAAACTGCAGCAAAACTGCTTAACGAATATGGCTCGATTGGCGGCATTTTAGAAAATGTCGACAAGATCAAAGGCAAAGTCGGTCAAAATATTAAAGAACATGTCGATGGCATTGCACTGGACCATCAGCTGGCCAGTATTGTGATCGATTTGGATCTTAACTTTGGTTATGACGATTTAAAACTGTGTGAGCCGAATGTCGAGACCTTACGTCATTTGTACACCGAGCTGGAATTCCGTAACCAGCTGCAGTCCTTAGATCACCCGAACAACCCGAATAATTCAAATTACCAGCAAGCAGCAAAATCTATTAACGCCAAAGCGGTTACAGCACCAGAACCTCTGGAAGACCATGCGTCTGTAACCAGCAGTGATGACCAGCTAGGTCAAGCGACCTACCACACAGTATTAAGCCAGCAGGACTGGGACACACTGTTTGAGCGCCTAAGTACCGAAAAACGTTTTGCCTTTGATACCGAAACCACCAGTTTGGATTATCGTATTGCACAGATTGTCGGTTTCTCGGTCGCCTTCGATGCGCAGAATGCTTATTATGTCCCCTTGGCACATGATTATGAAGGCGCACCGGAGCAGCTGAATCGTGAAGTAATTCTGGCGCAGATCAAACCAATTCTGGAAGATGAGTCTGTAAAGAAAATTGGTCATCATCTGAAATATGATGCACATGTACTGGAAAATCATGGCATTCATCTGGCAGGCTGGTATTTCGATACCATGCTGGCTTCCTATGTCCTGAATTCCGTCGCGACCCGTCATGGCATGGATGATGTAGCCCGTCTGTATTTGAGTCATCTGACCACGACTTATGAACAGGTGGCCGGTAAAGGCGCCAAACAGAAGACCTTCAACCAGATTCCACTTGAAACTGCAGCGCATTATGCTGCAGAAGATGCTCATGTTACCTATCGTCTTTATGAAGTCTTGAGCAGCAAATTACAGGCACATCCTGAACTGGTAAATATTCTGCATAATATTGAAGTTCCGGTCGCACGTGTACTGACGCAAATGGAAGAAAACGGCATCGAACTGGATCTGGCTTTTCTGGATCAGCTTGGGGGCGAATTCTCCAACACCATGCAAAATCTGGAAAACCAGATTATGGAAATTGCCGGTGAAAGCTTTAATGTCAGCTCACCTAAACAGGTCGGTGAAGTGTTATTTGAAAAGCTGGGGCTAAAAGGCGGTAAAAAAACCACCACCGGACAATACAGTACCAGTGAAAGTGTACTGGAAAAAATTGAACATCCGATTGCCCAGCTGATTCTGGAATATCGTGGTTTGTCCAAGCTCAAAAGTACCTATACCGATGGCTTATGTAAACAGGCCAATCCTGATACCCACCGTGTGCATACCAGTTACCACCAGGCATTGACTGCAACTGGCCGTTTATCATCGACTGATCCAAACCTGCAGAACATTCCGATTCGTGCCGAAATTGGCCGTCAAATCCGCAAAGCATTTGTGGCACCGGAAGGCCGTGTTTTGCTGGCAGCCGATTACTCACAAATTGAATTGCGTCTCATGGCCCACTTATCTCAGGATGAAGCCCTGCTGGATGCATTCATTCACGGTCAGGATGTACACCGCCGTACCGCAGCTGAAGTTCTAGGCATTCCTTTGGAAGAAGTGACCAATGACCAGCGTCGTCAGGCCAAGGCCGTCAACTTCGGGCTACTTTACGGTATGTCCGAATTTGGTTTGATCCGTCAGTTGGGCTTTACCCGTCAGGAATCACAGGATTATATCAAGCAGTATTTCCATCGTTATCCGGGCATTTATGACTATATGCAACGTACCCGTCAGGTCGCATTAGAACAGGGTTTTGTTGAAACCCTGCTCGGACGCCGTTTATATACTCCAGATATCGATGCCCGTAATATGATGGTGCGTAAAGCGGCAGAACGTGCTGCGATTAATGCCCCGCTACAAGGTTCAGCTGCGGATATCATTAAAATGGCGATGATTGAAGTCGACAAGATGTTGCCGAAAGATCAGGCCAAAATGCTGCTGCAAGTTCACGATGAACTGGTGTTTGAAGTCGATGAAGACATTGCCGATGAACTGGCACCTAAACTGGCTGAAGTGATGCAATCGGTATTGCAGATTTCTGTACCATTGGTGGTAGAAGTGGGTAAAGGCAAAAACTGGGATGAGGCGCATTAAAGGGTTTCCTCACCCCAGCCCTCCCCCCCCTCTGGGAGAGAGAGTGAAAACCAATATTATTTTAAAGGTATCCCCTCTCCTCTCAGGAGAGGGTTAGGGTTAGGGTTAGGGTTAGGGTTAGGGAGAGGTTAATATCCCATCTTCTTGTACTGCGATTAAAACTTGTTCACCGTTTGGGAAGTTTAACAAATCCTTCCCAACTTCCCTTTTCTAAAGGGAGGAGCAAATAAAAAAGGACGCCTCAGCGTCCTTTTTATTTGGATCCGATTAAAGACCGGTAAGCAATACAATCGCCACCTGGTTCATAATCATTTCGATAATAATCAAAGTTAAAATAGCGAAGATTGGAGAAAGGTCAATCATCCCCATATTTGGCATGATACGACGGAATGGCGCCAGTAAAGGCTCAGCCAGCTCTTGCACGACTTCAATATAAGGCGAACGAGACTGAGTAAACATCACCACCCAACTTAAGATAATCGTAGCGAAAATCAAATAACGACAGAAACGGATAAGATCCTGCATCATGGTAACAAAAGTCAGAATAATCAGATGGACAGGCCCATTCGGCATCCCCCCTGACAGATACATCATGCCAAAAATTTTAAGCAGATAGAGCACGACCAGTAATGCCAAAGCAGCAGTACTGACTCGACCTTTGGCCAAAGTTGGGAAAATTCGACCAAATACATCTACAATTTTAGTGGCTTTCACAGTAGAAAGAACCACAGGATTGTAAGGACTGACCGCTGCCAGTTGCATTAAAAATCGGAAGAATACGAGCAAAATCGCGACGTTAATGATAATGCCAAAAATTAGCGCAGAATTTGCACCCATACTTGAACGTTCCTAAAAATTAAACTGAAGATTTGCTGCTTTCACTGAGCTCTTGTGCCAGTTCTTGACTGCGTTTTTGTGCAGCGGCAAGTGCCGCCTGAATATTTTGAGAAATCTGGGCGCGATCAAAGACTTCAAGTGCAGCCTGTGTAGTCCCATTTGGAGACGTGACATTTTTACGTAACTCAGCCGGCGTATTCGAGCTGGTAATCGCCATTTGCGCCGCGCCTAAAGCCGTCTGCAAGGTGAGTGCAGTTGCAACTTTTTCATCCAGACCTAAATTTTTACCCGCACGAATCATACTTTCCATCATATAGAAAAAGTAAGCCGGACCCGAACCCGAGACTGCAGTGACTGCATCAATTTGTGCTTCTGAGTCGACCCAAATGGTCAGTCCGGTCGACGCCAGAACCTGACTGGCTAGCTCACGGTCACTCGTTTCCACAAATGCATTGGCATATAAACCATGAGCCCCGGTCTGTACCAATGCTGGCGTGTTCGGCATGACCCGGACAATACGCTCTGTCCCCAACAATGCTGACAATGTGGCAATTTCTGCACCGGCAACAATGGAAATAATCAGCTTATTATTAACCAGACCTTTTAAAGGCTGTAACACTTGTGCCAAAACTTGAGGCTTTACCGCAAACACCACAATATCTGCATCCTGAATTGCAGCGCTATTATCATCGGTCACATTGATTTCTTTTTCCGCAAGTAAGGCACGGACTTGTTCGACCGGATCAGAAACTGTAATACGTGTTGTTGGCAAACCACGCGAAATCAGGCCGCCAATTAAGGCTTGGGCCATATTACCGCCACCAATAAAACTAATATTACAATTTAAAGCTGCACTCATGTTTAATGCTCGTTGTTAAGTTCTAAAGTTGAAGAAACCGAAATCGGCAGCCATCCCCCTGCTTCACAATATGCAGATTGGGCCAACCAAAATCCTTTAGGGGTAAACACGCCTAGCATAACATTATCTGTGCTTAATATTTGAATAGTATGCCGAACCCAAGGAAATATTTGCGCTTCCTGAATGGCTTTTTTCAGCGGCCAGGCGCCAACACGACCATAGAGATGGATCTTTTCACCCCCCTGACGCTGCTGCAAGTATAAGGGCTGCTGCAATAATGCTGCGGATAAACCCACCTTTGCAGATTCAATGACATATTTTCCGGACAAGACCTGCACATGATCTTTTAACGCAATTTTCAAGGTTTTTAGGCCAGTTTGAAGCTGTTGCTGCTCGGCCAAATAAACCTCTTCTGTCAAACGATATAGTTGCTGCTGATAGCGTACATAGTAATAATCTTTCCAGTGTAAGGCCGCCTGCGCATCGGGTTTGGCATGAATTACCTCGCGTTGCAGACGCTCGACCATATCTAAAGAGGGGCGATACTGCGCTTCGCCTTTCATCCAGGCGGAGAGTAACTGGCGTTGCCGTGATCTTGACAGTTGTAGAAGTTTAGACAAATCAAGTTGCGTATCGGTTCCACACGCCTGTAAATCTTGTTGTAATACTTCTTGCAAAATTTCCTGGGCATCTTGCATCAGTTCACTGGTGCGTACCAGCGCAGACTGCATTTTCGGATAACGTTCACTCAAAACTGGCCACAAGGTCTGGCGTGCCCAGGCCCGGTCATAATGGGTATCAGCATTGCTCGGATCTTCAATATTTTGAATATTTAAGTGTTTTGCCCATTGACAAATCTGCTCACGGGAAATATCCAGCAGTGGCCGCCAAATGGTGAGATTTTCACGTACATCAACCTGTTTCATGGCCGCCAAACCATCCACGCCAGCACCAGATAATAGGCGCAGCATTAAGGTTTCTGCCTGATCCTGTTGATGATGCGCCAGCACCAGAATTTCATCCGTTTGCAAATGTTGTAAATAAGCCTGATAACGGCAATGACGCGCTTGCTGTTCCAGATTGCCATTTTTGACCTGAACCGGCTGGATGATGCAGGGAATACTCAGTTGCTGGCATCGATCTGCCACGAACTTGCCCCAATCTGCACTAAAAGCTTGTAATTGATGATCGATATAAATCGCCCGAACTTTTTCCGGGCATAAAAAAAACATCAGATGCAGTAGCAGCATAGAATCTACGCCGCCACTGCACCCGATGAGAAATTTTGTCTCTGCAGGAAAGCCCTGCAGCTGTTTTAAGAAACCAGACCTAAATTGTCGCTGCCAAACTTCATTAAACGTTGGTAACGTGCTTCGCATCGTGCTTGCGCTTCCATTGGTTGCAGTTCATTCAAAGCTTCTTTTAACACTGCTTTCAAGCTGTTCATCACATGATCCGGATTTAAATGAGCGCCCTCACCTTCATCTACCACATATTCTACAATGCCCATTTTCTGCAATTTTTCTGCAGTCAGCGCCAAGGCTTCACTGGCCTGTTCGGCTTTTTCGGCAGTTTTCCAAAGAATCGATGCACAGCCTTCAGGTGAAATCACTGAATAGATACTGTGAGACAGCATCACCACACGGTCTGCCACACCAATACCCAGTGCGCCACCTGAACCGCCTTCACCGAGTACAGTTGCAATCACCGGTACTTTCAAATTAGAAAGCTGCGCCAGACTGGTGGCAATGGCTTCAGCCTGACCACGTTCTTCTGCACCAACTCCCGGATAAGCACCCATGGTATCAATAAAGGTGAAGACTGGCAGATTAAAACGTTCAGCCATATCTAACAGACGCTGCGCCTTACGATAACCCTCAGGGTTACTCATGCCAAAATTATGCTGTAATTTTTCACGGGTACTACGACCACGATGCTGACCGACGATCATCACCGGTTGACCATCAAAACGAGCCAGACCACCGATCATCGCACCATCATCACCATATAGGCGGTCACCATGTAAAGCATCAAATTCAGTGAATATTTCACCCACATAGTCCAGGAATTGTGGACGTTCTGGATGACGTGCAATCTGCACTGTCGCCCATGCTTTTGATGGAGTTGCTTTATTTTTCATAGGTTAACCGTTTTCATCCCTATAAAGGTATTAATTAACAAACTGTTCGGATTGAATCGAGAGTTCAATCTCCCAATTTTTAAATTGCTGCTGTTCATCGTGCAGTTCAGCGACCAGCAATGGCCATTGCTTGGCATCACCAGACACGCTGAGTTGCCATTGTTGCGCATTTTCAACCTTGAGTTCAATGGCAGGAAGCATCTCATCGCTACGACTGTGATTGACCAAAACCGACAGACGAAGCAGCAAACATAACCATAAAAGTTTAGATCCACCGACTTTCATCACATCAATCTTGGCATCAGCGCGCAATTTACGCCGATGGTGCGCGACCAAATGTGACAAATGATTTTGATCAACTTGCGAGAAACCGGCAATATCCGAGTGTTGTAATAAATATGCGCCATGACGATGATAGCCACTGTGACTGATGGCCAAACCAATCTCATGCAGATAAGCGGCACGACGTAACAGGTCACTATCTTCAACACTCAAACCGAGTTCACTGGCCACGTCATTAAACAGTTTTTGTGCGGTCTGAACCACACGTTCAGCCTGTTTGGCATCGGCATTATAACGGCCGATCAAGGCATGCACGGAACGATCACGGATATCTTCATGCTTGAAACGGCCAAGCAAGTCATACATCACACCTTCACGTAGCGCACCATCAGAATAGACCAAATGGTCAATTCCCAGTACATCAAAGACTGCATAGAGAATGGCAATACCAGCAGGTAAGACGGCACGACGATCATCTTTCAGACCTTCGAATTCCATGTCCGAGACATATTTATATTTAAGCAGTTTATCTTTGAGCTTTTCCAGGCCTTCACGCGTCAACTGTTCGCGATCATTGCTCCAGCCCATATTGACGCAAATCTGGCGGCAGGCTTTAATGGTGCCACTCGAGCCAACGACAGCATCCCAACCGGCTTCTTTATAAGTATTGGCAATTCCCGAAATTTCTTTACGTGCCGCAGTAACTGCTTTATCAAAGGCTTTGGCACTGATTTCGCCATCCTGAAAATAGGCCTTGGTAAACGCTACACAGCCCATTTGTACCGATTCGGTATGAATCGGCTCGAATTCTTCACCGATAATCAGCTCAGTTGAACCGCCACCGATATCAACTACCAGACGACGACCGCTGTTGGCCATGGTATGCGATACACCCAGATAAATCAGACGGGCTTCTTCACGACCGGCGATAATTTCGATCGGTTTCGGTAAAATTTCTGCAGCTTTCTGGATAAATTCATGGCCGTTTTTGGCTTGACGCAAAGCATTTGTCGCCACGATCCGCAAGCGGTTTGGCTGAACTGCACCTAAACGTCCGACAAAACGGGCCAGACAGGCCAAACCGCGTTGCTGGGCGGCTTCGGTTAAATTCTTATTTTCGTCTAGTCCTGCGGCAAGCTGAACTTTTTCTGACATTGATGCCACTTTCTTCACTTCGCCATGGTCTACACGGGCGATGGCCAAATGAAAACTGTTTGATCCCATATCGATGGCGGCAAGTAATTCTTCATCAATCAAAAAGTCAGACATTCCAGAAATAAACCTTTAACGAATTGTGCTTAGAGTAATTCACATGCATGCAATTTAAAAGCCATTTGTAGCAACAATTTAATGCCTTATTCTTTTTTGTATCGGGAATAATAGTGAGACACGATCATCACTATCGTGATCATCCATTAGACAAAATAACATTAAGCATTGAAAATTTACAGATTCCCCTACATTGTTAAAGATGGCTATGTAATACTAATAATTAGTTATCTTTAAAATATTAATCTGGAGCACATTCCATGTCTGGCAACATCGTAAACACTACTGACGCAAACTTCGAAGCAGACGTTCTTCAATCAGACGTTCCTGTACTGGTGGACTTTTGGGCAGGCTGGTGTGCACCATGTAAAGCAATTGCACCCGTACTTGAAGTGCTTGCTGAAGAATACCAAGGCAGAGTTAAAATCGTGAAAGTTGACGTAACTTCTTGCGAACAAACTGCTGTGAATTTCAACATCCGTAACATCCCGGCTTTGTTGATGTTCAAAAATGGTGAAGTTGTTGCGACTCAAGTCGGTGCTGCACCAAAATCTAAACTGACTGCATTTATTGATGACAATATCTAAGCACAGCATTTTTAGTAAAAAATACGCGACTCATGCTCGCGTATTTTTTTCGGCTATAAATTGACAAACCTGGCATTTTCTCTTATATTCGCTACTCAAGAGATAAAGGATCCTAAATCCTGTCAATTTCTTACAAGACACATTACATAAGATGCCGCTCGGCAATAGAAATTGTTTTTCACATTTTCCTTTGAAACACTCAAACAGATCTCTGAATTGTTCTTTTGCAAATTCAATTGCTTTCGTTTGAATGCTGGTATGCGGCCGAATGTTACTCCCTTTCTAACCTGTACCTCAGAACTTTGATTCTATCTGACCACCTATGAATTTAACCGAACTCAAGAAAAAACCGATTGGCGAACTCATCAAGATTGCCGAGTTTATGGGCCTCGAAGGTATGGCTCGTAACCGTAAGCAAGACATTATTTTTGCCATCTTAAAACGTCATGCAATGAATGGCGAAGAGATTTTTGGTGATGGCGTTCTAGAAATTTTGTCAGATGGTTTTGGCTTTTTACGCTCAGCCGCAGGTTCTTATTTAGCAGGTCCTGACGATATCTATGTCAGCCCTTCTCAAATTCGTCGTTTTAACCTCCGTACTGGCGACACCATTACTGGCACCATTCGCCCGCCGAAAGAAGGCGAACGTTATTTTGCTTTACTTAAAGTCAATCAAATTAACTACGACACACCTGAAAATTCACGTAACAAGATTCTGTTTGAAAACTTGACGCCATTATTCCCGACTGAGCAGTTGGTGATGGAGTTAGGCAATGGTACCACTGAAGATTTAACCACCCGTGTGATCGACCTAGTGGCACCGATTGGTAAAGGCCAGCGTTCAATTATTGTGGCTCCGCCGAAAGCGGGTAAAACCATGCTGCTGCAAAGCATTGCACAGTCCATCGTTCGCAATAATCCTGAAGTTATTCTGATCGTTCTCCTAATTGATGAACGTCCAGAGGAAGTGACCGAGATGGAGCGTACGGTTCGCGGTGAAGTCGTGGCTTCTACCTTTGATGAATCTCCTGCACGTCACGTTCAAGTTGCTGAAATGGTGATTGAAAAAGCAAAACGTCTGGTTGAACATAAGAAAGACGTGGTGATTCTGCTTGACTCGATTACCCGTTTGGCGCGTGCCTATAACACCGTGATTCCTTCATCAGGCAAAGTACTGACTGGTGGTGTGGATGCGCATGCCTTAGAACGTCCTAAACGCTTCTTCGGTGCTGCACGTAATATCGAAGAAGGCGGTTCACTGACCATCATTTCTACTGCCCTGATTGAAACCGGTAGTAAAATGGATGAAGTGATTTATGAAGAATTCAAAGGTACAGGTAACCAGGAAATTACCCTTGATCGTCGCATTGCAGAAAAACGCGTATTCCCTGCGATGAACATCAAGAAATCTGGTACTCGCCGTGAAGAACGCCTGATGTCGGAAGACAATCTACGCAAAGTCTGGATTCTGCGTAAGCTGCTGCATACTCAAGACGAATTGGCGGCAATGGAATTCTTACTGGATCGTATGAAAGAAACCAAGACCAATGATGATTTCTTTGATCAGATGAAACGCAAAGCTTCAAATTAAAATTTCAAATGAAAGGTCACCTAAGCGGTGGCCTTTTTTAGGTTGACATAAATTACAGAATGAAACAATCAAGCCTGATTTATGTAAACTTATTTTTAAGTTTTTGATTAATAAAATGTTCAGATTAAAAATTGTATAACTTTTAAGTGTTTAATAAGCCTTTCTCCAATCTAAATGTTTCATTCCATTGTTATTTTCTGTTAAAAACTTCTTATTTTTTATCGTTTTTCCGTACTTTTTTGATCATTGCCAGTAGCAATTAAAAATGCGCAGTGATAGCATATTTGCAGACCAGTTAGACTGCTCCTGCGTTGTTAGTCCCTAACACAATTAGGAACAATAAAAGCACTTAACAGACTAACTTTGGTTTTTTTTAATCTCAATTTTTAGAGAGTGATGCCATGTTATTCAAAAAAATCGCTATTGCTGCTGCAGTTGCTACTACTCTAGCTTTCGTTGGTTGTGCTAAAAAAGCTGACGACGCTGCTGCTGACGCTAACCAAGCTGCATCTGAAGCTGTAGAAGCTGCTTCTGAAGCTGAAGCTGCTGCTGATGCTGCTGCTGTAGAAGCTACTTCTGAAGTTGCTGCTTCTGAAACTGCTGCTGCTGCTGAAGCTGACGCTGCTGCTGCTGTTGCTGTTGACGCTGCTGCTGACGCTACTGCTGCTTCTGAAGCTGCTGCTCAATAATCTTTTAGATTATTCAGTACAAAAAAAAGAGAGCCTTTGGCTCTCTTTTTTATTTTAAAAACTGATACTTAACAATATTAGATCCCAGTTTTTAAAAAAGCAGATCAGTTGACCTGCTCATTTCCCACACGTTGACGGAACTTCTGTCCGGCACGGAAGGTGACCACACGGCGTGCAGAAATCGGAATCTCTTCACCCGTTTTCGGGTTACGGCCCGGACGTTGACGCTTATCACGCAACTCGAAATTACCAAAACCCGAAAGTTTTACTTGCTCGCCTGAGATGAGCGCCTGGCTAATCTCATCGAAGAACAACTCAACCATTTGTTTTGCTTCACGACGGTTTAAACTCGTGAGCTCACTTAAATGATCAGCCATTTCTGCTTTAGTTAGTGCTGTCATGAAGCCCTCAATGTCGCTTGGTAAGTGTTTTCTAACACTTGAAGGATATTATCCATACCTGATTTAATTTCAGCATCTTCCAGTGTACGGCTTGGATGCTGCCAGAGAAGTGCAAATGCCAGTGAGCGTTTCCCTTCTTCTACTCCTTGTCCAGTGTACACATCGAACAACCAAGTTGAGTCTAAAAGCTCTCCGCCTGTTTTTTCGATAAGTCCCTGAATTTCGCTAACATTAATCTTATCATTAATTAAAAGGGCAATATCACGTCGAACCGATGGAAAACGTGATAATTCTGTAAAATTAGATACATAAGTTTGCAAAACAGCCGCTTGATCCAATTCTGCTACCCATGTGGTTGCCAGATCAAGTTCGTCTTCAAGTGAGGGATGTAAACGCCCCAAGTAACCAATTGATTGACCATTCACGAGAATTTCTGCGGATTGTCCTGGATGCAACCAGCTACGCTCTGAACGCACATATTCTACTTTGACACGACCAGCAGCCAGAATTTCTTCTACATCGCCTTTAAAGTCAAAGAAGTCCATTGCAGCGGGTTTCGCATGCCAGGATTCAGCATGACGTGAACCAGTTGCAATCAATGCAAAAGTTGGAATCTGTTTTAAATCATGAATACTGCTGGCTTCCTGATAGTCAAAACGCAGACCGAGCTCAAAGAAACGTACACGACTTTGCTGGCGGTTGACATTGTACTGAACACAAGGAATCAGACTAGACAGCAAGGTTGAACGCATCACCGCCAAATCACTTGAAATTGGATTGGCTAATGCTAATGGATTCACACTGGAATTAAGTTGCTTTTCAAGTTTTAGGTCTGCGAAGCTAAAGCTGATCGCTTCCTGATAACCTAAAGTTACGGCAGTTTGACGGAGTTGGCCCAACTCAAATTGATCTTGGTATTTCGCCAATTTCACATCAATCACAGGCAGGCTGATTTGAATATTGTCATAACCGTGAATACGTGCCACTTCTTCAATCAAGTCTTGATAGATCACCATATCATAACGATGTGATGGCGGTACCACTGACCATTCGCCTTCTGCTTTCACAGTTACATCACAACCCAGATGGCTTAAGGCATCGGTAATAAAATCTGAATCAACGCTATAACCCAATAGTTGATCGACTTGTGCTTGATTCAACTCAATTGCGTCGCGTGTTGGCAATAGAGCCGCATTTTCGGCAACTGTAATTGGTCCGAACTCACCGCCCGCAAGTTCTGCAATCAATTGTGATGCACGGTGCATAGCAATCAATGGCAATTCAAAATCGACACCACGTTCATAACGCTGAGAAGCATCGGTATGCAGACCAAAGCTACGTGCACGACCGGCAATATGCAGTGGCGCGAAGAATGCTGATTCCAGGAAAATTTCAGTGGTTGCATCGCTGACTGCTGAAAACAAGCCACCCATAATACCAGCAATGGCCAATGCTTTTTCATCATCTGCAATCACCATCACTTTTTCATTCAGCTCCACTTCTTGTTCATTGAGCAAAACTAACTTTTCATCTTCTGTCGCTTGACGTACATGTACCGCGCCTTGAACTTTGCCGCCATCAAATGCGTGTAGCGGTTGACCCAGCTCCATCAGCACATAGTTGGTAATATCGACCAGAATGCTGTGCTGACGGATACCTGAACGTGCCAATGCACGCTCCATCCATACAGGAGTCACAGCCTTGGTATTGACGTTCTTGATCACACGACCCAAGTAACGTGGACAGCCTTCTGTTGATACAAGGACTTTCTTTTCGTCGCTAATAGTTGCAGCCACTTCTTTAATTTCAGGGGCAGTCACTGGCAATTGGTTAATCACACCAATCTCACGTGCGATCCCGCGAATACTGAAACAGTCACCACGGTTTGGTGTGATGCTGATATCAATCACGTTATCGTCTAGATCTAGATATTCACGGATATTCACGCCTACAGGTGCATCCGCAGGAAGCTCTAACAGACCATCAATTTTATCTTCCAAATCAATTTCTGAAGCGCCGCACAACATGCCTTGTGACTCGATACCACGAAGCTTGCCTTTCTTGATTTTGAAATCACCCGGCAATACAGCGCCGATGGTTGCAACCGGTGCTTTCATGCCGGCACGTACGTTTGGCGCGCCACAGACGATTTGTAGTGGCTCACCTGAACCGATGTTTACCGTGGTTACACGTAAACGGTCAGCATCTGGATGCTGTTCTACTGTCAGGACTTCCCCCACCACTACACCAGTAAAGGGTTTAGCTGCAGAAGATAAGTCATCGACTTCCAGACCCAACATGGTCAATTGATCAGAAAGTTTTTCGCTATCGAAGGCTGGGTTGACCCATGTGCGTAGCCAATTTTCGCTAATTTTCATACATTCAATTCCTGAATCTCCCCTAACCCCTCTTTAATAAAGAGGGGAATACCCACACTTTTATTGGTTTCGTGTAAGTCCCCCTTTCTCAAAGGGGGATTTAGGGGGATTATTTAAAATCTAAAAACTAATCTATTTCCCAAACCCTAATTCATAGAGGGAGAGGATTAAAAATTCTTAAGCAAACTGGCGTAAGAAACGCACATCGTTTTGGAAGAACATACGTAAGTCATTTACGCCATAACGCAGCATTGCAAAACGTTCAACACCCAGACCAAAAGCAAAGCCTTTGTATTTTTCAGGATCAATGCCTGCAGCTTGCAGCACATTCGGATGCACCATACCGCAGCCTAATACTTCTAACCAGCGACCGCGTTCATCCATAATATCCACTTCCGCACTTGGCTCGGTGAACGGGAAATAAGATGGACGGAAACGTACTTTCAAATCTTTTTCGAAGAATTCGTTCAGCAGGTTAATCAGCAAACCTTTAAGTTCCGCGAAGCTGGTATTTTCAGCCACGTATAAACCTTCGATCTGATGAAACATCGGTGAGTGGGTTTGATCCGAATCACAACGGTAAACACGGCCCGGACACACGATCTGGATTGGTGGCTGCTGTGTTTCCATGGTACGAATCTGCACACCAGACGTATGCGTACGCAGCAAATGGTTCACATCGAAATAGAAGGTATCGTGCATGGCACGCGCCGGGTGATGACCCGGAATATTCAGTGCTTCAAAGTTGTGATAGTCATCTTCAACTTCAGGACCTGTTGCAACCGTAAAACCTGCCTTGGTAAAGAACTGGCAAATACGCTCTTGCACCTGGGTCACTGGATGGATACTGCCCACCTGTTGGCCACGACCTGGTAAAGTAATATCAATGGTTTCGCTTGCCAGTTTTTGTTTTAAGGCAGCTTTATGCAATTCTGCCTGACGTGAGGTCAATGCAGCGGTAATAGTTTCACGTACAGCATGGATTTGTGCGCCGAAGACTTTACGTTCTTCAGGATCCATTTTACCAAGCGACTTAGATTGTTCCGCGAGCTGGCTTTTTTTCCCCGTAAATTGCACTCGTACTTGATCAAGTGCAGCAAGGTCTTGAGCTGCTGCAATCGCAGCGAGCGCTTCAGTGGTCAGGGCTTCCAGTGACATAGTAACTCTCAAAGCAACAGGTTAAAAAATATTTTAAAAACCCCACATTCTAACAGTTTTTAGACACTTTGATGAAGATGCGTTTTAAGGAAAATTAGATTGGCATGATTAAATATAAAAAGTATAAGATAAACACAATATCAATCAGATCAAATCACTATGGCACTCGATCAAATTTGGAAACAGCAACTAACCCTCGTCACTTACGGCAATGAGTATTTGACTCAAGACCTGAGTTTCAATCGTTGGATTCAACATTCCATTTTTAATCAGCATCAGTTTGCCTTTCGGGATCTGATATCACAACACCTGCTGGCCCAGCATTTCCAGATCTGGCTGGAAGGCCTGAAAAAACAAGGCGTGCGTCGCCTCAGCTTGCATCGCTCTGATTTACTGGTTGATGAAAAAAATCCGAATGCCAATATCGAGCTATTACCACTGGCGCATTTTATTGTCAGTCATGGCGCTAAAACCAAAACTGCCTGGATCATCGGCAAGGAACTGCCTGAATGGTACAGCGCAGACAATGATTACGAAGCACCTAAATCACAGCAATCCCCTTTACGCCATGAAACATTCTGGTGTTATGAGCTAAATCCTAAACTGGCCAAGCGCATTGATGTCGATCTGGAAGCCCCAAACTGGGATGATATTCAGGCCTATACCGATCATGAACTGTTTGAAAGTAGCCTTGCCCAAGATTTTACCGAACCTGCATATACCAATTTGCCTTATTACGGCACCATGCCTGCCATTCAAGCCGATAGCGAAAGTCATTTGGCCTTAATTCCCACTGACTATTCAGCGGATTATGCTCACCAGACTTTGTACCGCCTAGACGCCTTAAATGACTTTATTCAAACGAAAATCCAGCATCCCTATCGTGCAGATGGCGAAGTACTCAGCCCGGAGCAGCAACTTAACCTGCGACATTTTTCGCAAAAAATTGATGATTTAAGTGCTAAATTCATCAGCAAAGTCGCCAATCACTATAAAACTGCACAGCTAACACCAAAAGTTGCACCTGACCCATTTGTCGGTATGAGTACCGAAGACCGCTCACCAAAAATTTCTAAAGCAGAAAAACCTCAGGACCCAGGCAAATCCAGTTCATCTGCAAATGTGCTGACCTTAATTGTGATCACTGTGATTATCTGTCTGATTGGCTACTATTTCGGCCTTTAACATTTTGCCAGAAAAGCTTGAACATCACGGGCAGAATTCAATGGATATTTTGATATTCATGAGCAGGCATCAACTTGAAATAATGCTGACGATTTTGTGATAGGTTTTCATCATCCATCAGATGATGGAATCACGACTGAGTATCTGTCTTAAAATTTCAGCATTATTTGAATGAGCCGAAGCTGTCATTTGCTGATCGCCCGGAAATGCTCTCTTAATTGACCGGTGGAGATATTGAGATAAAAAGATAAATCAGCCATACATTTCTAAGGGCTGATTTATTTTCTATCGTCTTTTCCCAGGTTTTAGATTTTTCTACGTTGAGCCAGCTGGGCCAGAGTATTCAAAAATTAAATGTCCCACTGATAACATAAGTCTTTAAGATTCTCGCCCAGATCGCTGGCATCTCCTTCACTGACAAAATAGGCGCCGGTCTTTTCATAAAAATAACGACTGGAATTCAGGTTCAATACGCTGCATTGCATATGCTGATAGGATTTTTCTCGACTTAATCCCAAACCCAATTGAACCAAATCACGTCCAATGCCGCGACCTTGAATATTTTGAAGCAAATAAAGTGCTCTCAATTCACTGATTGGTGCATCTACCGGAAAATTAAAAGCAGCAAAACCCAAAACTTGAGCATTTTCTTCATAGACAAATACCCGTCGATTCTCCTGTTCAAGCACAGAACGCCACAAAGCGGCTCTTTGTTCTACACTCAACTTATCGAGAATCTCTGGTTTAATGATATTTTGATAGCTTTCATGCCAGCTTTGTACATGCACTTGGGCAATCGGCAAGACATCGTGTTGGGTGGCAAGTCGAATCATTATTTTTAAGCCTTGTTTTTTAATTATTCAATTTCACAATGACTAAAAAATATAAGATTTACAATACTGATTTTTAAATAATATTTAAAATGACTACTTTTATTTAAGCATAAAAAAAGACCACCAAATGGCGGTCTTTTTTCAAGTCATAAAGACTTATGCAGCCAATGCATCTTTAGCTTTAGAAGCTAAAGCAGCAAACGCAACTGCGTCATGCATAGCGATGTCAGCAAGTACGCGACGGTCGATAATCACTTGAGCTTTTTTCAAGCCAGCGATCATACGGCTGTACGACAAACCATTTTGACGAGCACCAGCGTTGATACGTGCAATCCACAAAGCGCGGAATTGACGTTTCTTCTGACGACGGTCACGGTAAGCATATTGACCAGCTTTGATTACCGCCTGGAACGCTACGCGGTAAACGCGTGAACGAGCACCATAGTAACCTTTAGCGCGAGCAAGAATTTTTTTGTGACGGCGATGAGCCTGTACACCACGTTTTACACGAGCCATTTATAATCTCCTTAGATGTACGGGCACATACGACGAACTGAAGCAACGTCACTTACGTGAACCATTACACAGCCGCGCAATTGACGAATACGCTTAGCAGATTTTTTGGTCAAAATGTGGCGTTTGAACGCTTGTTTACGCTTAAAACCGTTAGCAGTCGCTTTAAAGCGTTTAGCTGCACCACGGCGAGTTTTCATCTTAGGCATAACAACCTCTTTTGAACACCTGTTCGGCTCGTTTGCACCATTACAAAACGACCTGCAGGTAAGGGAGCGAGTATTCTAAAGCATCTTTGTTTAAAACAAAAGCATCTTCACCCAATAAGCGAATTTAAAGAATGATTTCGCTCTGAAATAATATCCAAGACTGGATCAGGAAAATTATTTTCAAGTTTAGAACATGGCAAAGGCCGCATAGACAAACAGATAACGTCCAATTTTAGCGATGCTGACCATCAGCAGAAAACGGACGAGGTTTTCTTTTAATAGTCCCGCAATCAGGGTAATCGGATCACCAATGATAGGCACCCAGCTCAGCAGTAAAGACCAGTAACCATATTTCTGATAGGTCTTTTGCGCCTTGAGCATCTTATCTGCTGAAACCGGAAACCACTTTTTATTTTTATAATGCTCAATCTTGAGTCCCAGATACCAGTTCACACAAGAACCCAGTATATTCCCCAAACTGGTCACCGCAATTAACAGTACCGCACTCTGCTCACCCTGCACTAAAAGCCCCAGTAGCACAGCTTCAGACTGTAAAGGCAGTAAGGTCGCTGCACCAAAGGCAGATAGAAACAGTAAAAACAGGCTCATTAGAGCATTAACGGCTCAAGCCCATTTTTTTCTTGGCTTTACTATATTCCCAACTGGACCAAACGACTGCAGTCACCATCGCCATGATCCGCGCCCATTTATACTGCTCATTGAGCGGTGCAATTGCAGCACGTAAAATCTGCTGATCTTTGGTATTTAGGGCAGCAATCACCTGATCGATATGCACAATTTCAGCAACATACAGCACTAAACATGCAGCAATTCCGAAAAGAATGCTCCAGTAAATTCGGGTATTACTTTCAACAATCTTGGTAAAGTTCAGAAGAAAATCGTTCATATATCCATCCAATAAAAAACCACCGTAAGGGCACTGCTGTCCCATAGTTTGCTTTAAATAAAAAAACCTGAGTCCTAACAGTTAAAATATGAGTGCAAACAAACACTTTAACGACCAGGATTCAGGTTTTGTCACATCAGAATACCGTATTTCATGAGCTAATTAAACCTGTTGTGCGACAGGATTTTGAACAACTTGCTAAAGTACACCATGTTGGACAGAAATTTAGAGCGGCTTCCCGGTGGGATCAGTTTATTGCCATATTGATGTCTCAATTCTCTTGTAGGCAAAGTCTGAGAGATATTCAATCCAATTTGGAGTGCCAACAGGAAAAGCTAAGTCATCTCGGAGCAAAGTCTATTCCCCGAAGCACGCTGGCACGAATCAATGAGCAGCAGCCTGCTGCCTTGTATCAACAGCTATTTTACAAGTTGCTTAAATACTATGAACACTCAAAAGTAGCTCATAAATTTCGCTTTAAGAATCCCTTGTATTCCTTGGATGCCAGTCATATTGACCTGTCGCTTTCCTTATGTGAATGGGCCAAAGTTCACGACTCAAAAGCCAGCATGAAACTCAGCATAGGATTGAATCACAGCAATGATATTCCTGAGTTTGTTGCAGTTGAAAATGGCAAAGAAAATGACATGGTACAAGGCCGCAAATTCCAGTTTCCTGCTGGCAGCATTGTAGTTTTTGATAAAGGCTATGTCGATTACCAATGGTATGCAAATCTGACTGCTCAAAACATTGGATTTGTCCCACGTTTTAGGCCTAAATCTGTGTATCAGGTGATCCGGCAACATCCAGTGCTTGAATCCAAAGGTATTCTAAAAGATGAAACCATTCAGCTGAATAGCGCACATGCCCTAAAAAGAAAAGCCCCAGTGTTAAGAAGAATTGAATATAGAGATCAGCAAAGTGGCAAGCACTTTAGCTTTCTCAGCAATAACTTTCATTTAGCCGCCTCCACCATTGCGGCGATTTATAAAGATCGTTGGAAAGTTGAGCTGTTCTTTAAGGCGATTAAGCAGAATCTCAAATTAAAAGCGTTTCTAGGCCGCAGCAGGAACGCAATTCAGACACAAATCTGGATTGCGATGATCGCCTATTTATTGGTGAGTTTCGCTCAACATTTAGGGAAAACAGGTTGGACAGTTCAACGTTTACTCAGAATAATTCAAGTGAATTTGTTTGAAAGAAGAACTTTAAAAGCTTTATTTTCACCCGATAAAATACCCATAAAACAAGAGGAAGCTCAAATGAGCTTCCTCTTGTGAAAAATTGTGGGACAGCAATGCCGTAAGGGTGGCTTTATTTGCTTAAGGCTATTTTAGCATAAAAAGGCAGATGCTTAACTGACTTGTATCGCCAGCGCTTTCTGAACCGCAGGACGAGCATTCAAGCGATCAATATATTTGGAAACTTCAGGATAATCTTCCAGATTGATCTGCTGCCAGTCGTGTCGCAATAACCACGGAAATATCGCCATATCAGCAATCGAGTATTCGCCGGCAACATAATCCTGCCCGACCAGCTGCTTATTCAACACCCCATATAAACGCTTGCTTTCATTGACATAGCGCTCTGTGGCATAAGCAATCCGCTCAGGTGCAAAACGGCTAAAGTGATGAGTTTGCCCGAGCATCGGCCCCAAACCGCCCATTTGCCACATCAGCCACTGTTCAACCTGAATACGCTTCACTTCATCAGTTGGATAAAACAGACCTGTTTTGCGACCTAGATATTGCAAAATCGCACCTGACTCAAAAATTGAAATGGCGCGGCCATGTGGCCCATCTTGATCAACAATGGCCGGGATTTTATTATTGGGAGAAATAGCCAGAAAATCGGACTGGAACTGGTCATTTTCCAGAATATTGATGGGAATAATTTGATATTCCAGCCCCATTTCTTCTAGAGCAATACTAATTTTATGGCCGTTGGGGGTGCCCCAATAATATAAATCGATCATTTTCTTCTAATACTCCCTGCACTTTGACTGTGCGACGATGTACTCAACATAGAGGATTTAGAAAGAAACAACAAGACTGCATTTAAAAATTATTTTTCAATGAATATCAAAATCTTATTAAAAATTTATATAATTTTTTCTTTTTGATCTTGAAAATTTCAGCCCGAAACACATATTTATTTCTGCATAAGGATTGCGTCGATCTTATGCGCTGTTGATGTCTGACATGACAGATCTTATTTTCTTGTTTTTATAACTTTGCTTTAGTGAGAAGGTTCTAATCATGAGTAACTTAAATCTTCATCCATTATTTCGTCGTAGTATTGGCTTTGATCGCTTGAATGACTTTATTGACTATGCCATGCAAAGCGATGCACCGAATTACCCACCGTATAATATCGAAAAGCGTGGTGAGAATAATTACCGCATCGTGGTGGCAACTGCGGGTTTTCGTCAGGAAGAACTCGACATTCGTCTGGAAAATAAGTTGCTGACCATCCTAGGCAAGCCTGAAAACCAGAGCAATGACAGTATTGAATTCCTGTACAAAGGCATTGCGCGACGTGCATTTAAATTGTCTTTACGTCTGGATGAATATATTGAGGTACAACAGGCAGACTATGAAAATGGTTTATTGATCATCGACTTGCAGCGCATTATTCCAGAAGAAAAATTGCCGCGTCAAATCCCGATTGGCAATAAACTGCTCATTGCAAACGATGAAAAATCAGTGGAATAAGCTTGATTAAGTACGCAAAGGAAGGTCCGAAAGGGCCTTTCTTTTTGGCTACAGATTACCTAAGCTCATTAAGGCAATACGCTTTCTGATCATAAAAATAAACCATGAATGCGCCAGAAAATATCCTGTTTCATCAAGCTAGCCCGATCATGCGCGCTACGGGATATTTGCTGTTTTGTTATCCGGTCGGAATATTTAGCATTTTTTATTTCAGCAGTGCACGTAGCAATTCCAGCTTTCTTCAAGGTCTGTTATTTTTATGGCAGGAGTCTCCTGGCTTTTATGTTTATATTGGCGGCTTTCTTGGTCTTTCGCTGCTTATGCTGGGAACTAAACTGAAAATCACCTCACACGCTATTTATTATACTTTGGCCGGTTTCCGCATCAGCCTGTGCTTAAAACGACATTCGGTACAGTATAGTTTTCTAAATCCACGCTATGCTTCTCTCAAAGCACATCTGAAACGTTGGCTCTATAACATGCCAGCACATGTGATTAGTCCACGCGATGGCACTTTGGATTTTAAATTGTGTCAGCCTGGTCTGATGAATCAAATTTGCCTCGGGTTTTTCCGGATTCAGCTATCGATGTTTTCCCGGCAGCAAGCCAGGGAAATTATTTAAGCTATGTACAATGCGTGGAATTTTAGAGCATAAAAAAAGCCCTGCATATGCAGGGCTTTTTTCGTTTAATGAGTGCTTACTTTTTCTTTTTAGGACCAAGTAACATACCCATTTGACGGCCTTCCATTTTCGGCATCTGCTCAACAGTACCGAATTCAGCCACGTCAGCTTCAATTTTTTGCAATTGAGCTAGACCCAACTGTTGGTGCGCCATTTCACGACCACGGAAACGAAGCGTGATTTTCACCTTGTTACCTTCTTCAAGGAACTTGATGATTGCACGTAGTTTTACGTTGTAATCGCCAACATCAGTACCCGGGCGTAGCTTGATTTCTTTCACCTGGACTTGATGTTGTTTTTTCTTCGCTTCTTTCTGCTTTTGCTTAAGATCAAACAAATGCTTGTTGAAGTCCATGATCTTACATACTGGTGGCTCAGCGTTTGCTACGATCTCTACAAGATCAAGCTCAACACTTTCTGCTGCGCGCAGGGCGTCAGCTAAGCTTACAATCCCTTTCTGCTCACCATTTTCGTCTACAAGACGGACTTCTTTCGCACGAATTTCATCATTCAAGGCAGGACGGTTTGATTTGTTACCGCCCTGTTGATTACGGTCAGGCTGTTTAATCGCTGTTACTCCACAATGTACCGGCCGCGTTCGGCTACGGCTGCTTTTACTAGGTCAACGAAAGCATCGATTGACATAGTACCCAAATTTGTTCCTGAGCGGGTACGCACGTTTACGGTGCCTTCCTCTACTTCACGGTCCCCAAGTACCAGTAAGTAAGGAATACGCTCTAATGTACGTTCACGAATCTTAAAGCCGATTTTCTCATTTCTCAAGTCAGAAATTGCACGGATACCGTTTTCTTTAAGTTTTGCGACGACTGACTCACATGCCTCAGCTTGAGAATCGGTAATGTTCATCACACACGCTTGCATTGGTGCCAACCAAGGTGGCATGAAGCCTGCGTAGTGTTCAATCAGTATACCAATAAAACGCTCGAAGCTGCCAAGAATTGCACGATGTAACATTACTGGCTGATCGCGGTCATTATCTTCAGTGACATAAGACGCATCCAGACGTTCTGGCAAGTTAAAGTCACACTGAATGGTACCACACTGCCAGACACGACCTAAGCAGTCTTTCAGAGAGAATTCAATCTTCGGACCGTAGAATGCGCCTTCGCCTGGTTGAAGTTCCCACTCAAGACCTGCAGCATCTAAAGCATCTGCCAAAGATTTTTCTGCCATATCCCAAAGCTTGTCATCACCCACACGTTTTTCAGGACGCGTCGACAACTTCATTTGTACTTCTTCAAAGCCAAAGTCTTTGTATACATCCAGTGTCAATTTGATAAAGTTTGCAACTTCAGGACCAATCTGTTCTTTGGTACAGAAAATGTGCGCATCATCTTGGGTAAAGCCACGTACACGCATAATGCCATGCAATGAACCCGATGGCTCGTTACGGTGACATGAACCAAACTCTGCCAAACGTACAGGAAGATCACGGTATGACTTCAAGCCTTGATTGAACACCTGTACGTGACAAGGACAGTTCATTGGTTTCACCGCATAGTTGCGGTTTTCAGAATGCGTGGTGAACATGTTGTCTGCATAGTTGGCAGCATGTCCCGATTTTTCCCACAGCGTGAAATCAACCACTTGTGGGGTACGGATTTCTTCGTAGCCATTGTCTTGCTGAACTTTACGCATGTATTGTTCAAGCACTTGGTAAATGGTCCAACCGTTTGGATGCCAGAACACCATACCCGGTGCTTCTTCTTGCATATGGAACAAATCAAGTGCTTTACCGATTTTACGGTGATCTCGTTTTTCTGCTTCTTCAATCCGTTTTACATAAGCCGCAAGCTGCTTCTTGTCTGCCCACGCTGTACCGTAAATACGTTGTAGCTGTTCGTTTTTCGCATCACCGCGCCAGTAAGCACCCGAGATTTTAGTCAGCTTGAACGATTTAAGGAATTTAGTGTTTGGAACGTGCGGACCACGACACATATCCAAATAATCCTGATGGTAGTACAAGCCCATTTGGGTTTCTTCAGGCATGTCTGCAATCAAGCGCAATTTGTATTCTTCGCCACGCGCAGTGAATTCAGCAATGACTTCATCACGCGGCGTCATTTTTTTCACAACATCATAGTCCTGATCGATGAGCTTTTTCATACGCTCTTCAATCGCTGCCATGTCGTCTAAGGTAAACGGACGTGGCATCCAGATGTCATAGTAGAAACCTTCTTCAATGACCGGACCAATGACCATCTTTGCTTCTGGGAACAGTTGCTTAACCGCATGACCGACCAAATGCGCGCAAGAATGGCGAATGATCTCAACACCGGCTTCGTCTTTAGGCGTGATAATTTGTAGTGTTGCATCTTCAGTGATGAGATCAGACGCATCAACCAAACGATCGTTGACACGACCAGCAACTGTATTTTTTGCAAGACCAGGACCAATGCTAAGTGCAACGTCCATCACAGATACGGCGTGATCAAACTGTTTTTGATCGCCATTTGGCAAAGTGATAATTGGCATAAGAAATCCTTAAGGAGTGATGCCCCGTACCATGGAGCATATCACCGCGAGATTATGATCGAGGCACAGCCTCAAAAGATAAAAACGGTGGATAAATAAAATCGATTCGAATTTTACACGGCTTGGCCGCATGATTAAACCTTTTCCCAATAAAAATAAGATTTACCGTCAAATCTGTGCCTGATCTTTAAAGGCTTAGGCTCATTTTTTAGTTCAAAATCTCGTTATTCCCGGAAAGTCTGCCACTGGAGAAACTTTCCCTCTACATAAACATACAGCTGGTAGAATTGCGGGATCAGCGTTTCACTTTGTGTCGGTCTTAAAAACACATAATCATCGACATGAATATCGCACTGCATGGGCACCTGAAGCATTTCCTGATTACTGCTGCGGCCATATAACACATGTAGCCGGCTTTTTTCAGGGTAGATATAATCCGCTCGCCAATAGCCGCCATAAATAAATACGGCTTTATCTTGATGTGGAAGATAATTTAGTAGTTCCAAACCGGGAATCTGGCTACAAGGCAACACTTTTAAAATGGGTGCGGCAATCCAGAGTGCACATTGCAGTTCAGCCAGATTCGCCAGATCAAAATCGCCTGGCTTGAGCAGCATCGAGCCAAAAGCCAGGTCATTACAGACACTTTGCTGGCAATGCTGCATAAAGGTCGGACTGCCACCGCCATTAAAACAGAGACCTTCATGCCATAAATCAGGGAATTGCTGCTGAATCATCGTTTTGTATTGTTGATACATCTGCTGCGATTGCTGATAACTTTTTTCAGGACTTTTCAGAATTTTTGGTAATTTGGCGACATGTGCATCATAGCCCATTAGACCCGAGAATTTGATATAAGCCGCGTTGTCCTGAATCAGCTCCATTAAGGCTATAAATTACTGCTGCGTTTGTACGCCGCCACGATGCAGCCCTACATCAATTTCAATATTGACATTCAGGCAGGTATTCAAGCTTTGCGCGAGTTGCAGATATTGTTTTAATCGTTCCACATCATCAATTAGCCATTGAATATTTCCTTGATCATTGATTTTATTTTGATCAGATAAAGTTTGATAAAAAGATTTTACCGCCTGAATCGGCATCGGTTTACCCAGCAAAATATCGGCCTGCGGAAACGTCCCAATAATTTCCATAAGATGCGGCAGATGAAACAGCATAAAGCGCTGGGTATTCAGCTTTTCACTGGCCAGTTTGAGTAGCTGAATGCTGGCTAAGGACTTCACCACTAGGCGTGGTTTTAACTTCGCAGGCAATTTTGACTGCACAACCTCCAGATTATGTCGATATTGCGCCAAATCCAGAATCAGTTGCGGTGTGCCAGTTCCCTGCTGTTTTAAGTCTTGTGTCAGTTGCTGAAAATAATTCGATTGCATCACCCTCTCCTCATTTACCAGACAAAAACAGTTGCTTTAGGTACGGATTGAGCCATTTTTGCTGCGGATCCAGTTGCTGACGCAACGCCATAAAATCCTCCCATTTTGGGTAGAGTTCGCGCAGCGAAGCGGCGCTCATGCTATGCAACTTGCCCCAATGCGGTCGTCCCTGATATTTCTGAAAAATCGGTTCGACCAGATCAAAGATCGCGTGATAATCCTGTTTATAAAATTGATGAATCGAAATGGAGACCGAATCGCGCTGATAAAAAGGACTTAGCCAGATCTCATCGCCTTTGACATAACGGAACTCGATCGGGAAAAACATCGGCACCTTATGCTTCCTTAAAGTCGCTAAAACCTCTTCCAGACATTGCAAACCTTGCTTAACCGGAATCTGATATTCCATTTCATTAAATTTGGTATTACGCGGGGTGGGGAAAATGCGATGCGACCAATCGACATAGCAGGTCGGTTTGACAAAGACACCGAGCAATTTTTGCAGATAAGGATTCGTAGCAGGCAACTTTCAAGTCAATTCTGAACACAAGGTCAGCAAGGCATCTTCCGAAGGCCAGCTCTCTGTTCTCGGCTGAATGGTTGCATCCGTTTCATCCAGAGTTTTCAGCATCACTTGATCGGCATGTAAAAAAGCCCAAAATTCAATATGCCGGTGCTGATGTTTCCATTGATCAATATGGGTAAATATGTCTTTTAATGAACAGAGCCGAATCTGTTCTTTTAGTTTATATCGTGGTCGATTTTGCAGGGTAATTTGGGTCAACACCCCCAAACTACCCAGCGCTACCCGTCCAGCCTGAAATATCTCAGCATTCTGCTGACGATAACATTGCAACAGCTCGCCATCTGCGGTCAGCAATTCAAAGCCTTCCACGAAAGCAGAGATGCAAGGTAAATCGATGCTCGTGCCATGCGTTCCAGTCGAAATCGCTCTGGCCAGACTTTGCTGGTCTATATCGCCCTGATTGATTAAGGCCTGATTGATCGGTGTCAGATCTTTCCCCAAATCATATAAACGCGTACCGGCGTACACGGTGCACTGTGTTTTCTCTTGATCAAAGGCAACGATACCTTTTAACAAATCGAGATTAAGCAACACCTCATCTGTTTTGGCCAATGGGCTAAATGAATGTCCTGCACCCACTGCACGAATGTGTGCATGGGTCTTCACTAAACTTTGTAATTCACTGATCTGGCTGGGCTGAACAATCCGAGCGGCACTGAACTGGCTCCCCGACCAGTTTCGCCAGACGTCATTCGCCTGTTGTATTTTCATTATTCTTCCTGGGCTCATATTATTTTAATGGCTGAACTAGAGTAAAATACCTAAAAAATCAAACTTGGGAACCCATGCGTTCAAAACATTTAAGCAGGGTTAAATATTTTTATTAATATTCAAATACTTAAAATTTGTAAAATCGTACTCGACTAAAGCATAAATGCAAGATTTCTGAGAAATACATATCTTTTCAACAGGATATGAAAATAAATATAGAACGGAGTTTTACAATGGTTAGCGCATATGATGAATTACCGCGTACCCCCGCGAATTTTGTAGCCTTATCACCTTTACGCTATCTTGATCGTGCAGCTTATATCTATCCAAACCAGAACGCGATTATTCACGGTAAGCGTCGTATTACCTGGCGTGAGAAATACAACCGTTGTCGTCAGTTTGCCAACCAACTCCAAAAATTAGGCATCGGTAAAAATGATACCGTGTCTGTCCTGCTGCCTAACGTCCCTGCCATGATCGAAGCGCATTTTGCTGTACCAATGGCAGGTGCCGTCCTGAATACCTTAAATACCCGTCTGGATGCCAAGACCCTTGCTTTCATGCTGGAACATGCTGAGAGCAAAGTATTATTGGTTGATCCTGAATTTACTGCACTTGCGACTGAAGCACTCGCTCTAGTTTCACAAGACATTTATGTCATTGATGTGGCTGATGCAGAGTTTGAAGGTGAAGACCAGCGTATTGGCCAAATCGAATATGAAGACTGGATTGCGCAAGGCGATGCAAACTTTGAATGGCATTTACCTCAAGATGAATGGGATGCCATCAGCTTAAGTTACACTTCTGGGACCACCGGCAACCCGAAAGGCGTGGTCTATCATCATCGTGGTGCCTACATTAACGCAGCCAGTAATATTATTGCCTGTGGCATGACACCACGTGCCACCTATTTATGGACACTGCCGCTATTCCACTGTAATGGCTGGTGCTTTGCCTGGACCATGGCGGCCAACGGTGGAACCAACGTTTGCTTGCGTAAAGTTGATGCTGAACTGATCTTTAAACTGATTGCCGAACATAAAGTCGATTACTTCTGTGGGGCACCGATTGTCCTGTCGATGCTGATTAACACACCTGAAGAGAAAAAGACCAAAATTGATCACCGTGTCGAAGTGATGGTGGCGGGTGCCGCACCTCCAGCTGCGATTATCGAAGGCATGCGCAATATCGGTATTAATGTAACGCATGTTTATGGCTTGACTGAAACCTATGGCCCTTCTGCCCTATGTGCATCTCAGGCAGGCTGGAGTGATTTATCCATTCAGGAACAGGCGCAGTTGCACTCCCGTCAGGGCGTACCGTATCCATTGCAAGATGGCATGAAAGTACTTGATCCGGATACCATGCAGGAAGTGCCACACGATGGCCAGACCATGGGTGAAATCATGTTCCGTGGCAATATCGTGATGAAAGGCTATCTGAAAAATCCTGAGGCGACAGCAGAAGCCTTTGCGGGAGGCTGGTTCCATACAGGAGATCTGGCAGTTTGCCAACCGGATGGCTATGCCAAAATTACCGACCGCTCTAAAGACGTGATTATTTCCGGCGGAGAAAATATTTCTTCACTTGAAGTGGAGGAAGTGCTGTATCAGCATCCGGCGGTGCTGACTGCGGCGGTAGTCGCCAAGCCTGATCCACGCTGGCAGGAAGTTCCTTGTGCCTTTATCGAACTCAAAGAAGGAAAAAAAGCCACAGAAGAAGAAATTATGGAATTCTGCCGTGAGCATCTGGCCCGTTTTAAAGTGCCTAAGGATGTGGTGATTACCGAAATTCCAAAAACTTCGACCGGAAAATTGCAGAAATTTGTTTTACGTGAATGGGCCAAAGAGCGCGCGCAAGGTGAATTCTCTTAATTCCATACAAACGTGTTCTTTCAAAATCTACTCAATAAAAAATCGTGCTAAGAAAACTTAGCACGATTTTTTATTGAAATAACCTCTCCCAAACCCTCTCCTGCAAGGAGAGGACTTTAAGGAACTTACATCTCAACCATTTCTACCCCATCAATGCGTGCCACAGTCATCAAGTCTTTATCACCACGACCTGAAACCGTCGCAATAATAATCTGATCCTTGTCCATGGTCGGTGCAAGTTTAGTGACATAAGCCATAGCATGTGCGCTTTCTAACGCCGGAATAATGCCTTCAATCTTGGTCAAGTCGCGGAAACCCTGTAAAGCTTCCTGATCATTGATCGGCACGTATTTCACGCGATCCATATCTTTCAGAAAACTATGTTCCGGACCCACACCCGGATAATCCAGACCTGCAGAAATTGAATGGGTTTCGATGATCTGGCCTTGCGCATCCGACATCAGGTAAGTTCGGTTACCATGCAGGACACCGACATGACCGGCATTCAATGGCGCAGAGTGCTTGCCTGATTCAATCCCATGACCTGCTGCTTCAACACCATACATTTTCACGTCTTGGTCATTCAGGAATGGATAGAACAAGCCCATTGCATTAGATCCACCACCGACACATGCCACTAGGGCATCTGGTAAACGGCCAGCCTGTTCCAAAATTTGACGGCGTGCTTCACGACCGATGATCGACTGGAAATCACGAACCAGCTGCGGATATGGGTGTGGACCTGCCACGGTACCAATCACATAATAGGTTGAATCAACATTGGTCACCCAGTCACGCATGGCTTCGTTCATGGCATCTTTTAAGGTTTTAGAGCCACTTTCTACCGGCACAACCGTCGCGCCTAATAAACGCATACGGTAGACGTTCATCGCCTGACGTTTTACATCGTCTGCGCCCATGAATACTACACATTCAAGACCTAAACGTGCTGCAATTGTTGCCGTTGCTACACCATGCTGGCCTGCACCTGTTTCGGCAATAATACGTTTCTTGCCGGAAAGCTTCGCCAGCAAAGCCTGACCGATTGTATTATTTACTTTGTGCGAACCGGTATGGTTCAGGTCTTCACGTTTCAGGTAAATCTGTGCGCCACCCAACTCTTTCGACCATCGCTCAGCATGATATAAAGGACTCGGACGACCGACGTAAAACGCCATGTCACGGTCAAATTCTGCCAAAAACTGCGCATCATCTTTCATACGGAAATAGAGCTTTTCCAAGTCTTCTAAAGCCGCCATGAGTGTTTCTGACACAAAACGTCCGCCATGAATACCGAAATGCCCGCGTTCATCCGGGAATTGGGTATAGTCAACTGCCTGACTGTTCTGGCTAGTACTTTGCTGATCCACGATGGACTCCTTGCATAAAGCGTTCTATGAGTTGTTGGTCTTTAATACCTTTTGCGGACTCGACACCGCCACTCACATCGACGGCATACGCCTGTGTGGTGAGAATTGCCTGTTCAATATTGTCAGGATTTAAACCGCCTGCCAAGACCAAGGGAAGATTGAGTTTGGGAAATGTGTCCCAATCGAAGCTGTGCCCTGTGCCACCTTTCAGATCAGGATGCCATGCATCTAATAGCACTGCGCTTGCGCCTGCATCTTGATAACCTTGAATTTCTGCGACTGCATCCAGATCAGGTTTTACCTGAATGGCTTTATACCAACGGCGTCCGACCTGTTGGGCGATGGCCTGACATTGTTCAGGCGTTTCATCGCCATGAAATTGCAAAATATCCAGCGGTATTTTATTTAAAATCGCCTGGATTTCATCTGCGTGACTATTCACAAATAAACCCACCGCCTGTACATAAGCTGGAACCGACTGAATCAGGATTTCAGCCTGCTCTAAAGTGACATGCCGCGGACTCGGTGGATAAAATACAAATCCTATCGCGTCACAGCCAGCATTGGCTACGGCATGTACATCTTCAACTCGGGTGATTCCACAAATTTTGGCACGGGTTCGCATATTATGTTGGCTCTAGATCTACCAATGTATTGAACAATCTGTAAGATTGGGGCAAATCATTGTAATGCAATTTTTCTGACTTGCGTAAAAGTTCATCCGGATTATTCTCGATGCAGATTGTTTATAAGGCATACAAACTTTATACTGCGCTCACTTTGCAGCAAGTCCAAGCCTTCAGGCTTTAGGGAAGCTGGTGTAAATCCAGCACTGCCCCCGCAACGGTAAAAAATGAAACGTCTATCAATTTAAACTCTTCGGTTTACACCACTGCATCTTGATGTGGGAAGGTGGATATACAGCAAAGTCGCTGCTTTGCACATTTAAGTCCGGAAACCTGCTTGTTGTGTTCTATAACTCAATCATTCACGGGGAAGTGAATGTAGGGAGCTTTAACATGTCACTTCATTGTCAACCTACTGCCTTAGTAGGTGCGATCGCACTTGCGTTGGGTTTTACTTCATCTGTCCATGCCGCCGAGCAAAAAGTTGCAAAAGCATCTTTAGATACCATTGTGATCACGGCATCACGCAGCGAACAAAATATTGAAAATGTACCAGCGCGTATTTCGATTATTGAACCTGTAATTCTTGAGCAATCACCTCTTAAAGCACTACCAGATTTACTCAAAACAGACCCAAGTATTAATGTCGTGCAATCGGGTGGTTATGGCCAGCAAACTTCTATTTTTTTACGCGGTACCAATTCCAATCAAGTTTTAGTACTACGTGATGGTGTTCGTTTAAATACAGCCACCACAGGTGCAGCGTCTATTCCTTTTTTAGACACCACTGATCTTAAACAAATTGAAGTCTTAAAAGGCCCTGCGTCTGTGCTTTATGGTACAGACGCAATTGGTGGTGTAGTGCAGTTTGTAACAAAAACGCCTGAAAAAACGAGTGCCTTTGTAACAGGTGAAATTGGTGAGAATCAAACCTACAAATCAATTATTGGGGCTGACTTGGCAGAAAATGGGGTGTATGCGCAGATTCGCGGTCAAGTTTTAGAAACTGACGGCACACCTGTATTCAATATCAATGACAACCGTGACTACAGTTATGATCAAAAAGGCTATAGTGCAAAATTCGGTATTGAAAAAGAGCGTTATGCAACATCACTCGATTACAGTCAAAATTCAGGAAATGTCCAATACAGTAATTGGGGTGCATTTTCCAGCCAAGATTTTGAAAATAAAATTGTAAACTTAAAAGGTCGTATTAACCCAACACAAGCCACTGAAATTAATGCACGTCTATCTCAGTTTAAAGATGACTTAGATCAGGTCACATCAAGCAGCTTTGTACATAGCACCACGCAAGAAGCAGAAATCTATGGCAAATGGAATTTCACAGCAGCACAAAATGTTTTACTGGGCATTACCCAGCGTAATACCGATGCAAAAACCCAGGCTATTGATGAAGATATTAATTCAACAGGCTACTATATTCAGCATCAGTATCAGACAAATAGCTTAAGCACTCAGATGGGTGTGCGTGTCGAAGATAACGAAAAATTTGGCTCACATACCGTTGCACAAGGTGGTATCCGTTATCAATTGCTCCCTAATACCAGCATTTATACCAATATTGGTTCAGCATTTAAGGCACCGACTTTAAATGATATGTATGCTTTTGGCGGCAATGATCAACTGAAGCCTGAAGAAAGCATTTCGTATGAAATGGGGATAGATCAAAAACTTCCATTAAATATTTTAGTAGGTGCTTCCGCTTTCTATACGGAAGTCGATAATTTAATTAATTCGGAATGTATTATTGATTGTGGAGAAGAGTGGCTTCCAACTACTGTTTACCAAAACCAAAACATTGATGAAGCCAAGATGACTGGCGGCGAATTGACGGCACAATGGGCAAAAGATCAGTTCTTTATTAATGCCGGTTACACTTATGTCAAAACTGAAGATACGAAACAGAATTCAGAGCTATTACGTCGCCCTCGTCAGTCATTCACTGTATCGACAGGTCTACAAAATGCCGATTACGGTTTAAGTGCTGCACTGGTAGCAAAATCGAAAGCGAAGGACTTTAGTCGTGATATTCCAGGTTATGCACGTGTTGACTTAAATGCATATTGGAATATTAATCCAACAGTTAAACTGTTTACTAACATTGAAAATGTCGGTGATGTGAAATACAAAACTGTGCATAGCGCTGGCGACCAGTACTATGTGAACGGTGGCCGTCTCGCTTCTGCAGGTATCACCTTTAAATACTAAGCTCTAAACAGCAAAAAACTTTAAAACAGCGCAGTTTATGGATAATGTTATGACCGACATTATCCTTTTTTATTATCTTCATTAAAAATTCAAGGAACACATATGGGCCACCGTTTAAGCAAAATCTACACCCGCACAGGCGATTCAGGTACCACAGGACTCGGTGATGGCTCACGTGTTGCCAAAGATGATTTGCGTATCACAGCACTCGGCGATGTCGATGAACTGAATGCCGTGATTGGCGTATTACGCGCACAAATTTCAGCAAGCAACATTGAAGATCAAGCCGCTTGGGATAAATCTTTAAGCCTGATCCAGCACTGGTTATTTGATCTGGGCGGTGAAGTGTGTATTCCGGGTTTTAATCTGGTGCAACCGGTATCGATTGAGTTTCTGGAAAATGATATCGACCGCATGAATGAAGCTTTGCCGATGTTAAAAGATTTTATTCTGCCTGCTGGAACGTTGGTGTGCAGCTTTGCCCATCAGGCCCGCGCTGTTTGCCGTCGTGCAGAACGCAGCGTGATGTCGGTACATCACCGTGACCAAAACATTCAGGCAGCGTCACTACAACTACTTAACCGTTTATCGGACTGGTTATTTGTTGCATCGCGCACCCTGCAACGCGCTGAGGGCGGTTCCGAAGTGCTGTGGCAAAAAAACATCAATGACAGCATCGAAAAGTAAAATTATGTTTCAAGTTAGCATCTAAAAATACACCTCAGATGTCTCTTGATTTTACAGAGCATCTGACGAAAATAGAAAGTGTCATCCTTCTGTCACGTAGCCCTCGCAAAATGAACTTAACTTTCCCACTCATGAGCATTTTATGCGCATAATTGGTCATCGTGGTGCACGTGGCGAAGCCCCTGAAAATACCTTGGGCGGTTTTCAATATATTCAGGAGATCGGCATTCGCGCCGTTGAGTTTGATGTCCGTCAGCTCAAAGACAACGCCTTAATTATCATGCATGATGACGACTTTGTGCGCACCACCGGCTTGCAGAAGCATCTATACGAGTGTAACCGTCAAGATCTTACCCAATATAATCACGCAGTGGCCTGGTCAGAATGGAATAAAATCGAAGCGACCCCACTGCTCGATCAAACCTTAAATGTCATTCGAAATTTTGAGCATATTGAAGTCGAAATCAAAAGCGTAGCATCTGAAGAAGCAGCTGAAAAAATCGCGTTTGAAGTCGAACAGCAGTTACAAGGTTATGAGCAGGCAGCTATTATTACCAGCTTTGATGCCAAAATTCTGGATGCTTTCAAACAGCAAAACTCACGTTTAAAACGTGGTTTATTGATTGAGACCGATATCAAACATCAGGCTATTGATCAGGCACTGGAACTTGGATGCTGTCATATTGGCTGGATGGATGAACTGGCCAGTAAAGACCTGATTCAGGCTACGCAGGCTGCCGAGTTGAATATCAGTGTCTGGACGGTCAATGATGTCACCCGAGCTAAACAGCTGCGAGACTGGGGCATTCAGGGGCTGATTACCGATTATCCAAAATTGATGCTGCAACAACTCTGAACAATTTCTCTTAAAATAATCTCTCTTAGCCTTAATTGATCTAGGTATTTCTTGATCCAGTTCATTTCGACAATACAATAATGAAAGTGTGAATGTTCCTTAATCAGATTTTATTTGAAAGTGAAATTAAGTTGCCCAACCTCTATATTCTGCAAATTTCCTGATAGTATTGTAGAAATTATGAACAACTATTTTCCTCTGATTCATTCGGTTTCCATTTTCTGAAAGAGTGATAATCCTCAGTCACTTAGTCGGAAATCAGAACCCGTCTACGCTCGCAAAATGGTCACTTCTGCCCTACTTATTCTGTTACCGACAAGTACAATACAACCGTACAATAATGCTAGTGATGCCTTAGGGCACATGCTAATATGGACAAGATAGGCTGCTGTTAAAACCAACAGTAGTTTCTGCTTTTTGTTATACCTTCCGAGGTTCTAGGAGTGCTGTTGGAGATGAATGCTCCCTTACCCAAAGCCCCCATCAACTGGATTGCTGTGTTTGCATTGGTATTTTTACCGATTGTAGCCCTGATTGCGATTCCGTTGTATGCGTATCACCATGATTTTAGCGCTGCCGCTTGGATCAGTATGTTTGTTTTACTGGGCGTAAGCAGCCTCGGCATTACAGCAGGATACCATCGCCTGTGGGCACATCGTGCTTATGAAGCCACTTTACCATTAAAAATCATCTTGATGATTATGGGTACATTTGCTGTACAGAACAGTATTTTATTCTGGGCATCTGGTCACCGTACCCATCACCGTCATGTCGATGATGTTGATCAAGACCCGTACTCGATCAATAAAGGCTTCTGGTATGCACACATTGGCTGGATGTTACGTGATTATCCATCAGGTGCAGCCAACTATAAAAATGCGCCAGATCTGTTAAAAGACAAAGTGGTGATGTTTCAGGACAAATACTACGTTCCTTTAGTGATTGCTGTTCATGCTGCGATTTTATTGCCAATTGGCTGGGCAGTCGGCGATGTCTGGGGCGTGTTGCTGTTGGGTGGATTAATGCGTTTAATCCTGAGCCATCATGTGACCTTCTTCATTAACTCACTGTGCCACATGTGGGGAAATCGTCCTTATACCGATGAAAATACTGCACGTGACAACTTCGTACTCGCGGTTGCAACTTGGGGTGAGGGTTATCACAACTATCACCACATTTTCCAATACGATTACCGTAACGGCGTGAAATGGTGGCAGTACGATCCAACTAAATGGTTGATCTGGACTTGTTCTAAACTTGGTTTAGCTAAAAACTTGCGCCGTATTCCTAGCTTTAATATCAAAAAAGCGGAATTGGCGATGAAGTTTAAATATGCCGAACAAGATCTTGCGGTATATGGCCATGATGTTTCTGAAGATATCTCGGCGGTAAAAACCAAAATCGCACAGGAATATGATGCATTTACCCAAACTTTAAATGACTGGGCGAAGTTGAAAGAACAGGAAATTCAGGTCAAGAAAGCATCTATGGCTGAAAAAATTCACCAGATGGATGACAAGCTGAAAGTTGAATTCCAGCTGGTTGAACAGCGTCTTTCTCATCATCGTCAAACCTTGAATCTACTGGTTCGTAATTTGAAAAAGTCTGCAGTTTCTCAATAAAAGCTGTTGAACACTAAAGCCCCGATTGGGGCTTTTTTTATGTCCGAAAGATAACGTGACTCTCGCTTATACAACAGTTTTATACAGCTATCTTTGTTATAGTAAATTTATTCCAATCCTGTACTGATGCCATGTATTTTAACTCTCGCTATCAAACACTGCCCGCCCGCCTCTATCACCATCAAGTTCCGCTGCCGTTAAAAGGTGCGAAAGCCGGACATTTTAATGCAGCTTTAGCAGAGCAACTGCAATGGTCGGATGAAGACAAGGCGCAATGGGTCGAGATTTGTAGTGGTCAGAAAGTTTTTACTGAATTTGAACCCTTGGCTATGGTCTATGCAGGTCATCAGTTTGGACAATGGGCAGGACAGTTGGGAGATGGTCGCGGGTTGTTGATTGCGCAAATTCTGGATAAAAATAATCAGACCATTGACCTGCATTTAAAAGGTGCTGGTGCAACCCCTTATTCACGCATGGGCGATGGTCGTGCAGTACTGCGTTCAGTCATTCGTGAGTATCTGGCAGGTCATGCCTTAAATGCTTTAGGTGTAGCATCCAGTAATGCAGTTGGTTTTACTTCATCAATCCAAGGTATTCAGCGTGAGAAGCTAGAGCCGGGCGCGATGATGTTGCGTACTTCAGACTGTCATATCCGTTTCGGCCATTTTGAATGGATCAATCAGTATCAGCCAGATCTACTAGCTGAATTTATCCAGAAATGTATCGAATGGCATTATCCAGAATGCCTGCAAGCCGAACAGCCGATTCTGAGCTTTGCCACAAAAGTTATTCAGCGCACTGCGGTGATGATTGCCAAATGGCAACTGGTTGGTTTTGCACATGGCGTGATGAATACTGACAACCTGAATATTACCGGTTCAACTTTGGACTTTGGTCCTTATGGCTTTATGGAGCGCTTCCGTCCGAACTGGATCAATAACCACTCGGATTATCAAGGGCGTTATACCTATCAGCAGCAGCCAAGTATCGGACATTGGAATTTGTGGCAATGGTTAAATAATCTGGTGCCGCTCTGCCCTACAGATTATGACAAAGAACAATGGAAACAGGATTTGGCAGCATGTCTGGAGCACTATGAGCCAACATTCTTAGAGCATTATAAATATGGTTTAAATCAGAAAATGGGCTTGCCAAGTTTCCATAAAGACAGTTTTGATTGTGCGATGGCATTTCTGCGAATTTTGCAAAGTGAGCAACTGGACTACACCCAGAGTTTTATCCGTCTGCAAAATAAAGACTATGAAGCCATTAAAGATGATTGCTTAGACCGTCGTCAGTTTGAAGCATTTTTGACGCAATATGAAAGCATTCGAGAACAACAGGATATTGAAGAGTTACACGCCGCCATGCACTTGATCAATCCACATTATATTCTGCGTAATCACATGGCACAGAAAGCCATTGAACTGGCAGAGCGGGATGATTTTTCTGAAGTCGACCGCCTGTTTAAATTACTCAGTCAACCTTATCTGAAACAGTCAGATCTGGAACAGCCTGAAGATTTAGCGCCATTGCCGAGTGACGTGCCTGAAGTCATGGTGAGTTGTTCTTCTTAATAAAAACGAAGCATATCGCTCCGTTTTTATTAGAAAATTTTAATGTTGAAAGATTTTACCAGTAATATTGAGCATATAAAGAGGCACTAAAACGATGTGCCTGATTGCTCTCTAAATTGTCAGTCATATATTTAGCACCAAAATTTTTATGCTGTATTGATAATCCCCAAGCTTGTGTTTGCGGCTCTATATGCAGTCCATATTTTAATTGTTCCATTTTCCAAAAGGCATTGAGTTGAGCTAATGTTATATATTCATTTGAAAAACTACTAATGCTCGCACTCCAAGGCTTAGTTTGAACATCATAGCTAATTTCCGAACTTAATTTAAAAGGCAGTTTTTGACGATACTGTTTGCTCTTACTTAATTGTCCACTTAGATCCATTCGAGGACGCTGATTTTGATCGTAATAAAGATTGTAGCGTGTAAATGGAGCCTTATCCCAATATAAGTAACCGAGTAAATCATCGACCTGAAGATTAATATTCCAATCTTTTTTGATTTGCCCATGTAAACCAAAATCTAGGCCATAGCCATAACCTTTACTGGTTCTTCCATCCCAACCTAATTCTTCTTCTTTTAAAGCAGGACGGTCATAACTATAATCCAATGAACCATTTAACCAAGCTACTCGATCCATCAATTCAGTCAAATTGGTTGTTTGTCCTGTTGCTTGAAATTTACCATCCACATAATGACGGCCGATGAGAGCCGTTGCTCCTGTCACAATTGTCCAATCAGGATGAACTTTCCAATCATAGGCAAAACGAGTTCCCACCGTTTCGACATGCTGAGCTTCTAATTCCAATTGATTATGTTTATTTGCATCAATTAACTGATCATTTTCAATTTGATAATATAACTTTGCCATATCATCACTAAAATGAATCTGATAGTCATAAGCCCAAACCCAACCTACAGTCCAATTATCCTGTTTGGTTTCTAATTTCATTTTCCCATGTGCAAAGGCATTATTGCCTTTTTTAAAATTAGGGGTTTCCCAACCATTTAAAAAGGCATGTACACTAACAGGCTCACTATAAATATCAGCATTTATACTGTATTGAATCGTTTTTTCCGCATAAGCAGAGCATGGCAAACTTACGGCCAATATGAATAAATTTTTTTTCATTAGATATAAAAGAAGACAGCAAATGCTGCCTTCTTCTCAAAGTTAAGTTTTAGATTAAGGAGCGATATAAATTATTGTGCCATCATTAAATTTCACCACATATTGCCCAGATGAGTTTTTAGTGAGGTCCCCGTAACTTTTTCCTGCAACCATAATATTCGCTGAAGTAAAACCCTGTACATCTGCAATACTGATGGATGCTCCATTTTTATGCTTAATTACACCCGCAATAACTTGATATTCTTGATCTAAGTCTTTTGCAGTTAACTCAATATCCAATGCATTTTTATCAACGACAACGGCAACAGTAGCTGTGCCTTTGGTAAATTCAGCACGTTTTGCAGTAATATCAATGCTAAATGGTGTAGGTACTGCATTAGCACCTTTTAAGTTACCGCTTAATTTGACATTTAAATTCGCATTGATGAAATTAGTCGATGTTTCCTGCCCAGCACTCACATCAATAGCTTTAGATAAATCATTATTCAAATTGAATTTAGCTTCTAAATTCAACGATTCCTGCTGATAACTTACAAGACCTTTCAGCACCAACTCAGATGGAATCAATTGTTCTAAAGTTTCAACACCATTATCAAATTTAGCTTTGCGTGCAATTAAAGAAACTTCTGCTAAATTGGCTTTCACATCTGCACTTTCAAACAAAAGTCCTTTTAAATTCATTGTGGCTTGATTCGGAATATCTTCACGGTTTTCCATTGTATCTGCGGTAGCATAAACCATAGATGCTGTACTATCTGCAGTGAAACTAAAACTCGCAGTTTGATTTTTAAGATTCTTGGTAGAAATTTTTCCATTATTCTGAATCTTATAATTATAAGTTGTACGTGCGGTATCAATAAACGGTGCTTCTAAGACCAAATTTGATACTGTAACTTCAGCATCATCACCATAAATTGAATATGCAGGATCGTTATACCAATTTGCATTATTCCAAGCATTGTCCGCTGTAACTTTATCCCAATCAAAATCTTGCCAATATTGGACACTAGCATCACCTGAAATAGTAATAGAAGTACCCGTAACATTAGCCTTTAAAGTATTGCTCTTAAATTTAAAATTATATGCATCATCCTGATTAATTAAATCCTGAATTTGTTGTGCTGTATAAGTCTTGGTCTGCCCCTGTGCATTCTCAGTAACAACCTCTGCAATCACTAATAATAAGTTTGTTGCACGGCTCAAATCTGAAGATGTGTTATTTATTACTTCTGCAGGAACTTTATATTGATCAGCAATATTTTGAAAACCATCATAATAAGAAATGATAGCATTGGTGGTTTTAACAAGTTGTTTTGCTTTTTCTAAATCCGAAGCAGGTGTCGTTACCTCTCCCCCATTTGCTCCGCTAGGTGAAGATGATTCGCTTCCACTCCCACCTCCACCACAAGCCACTAAAAACACAGAGCAACTTAGTACTAGTAATGTTTTTTTTAAAATCATTTTACCCCAACCCTCTAAAAATTATAAATAAAAAGCTCCTAAAAAATAACCATTTTAAAGGAGCTTTACAATGCTAAAAAAATATTTATTTATTCAATCTTCAGGATATTCAAAACGGTAACCGACCCCATACACCGCCTGAATCCACTCATGACGGTTGCCGGTTTCAGCTGCATCTGAAATCTTGCGGCGCAAATTCTTGATATGACTGTCAATGACACGGTCTGCCACATCAAAACTATCCGGATTAATATGATCCAGCAATTGTGCACGTGAGTAGACCTGTCCGACATGTTCCAGGAATAACTCCAGCAAACGGAATTCGGTCGGCGTTAAATTCAAGGCTTTTTGTTGGTACCAGATACGCTGTTGTGATTTGTCCATACGGAATAAATCATTGCTTTCCGGTTCTGATTTACGGTCCAGACGACGTAATACAGCCTGTACACGCGCGACTAGTTCTTTCGGACTAAATGGTTTACAGAGATAATCATCTGCACCCATATTCAGACCCAACACACGGTCAATTTCTTCAGTACGTGCAGTCACCATAATAATCGGTAAATCCGACTGTTCACGTACCTTACGGCAAATGGTCAGGCCGTCCATACGCGGCACCATCAAGTCCAGAATCATCAGACTCGGTTTACGCTGGGTAAAACTGTTATATGCTTCCTGCCCATCATGAAACATACTGACCTCAAAACCAGCAGCTTCCAGATAGTCTCGCACCAACTGTGCAAGTTCGATTTCATCTTCAACCAGCATGACATGTTTCATCAATCTATTCCCTTCATGGTTTCATTTGTTTAGGAAAGCTCAGCTTGCATCGTAAACCACCCAGTGGTGAATGTGCAAAGCTTAAGCTGCCGCCCAGCGCCTGCGTAATTTTACATGATAATGCCAAACCCAGTCCGGTTCCGCCAGTCGCTCGGGTACGCGAATCATCGACACGGTAGAAACGCTCGCCAATACGCGCCAGTTGTTCATCAGTCAGGCCAAATGGACTATCATCGATATATAAGGTCCATTCTTTATCATCTTGCGTGGTGTGAATATGCACCTGCCCGCCTGCTTCAGTATAGCGAATACTGTTACTGAGCAAGTTCGCCACAATCTGTTTAAAACGATCCAGATCCAGATTTAACTCAGTCCCTTCGCCATCTGCAGTAACCGTCAATTCAGCCTGCTCAAAGTTCGGCTGGAAGTTAATAAGTTCCTGCTGCACCACCTCCCACGGATTCACTGTCGAGAAATAGAATTGCAATTGCTGGGCATCGACCTGTGCCAATGCTGCCAGATCTTGGGTCAGTTTTTTCAGGCTATTCACCTGAGCCAACATGGAAGCAAAATGTTCAGGCGTTGGTTTACGGATTCCGTCCTGCATCGCTTCAATCTGTGCTTGCAACACTGCCAATGGGGTTTTTAACTCATGCGAAGTATCTGCCACCCACTGACGGCGTGAGGTTTCATGCTGATCCAGAATCACCGCCAATGCATTTAATTCATTGGATAAATCACCTAATTCATCATTCCGGTTCACTTTCACCTGATATTGATAATTTCCTTGGGTCAAGGCACGTGTACCATTGAGCAGACGTTGAATCGGCTTTTTAAAATAAGTCGCCAATAACAGGGAGGCAATCAGACTCGCCAAAATACTGAGTGCATAGACCAGAAATAAATAACGCTTCTGGTTACTGAAGAAATTAATACTGAGCGCATCATCCTGATCCAGAACCGGTTTTAAGCCCAAATAGCCAACAATCTGATTATTCACCATAATCGGGCGATAAGAAATCTGTTCATCTGAAGCCTCACCCACTACGAAACGACGCTTGGCATCATACAGTGAGAGACGTGAACTGAGGCCAAGACGGTCCGGCATCTGAATAAACTGTTTTTTACCAGTCGGTTGCTGGGCTGGCTGCTCACCATTTTTGCGATCAGTTCTAAACAGATTTTGATTAGAACTGAGCGGGAATTTCAGGCCTTCAAAAGGCTGAAACTGGGAGGGCAAATTAGATGCTAATAAACGTAATTCTTCTTCATTGACCTGACGTTGTGGCAGCTCTGGATCCACCATACTTGGTGCGACCTGAGCCAGGGTCTGTTCCTGAAAATAACGCTGCTGCAAGGCAATATCATACTGACGGCGCAGCCACCAGCGTGATAAACGGTCATAATCATCCGGCGCGGCTTCACCTTCCATCTGGAGAATCTGTGCCTGAATCGCATTGCCCCAGTCCTGATAGACTGCATAGACATCGGCCAGATTTTCAATCACATAATCCAGCTTCTGCATTTCGACATCGGCGACATAGCGGGCGAAATTACGCTGCATATTCAGATGCAATACACCTAGGCTCACCGTGGTAATGACCAGCGTGGTCAACAGCACGGTCAAAAATAGACGTAATGCAATGGGAATGCGGCGAATGTTCAAAATAGAAATCTCAATTTTTCTTCTATATTCATTATTGTAGCGAACACCGCAGCAAAAAACTCTTCATTGTTTCTACATCTTTATTGTTTAATCTTTAACGATCAAAAGAATCAGACCTTTAACGGGATTAATCATATGCAAACCATGACAAAAATAGCATTAATCAGTGCCAGTGTTTTATCGATGGGCGCTTTGACTGCCTGTCAATCTACCAGCAATGTCCCAAACAACGATCATCCCCACATGATGAAACATCATGAAGGTAAAAAACATCATCTAAGCCCTGAACAGCGTGAGCAGTTTAAAGCGAAACGTGCAGAACGCATGCAGTTTGCCAAACAGCTTCAACAGGCCTGCGACAATAAAGCCGTGGGTTCAGCCATTCAGGTCAAGAGTGGCGATAAAACCATAGACGGCACCTGCCAGATGGTCTTTAAAGCAGATCGTAAAGAGATGAAAAGCCATCGCGGTGAACATCGTGGCATGAAAGCTGAACATCATCCAATGCGTGCCGATATGCGTGGCGGCATGATGCGCGGTGAAGTCCTGACTGATGCCAAACGTGCAGAATTGACTAAACAGTTTGATCAGCGCCTCGCTCAACACCAGGCACATCAACAAGCCATGCTACAAGCCTGTCAAAGCAAAAAAGACGGGACAGCTGCACAGATCAAGATGGGCGAACAAACCATCAATGGCAAATGTCATGTTCGTTTTCAGCCTACAGCCTCTGCCTATTAATGCATAGGAATCAAGGCTTCACGACCAGCACCTTCGGGTGCTTTTTTATTGTGTGCTGTTTCATGCATACAGTTGACTATTCCTTTCCTACAAAATATGACTAAAGTCTTTATACTCAAGACCTTTAATGCATCATGCAGATTAATCTTTGACTTTACAGTCACCAAGAAAACACCCCGAAAAGCTTGTACCGCAGGGGAAGTTGTTGCACGATTAGATCATTCCAAACCGTGTCAGTGAAGACAGGTTTTAGTTCATCTAAGATTATAACGCTGGTTCAACCAGTATTGAGGAAACCGATATGCCACAATACAAAGCGCCTTTACGTGATATGCAATTTGTGTTGCATGAATTATTAAATGCTGAACAACACTATGCAAATCTCCCTGCATTCCAAGAAAACGTAAGCCGTGAGCTGGTAGATCAGTACTTAGAAGCTGCGGCCGACTTCTGTGAAAACGAATTGTCTCCAATCAACCAGACCGGTGACCGTGAAGGCTGCACCTGGAATGACGGCGTTGTCACTACTCCAACTGGTTTTAAAGAAGCGTACCAAAAATACATCGAGCTTGGCTTCCCTTCTCTTTCTGCTGAAGAGCAATACGGCGGTCAAGGCTTACCGAACTCTTTAGGTATCGCGATTTCTGAAATGGTCGGTACTGCGAACTGGGCATGGGGCATGTACCCTGGCCTGTCTCACGGTGCGGTTCGTACTTTAGAACACCATGGCTCAGCTGAACAAAAAGACACTTACCTGCCTAAACTGGTTTCAGGTGAGTGGACGGGTACCATGTGCTTAACTGAATCTCATGCAGGTTCTGATCTGGGTATTATCCGTACCAAAGCTGAACCGCAAGCAGACGGTAGCTACGCAATCTCTGGCGAGAAAATCTTTATCTCTGCTGGTGAACACGACATGGCTGAAAATATCATCCATATCGTACTTGCTCGCCTGCCAGGTGCACCGAAAGGTACTAAAGGTATCTCATTATTCATCGTGCCAAAATTCAACCTGAATGCTGACGGTTCGATTGGCGAGCGTAACGGTGTACGTTGTGGTTCGATCGAACACAAAATGGGTATTCACGGTAACGCGACTTGTGTCATCAACTTTGACAATGCTAAAGGCTTTCTGATCGGACCTGAAAACCGCGGTCTGAACTGCATGTTCACCTTCATGAACACAGCACGTATCGGTACAGCAGTTCAAGGTCTTGCAGCATCTGAAGGTTCATTCCAAGGCGCGCTTGCATACGCAAAAGACCGTCTGGCAATGCGCTCTTTAAGTGGCCCTAAAGCACCAGAAAAAGAAGCAGATCCAATCATTGTACATCCTGCTGTACGTAACATGCTGTTGACGCAAAAAGCATATGCAGAAGGCGGTCGTGCACTGGTTTATCTATTAGCACAATATGCTGACGTGGTTGAACATGCTGCAGAAGAAGCTGACCGTAAATTTGCGGACAACATCCTGTCATTGCTTACTCCTATTGCGAAAGCGTTCCTGACTGAAACCGGTTCTGAAGCTGCGAAACACGGTGTACAGGTATTTGGTGGTCACGGCTTTATTTCTGAGCACGGTATGGAGCAAATCGTACGTGATACACGTATCGCCTGCTTGTACGAAGGTACCACTGAAATTCAGGCACTAGACTTGTTAGGCCGTAAAGTATTGGGTACGCAAGGTGCAATGTTGAAAGACTTCACCAAGATCATCCATAAATTTGCTGAAGCGCACAAAGACAATGCTGCAATGAAAGAATTCGTTGAACCATTGGCTGCCTTGAACAAAGAATGGGGCGATCTCACTATGCAGATTGGTATGCGCGCGATGCAAAACCCTGAAGAAGTCGGTGCAGCTGCAGTTGATTACCTGTACTTCTCTGGTTATGTCACTCTAGCTTTCCTATGGGCACGTATGGCATTGGTTGCTCAGGAGCAACTGGCTGCTGGTACCACTGAGGTTGATTTCTACAATGCCAAAGTGACGACAGCACGCTTCTACTTCAAGAAAATCCTGCCACGCGTTCGTTCACACGTTGAAGTGATTGCGACAGGTGTAGAGCCATTGATGAACCTGGATGCGGAACACTTTGCATTCTAAGTTAGTCTCAGACTAACTACATCACAGAAAAAGGACGGTCAATCAACAGGCAGTCCTTTTTCTTTATAAAGAGTTATAGAATTAACCTTTAGTCGTCTAACATTCAGATTTTGAGTGTTTTAGACTGATTAAAACTCATTTAATCAAACAATAAACAGGTGACACACCATGCCAATTTATAACGCGCCACTTGCCGATATGAAATTCATCCTGAACGATGTCTTCAATGCAGAACAGTTCTGGCAGGCCAATGAAAATCTAGCGCATCTGGATGCTGCGACAGCAGAAGCGATTCTTGAAGAAATGGCAAAATTTTCGCAAAACGTCATGCTTCCACTGAACCGTACAGGTGATGAAGAAGGCGCAAAAATTGAAAATGGCAATGTGACCACACCTGCTGGTTTTAAAGAAGCATTCAAACAATATGCAGAAGGCGGCTGGATTGGTCTAGGCGCAGATATGGAATGGGGCGGCCAGGAAATGCCGAAAATGCTAACGGTACTTTCTGATGAAATGCTGTTCGCGACCAACCCATCTTTCATGCTCTATCCACTGCTTTCTGTTGGTGCAGGCATGGCGCTGAACAGCTACGCTTCACAAGCACAAAAAGAAACCTATTTACCTAAAATTTATTCAGGTGAATGGTCAGGCACGATGTGCTTAACCGAGCCACATGCCGGTACTGATCTGGGTATTATCAAGACCAAAGCTGAACGTAACGAAGACGGCACTTATAGCATCAGCGGCACCAAGATTTTCATCACGGGCGGTGACCATGACCTGGCTGAAAATATTATTCACCTCGTTCTGGCAAAAACCCCAGATGCGCCTGCCGGCTCTCGTGGTATTTCCCTCTTCATCGTACCGAAATTCCTGGTGAATGAAGATGGTTCTATTGGCGAACGTAACCCGGTCGGCCCAGGTTCAATCGAACACAAGATGGGAATCAAGGCATCAGCAACCTGTGTAATGAACTTTGACGGTGCGAAAGGTTACCTCGTTGGTAAAGAAAATGAAGGTCTCGCTGCAATGTTCGTGATGATGAACTATGAACGTCTGTCGATGGGTATCCAAGGCCTAGGTGCTTCTGAATTCGCTTATCAAAACGCTGCGCAATATGCGACAGACCGTTTACAGGGTCGCAGCGCGGCTGGCGTTCAATCACCAAACAAACCTGCGGACAGTATTCTAGTGCATGGTGATGTACGCCGTATGCTGCTGAATGTACGTGCCAATAATGAAGCTTCACGTGCATTCGCCGTGTATGTAGGTCAACAACTGGATATCACCAAATTCTCGACTGATCCTGAAGCGGTGAAAAAAGCCAATGACCGTGTTGCGCTATTAACACCAATCGCGAAAGCGTATTTAACGGATACCGCATTCCAAGCGACATTAGATGCACAAATGGTCTTCGGTGGTCATGGCTATATCCGTGAATGGGGCCTGGAGCAATGTATCCGTGACCTGCGTATTTCCCAGATCTATGAAGGCACTAACGGTGTACAGTCACAAGACTTGATCGGCCGTAAAACCATTAAATGTGGCGGCGAATATATCTCTGAATATATTTCTGAAATCCGTAACTTTGCCAATAGTCTGGATGCGGATCTAAACTTCATTAAAGATGCCACACTGGATGCAGCGACTGAAGTTGAATCGGTAACTCAATATATTCTGGAAGCAGCAAGAGAAAGCCATGACTTCCCGAATGCGACCGCAGTTGACTATCTGCATGCTGTAGGTCTGTTGAGCTTCTCTTATATGTTCGCGCGCATTGCCAATGCAGCGAAAAATAAAGAAGGTGAGTTCTATCAAAATAAACTCGCTCTGGCACGTTATTTTGTACAACGCATTCTGCCTGAACTAGCATTACGCATTACCAAAGTGAAATCAGGTTCTGACGTCATCATGAACTTCTCTGAAGATTATTTCACGACTCAAGCTTAAGCTGAAAATCTGCAATAAAAACGCCTGCATCAGCAGGCGTTTTTTATGAAAATTCAACAATTAAACTTTTTGAATCAGCAAGGTATCTGGCTGATTATTACTTTTCGGATTCAGATGTTTATTCACAATTTTGATATTCCCCTCTGACTCTAAAGACTCGCAGAGTTCCACCACCTTTTGCATATCTTCCGCCTTAATGCCTACGCCGAGGATTAATTTTTTTCCGGCTTCTAATTGGCTAATTTTTGTTTGAATTTTATCTAACACTTTTTTCTCCTATTTATTCAATGTACCACCCATACAATATAGCAATTTAGTCTAAAAAAAGCGCAAAAGTTCAAATAATTTAATCTTTATTTTTCATTCAATCATTCTGTGCATGATCTTTGCACGTTATTCTGTAACTATCTTTATTTCACAGGAAAAATCAGGAGGATAATATGTCTAAATCACGTCCGAAAATTGAAAAATTTGAAGCGCTCCTCGACCGTCTTGGTAATCTTGCTGTAGAAAGCTTTCATTATATTGCGCTGTTTATTATTGGCTGTATGGTGATCTGGTCCGCTGGCCATACCGTCATTGACATTCTGACCGTCAAACAGTTCGCCACCATTGACGACATTCTTCTGTTGTTTATTTATCTGGAACTTGGTGCCATGGTCGGCATCTATTTCAAAACCAACCATATGCCAGTACGTTTCCTGATTTATATTGCCATTACTGCACTGACCCGTTTGCTGATTGCAGATATTCAACACACGCATAAAGCCAGCATGGATCTGGTGATTATTACCGGTTCGATTCTGATTCTGGCCTTTGCGATATTAGTGGTGCGCTATGCCTCATGGACTTATCCATCCGTGATTCGTGACAAACATAGTGAAAAGCCATTACCCCTTGGCAAAACACCGCGTCCAGAAGATGATGAATTGGCATAGTCTTTTAAGCCCTCTTTTTTGCACTTCAGCTTAAAGTAATACTTAAGCCTCGTTTAGGGTTTTGGGAGATTTATCTCAAGCAATCTCTCCCTTGCGTAGCAGTGCTACTTGTATCTTGATTGATATAGTGATTAGCTACCACTATACGCAAATTGTAGAGTTTGGAGTGCTGCTAAAATCTTAAATTTGAACCTGAGATAAAACCTACAATTTGCCCTTATCCCTCATACAACTCTGAACGGTAACTAAGCACTTTGATGCTGTATTCACAAGGTAAGATGATGGTTAATGGGATAAAAATCATAGCTTAAACTCAAGGAATATCACCATGATTATGCTAGGTATTGATGTCAGTAAAACCAAAATAGATTGTTGCATTTTTCCTCAAGGTTTGACTGGAAAAAGAAAAAATAAAATATTTACTAATACAGAAAGTGGCTTTGGCAGTCTGCTCAAATGGCTCATCACTCTTAAAATTGAACCTGATCAAGTGACAGCAATCATGGAAGCGACTTCGGTTTATCATGAGAATTTGGGATATTATCTATATGATGCAGGTGTAAAGGTTTGTGTGGCTAATCCTTCACGAGTAAGAGCCTTTGCCAAAGGCATGTCCATGCTAAATAAAACGGATAAAGCTGATAGTGAAGCTCTTTCACGTTATGGTTACACCGCAAAGTTAATCATATGGCAGCCTGAACCTGAAAATGTCAGATTATTAAAAGCTTTACTAGGCAGACGAGATGTCTATCTAGGTAGTCTATTGCAGGAAAAGAATCGACTTGAAAAGGCGCAGTCCACTCATACCTCCGTTGTTGTGATTAAATTACTTGAAGAGAATATTGAGTATTTAAATCAGCAACTTGAAAATATTGATAAGTTAATAAATAATCACATAGATCAAGATCCAACATTGAAACAGGATTTGAAATTACTGCAAACTATTCCTTCAATCGGTGAACGATCAGGCTTATTACTGTTGGGGTTATTTCATTCGCACAAGTTTGAAAAAGCAAGTCAAGCTGCTGCATATGTAGGTTTGGTTCCAGTACATCAGTTGTCTGGCAGTTCAGTCAACAAGCAAAGTCACTTATCAAAAGCAGGTGACAGTAAAATACGCTCAGTATTGTATATGTCAGCATTAACAGCGATTAAATATAATCCACACATTGAAGCTTTATATCAACGATTATTAAGCCAGGGTAAAAATAAAATGTGTGCTTTAGGTGCTGCAATGCGCAAGCTTATACATCTGTGTTATGGCGTTTTAAAACATCAGACTGCCTATCAAAGAGATTATTTATTGGTCGAATAATCTCAAAACCTGATTGACTACCAAGACGGTATCTCATCTCCTCACAGGAGAGGGAACTATTTTGGTCTTTTTGAGTTATTGACGTTTATAACTGAATTATCCGTTCAGAGTTTAGAGCAGTTTAACGATTCGGCACCAGCACATAGCGTCCGTTTTCATAAATCCAGTAGCTGCCACGCGGTGGTGCTGGTAACCCTAAACGCTGCCAATCGGTAATTACCGTATATCTCGAACTTTCAATCCGGGCAACATTCGGATCACCATTGACCCAGCTATAACTATTCGAATTTTGATAAATAGTGGTCGGTGCCTGATACTGAATGTTTAATCCACTTTGACTCTGTGCAGGTGGATAGCCCCAATATGGTGGTCGTTGCGGGTAATGTGGTCTTGGTGGCAGCGGACGTTGCGGATAATGCTGCCGTGGTGGATCATAAGATCGTGGAGCGCTGCGATAATTCGGTGTGGATCGATCTACACCACCATAACCCACCCAAGCATTGCCAGCCATACTTTGTGCAGAAGCTCCTAATAGCAATGCAGCCAATATTGCACTCGATAGTACGATTCTCATTTGAGCTTCCTCCGAATAATCTGCTTATATTTTAAACAAAATAGATGCAGAAAATATGGATAAGCTCGCTGGAGCTGCAATTTTTTGTAATGCGCTCGCCTATTTTCAATCTGACAGGCACGTCGGCAGGCTGCTACTTTATGCTAAAATTGCTTTTTTAATGTTTCGAGTTGAATACTGTGTCTGATTTAAATTTCGATCGTTTACATGAATATTTTTCTAAAATGCCGAGTGTTCAGAAAGAACGGATTGATAGCTATGGTTCAGATGGCAAACAGGCATGGTGGTTTAAGTTTCAGATCAATGTCGATCATCCGCTGGCTTGGCAAACTGTGCAAGAATTAGGTCATGTCCTGAATTATATTTCTAAAAATGAACGTCTTCCGACGCAGTTCCTGCCAGTATCTCCACCACCGTATATGAATGGTATCGCCAGAGATTTCTTGTGCTGGGTGATCCAGTGTAATCACGCAGATTTCCCACCCGATGTAGTTTGTGACTGGTTAGAAGCGCGTTTACCAAATCCAGTCGATGATGAAGCGCAATGGAAAATTAAAACCGATATTTCTGAGCTGGATCAATTAACGGATAAAGAGCTGGATCAGCTGGTTCCGCCGAATCCAGAATCAAAAAGCTGATAATAAAAAATCTCCCTAACTCCCTCTTTTTCAAAGAGGGACTTTCCTCCCTTTTTAAAAAGGGAGGTCAGGAGGGATTTAAAATTAAAACGTCGACCAGCCGCTCCATTCCATAAAACGATACAGCCAATATTTAAAGAACGAGTTTTCTGCATATTGAGTGTAATCTACGCTCATCGAACGGCCATTTAGATTTGACCATGCCCCCTCAAAATATTGCTGGGCATCCCGGAAGACTTCGGCCTGAGGCTGACCCACCACGCGCATATTGGTTTCCAGATTATAGTTTTTCAAATTGCGTACCGTAAAATTGGCCGAACCTAAAATCATTTCAGCTTGCTGAGCATTGCGCTTCATTAGGATCTTGCTATGACATTGCTCACCCTGAGTATGACACCAACGTACATTTATACCCGCTTCGTGCAATTCTGAAGCCACCTGCCGATTTGGAATTCCATTCTTTTCACGGCCAAAGGCATCTTTATTTGGGTCGAGTAAAATCCGGACTTTGACACCACGTTCATGGGCCGCTATCAGACTTTTGATAATTTTTCGCTCAGACAGATAAAACATTGCCAGATCAATCTGTTCACTGGCTTTCGCGGTCTGAATCAGATTCAGAATCGCATCATAAATGGCTTTTTCAGTCAGCACCTGAGCTTGTGGCTGGCTACTGTCTGCCTGAAAATCCCCAGCGACAATGGCTGGCATATTCGCTTGTGACATCATGCCCACAGACAGTTCTGTTTTCAAAATATCCACAGCTGTGCTCCCCCAGACCAATAAACCAATATTGGAATGCCGCGAACTGCCATCATGCGGGTTCATGGACGTGACCAGTGCTTTCCAGCCTTGATCGGTATCCACCACCATAGTTTTGCGATGATTGGCTTTAAAGTTAAACAAATCAAAATAACTGCGCAGGGTAATTTTTTCTGTTCCAAATGGATTCGGCAACCAGCCTGTTTCCGGATTATTGCCAATGCCCTGGCAACAGATATACCAGAAGCCGGACCAGCTTGGATTGGAAGCCCGCAACGGCGTCAGATTGGTTTCAATCACATCAATACCGTGCTGACGTAATTCCCGATACTGCTCGGATCTAATTCCACCATAGACCGAATTGATCGGATCGGTAATAAATTTGATTTCTACCTCAGGCTGCAGCAGACGCTTACTGATTAAAGCATCACTCAACTGTTGACTCAGTGCCTGATGCTGCTGCGTAGATGCACCGGTTTGCTGATTAAATAAAAACATATCCAGCACAATCAGCGATTTGGCCTCTTCAATCATTTTCAGCATTTCATTAAAAATGCGATGATCTAAATGCTGTTTTCCTTCTGCATCCAGATAAGTCTGATCGGCCAGAAATTTGACTTCGGCATGACGCAGCTTGCCCGTGTAATTCAGATCTTCCGGCAAAGGCTTATACGTGTGGTAGATCGCCGAAGCCAGATAACCCACGGCCAGCATACTAATGATCAAAGCCACATAACGGCGATTCGACCAGTTTAATTTATTGTGAATTCGTTGAAAGATACGCATAAGAAAAAACCTAACCCAATATACTCAGGCTAGGTTTTATCTTATGATTTTTCAAGTAGATTTCAGTGAGATCTAGATGATTTAGTCGATTATTTCAGTAGACCTGTTAGAAATCATACTGTACGCCGACGGTAAAGTTGCGACCCACCTGCGGAATATTCGACAGGAAGGAAGTATGTGAATACACCTGATCATCAAGCAGGTTATTGGCCTTGAAATAAACCCGATAAGCATTGTTATCTGCAATGCTATTGGCATAGCTTAAGCCAACATTCACCATATTGTAGCCCTGGGTTTCATCTTCATAGCTGGCGATTTTGTCCTGATTAAAGACATGATAATACTCAGCCAAACCTGACCAGCCATCGGCAAAGTCTGCTTCGACTTTGGTGCCTAAGCGACCTGCAGGTACCCGTGGTGCATTTTCGCCTTCAATCTTGCCACGCACATAATCCCCAAAGACGCTGAGCTTATACATATCATTGATCTGATAACCGGCTTGTGCTTCTGTACCATAGAATCTAGCTTTGTCTTGGGTATATTGCACGCCACGTAAATTACCTTTTTGCGCTACCGTTTCGCCATAGATATAATCATCAAACCAGTTGTGATAGACATGCACATGGTAATCCAGTTTATCCCCTTCATAATGCAGACCTAACTCGAGATTATTTGAAGTTTCTTTATCGAGATCAGGATTACCTAGTTCATAGGTATTGGTCGCAAAATGCAAGCCATCAGCATAGAGTTCTTGAGCTAAAGGCAAACGCTGCTGATGTGATCCCACTACAGAAAGTTTGTAGTCCGGTGCAAATTCCCAGTTGGCAGCAGCGGATGCAGAGACACCAGTCCCCGAATAATCTTTCTGATCCGAATCTACTTTCACTTTTTGATGATCGACACGCGCACCAAGTTCAACATGCACATCGCCAAGTTGCTTATGCTCTAAAGCAAAAAGACTGAATTTGTCAGTTTTTGTGTCCGGCATCACGACACCTGAACTATGAACATGATGTTCTTCATCGTCCTCATCGCCATCTTCATGATGGTCATGCTCTGATGCGGCAAGATTAATTTTTTGCTGTGAAATCTGGGTTCCAATCACCCCTTCCCAGCCTGCAACTGGCACATGCACCAACTCTAAACGGCCGTCATAACCTTTGCTTTTAAAGTTACTAATGACTTCACTTTCTTCAAGTTCATTGTGTTCATAATCGGTAATGCTGGCATGTGCACGTAGTTTTTCAACACCGGCAAAAGGCTGTTCCAGTTCGGTGCGTACTTCATAGCGTTCAGATTTTAAATCTACCCATGGTCCACCATGCTCTTCATGGACTGGTGCATCTGGGTCAGGTGTTGGACAACCATGAAAATGATCGCCATGTAAAACACAGCCATGATATTCATGACTATGCCCCGGCAAACCATACTGATCATGACGGTTGCTATAAGATAGACCAACAAAACCACGGCCATGAATCCATGATCCGCCAATATTGACTGTTTGTCCTTCTGCAAAGGTATTGTCGACACGGCGTTCTTTATGAAAGTGGGAGTGATCTCCATGCGGCTCTTCGACCACATAATCCGGCGCAATATAATCATTGGCTTTACGCTTTGAGCCTTCTACACGCAAAGCAAAATTTTCACCAATACCCGCTGTCACACCAGCACTTGCCAGTTTTTCGTCACTGCCTGAGTTATAACGTAGACCAACTGTACCTTCCAAACCATCTTCAGGCATCTGGGTCGGAATTTTTTGATCAGTGACATTCACCAGTCCACCGACTGTACCGGCACCATAAAGCAACGTAGATGGACCGCGAATCACTTCGACCTGTTTCGCCAGAATCGGATCAACAGTGACAGCATGGTCAGGAGACAAAGTAGATACATCCGCTGTTTCAGAAGCATGCTGCAATACTTTCACACGTGGACCATCTTGACCACGAATCACCGGACGACTTGAGCCTGAACCATATTGATTAGAATAAACACCCAGCTCATCTGCCAAGGCATCCCCAATGGTGGTCGCACGTTCAGACAGCGCTTTCTGATCCACGACTTGATCCACAACCGCGAAATCCGCCGCAGTCTGCACCAATGGATGAGCTTGCACCTGAATCGTGTCCATGGTCTGAACCGGGATAGAAGATGAGGATTGCTCTGCAAACACTGTAGGCGCAACTACAGCAAAAATTGACAATGTTATTAGATTCTTAGGGAAGGACATGACCGAAGCTCAAATTCAGTATTTTGGATGAATGTTATAATATAACATTTCATTATTTTTGCAATCCTTTACGATACTCAGTGCTATATTTTATTAGAATGTCCTTTGAATACTTTTGATTACATTAAAACATTGTCTTTATGCCCTTTACCTTATCGCATGCTGTGCTTGCTCCACCTATTTCATATTTGACTGGGAATAGACTTCCTGTTGCTGCGCTGGCAATTGGGAGCATGGTTCCCGATCTGCATCGCTTGTTTACTCATACTAATTCGAATATCACCCATTTATGGTCTTCTCTGATTCATCCAGATCTCTGGATTGGTTTGGCTTTTTGTGCCGTCTGGTACCTGATTTACCGGCCCGTGATTTACCGTTTCATCGGTATTCAGCATGATTTAAAGATTCACAATATCCTTTCAGCACTAAAATTCATCCTGGTGATGTGTCTGGCAGTCATCATTGGTACAGCCACCCATTTAATCTGGGATGGAATAACCCATGTCGATTTTCGAACTTTTGCCTTCCATGAAGTCTTAGCCCAACATTTTCAGTTGTTTGGACAAAGCTATCCGCTGCATCGGATTTTACAGATTGGCACCTCAGTGATTGTCTTGCCTCTTATCCTGTGGATGAGCCTGCATTATTATAAAACTCATCAGCAATATCTTACAGTCAGCCTAAAAATCAAATCGTTTGCCTGGGGCTTATTGCTCTTTTCTATATTCACCGGCCTATTTTCTGTCTGGGATTATGCGCGCTATATTTCTACGGAAGTCTGGCAATCAGATCTCTACTATTTTACTGGCCGCTCGATCAATGAATTTAGCCAAGGCTTTCTGATCACCTTCAGTCTGGGCTGTTTATTGTTTTTATTTTTAGACAGAGATCTCAAGATGGGTTAAACAAAGCACTGGCTTTTCCCTATTCACTTTAAAATGATATTGTTTTTGACCCAAGTTCTTGTGACAACATGCCCAAAGAGGCATAATCCTACCTTTACTCAAAGCGGTACGCTGTTTACGTATTCGCTGACCTTAACCCATATAGTTGGATTTCTAACGCTATGATGCGAACTCATTACTGCGGTTCTTTAACCGAAGCTCAAATTGACCAAACCGTAACATTATGCGGTTGGGTACACCGTCGCCGTGACCACGGTGGTGTAATCTTCCTTGATATGCGTGACCGTGATGGTCTTGTTCAAGTGGTTATTGACCCAGATACTCCTGAAGCATTCGCAACTGCTGATAAAGTACGTTCAGAATTTGTATTAAAAATTACAGGCCGTGTACGTCGCCGTTATGAAGGCACAGAAAATGCCAATATGGTGAGCGGTCAAATCGAAGTCTTGGGTAAAGAAATTGAAGTTCTTGCTCAGTCTGAAACTCCGCCATTCCCTTTGAATGACGAAAACACCAATATTTCTGAAGAAATTCGTTTGAAATATCGTTTCCTGGATATCCGTCGTCCAGAAATGCTAGATCGTTTACGTTTCCGTTCTAAGTTGACCAACCTGATTCGTAACTACTTCGAAGACAATGGTTTCCTGGATGTTGAAACTCCGATCTTGACTCGTGCAACCCCTGAAGGTGCACGTGACTATTTGGTTCCAAGTCGTGTATCGAATGGTAGCTTCTACGCACTGCCACAATCTCCACAGCTGTTCAAACAGTTGTTGATGGTGGGTGGTATCGATCGTTACTACCAAATCGCAAAATGTTTCCGTGATGAAGACTTGCGTGCGGATCGTCAGCCTGAATTCACCCAGATCGACGTTGAAACATCGTTCATGAGTGACGATGACATCATGGATTTAATGGAAACTTTAACCGTGAAGATGTTCAAAGAACTTCTAAACGTAGAGTTCGATAAATTCCCACGCATGACATACAACGATGCAATGCGTGACTATGCATCTGACAAACCAGATATGCGTATTCCTTTGAAACTGGTTGACGTTGCAGACTTGATGCAAGACGTTGAGTTCAAAGTATTCGCAGGTCCTGCGAAGGATCCTAAAGGTCGTATCGTTGCGCTTCGCGTACCGGGTGCGGGTTCACTGCCACGTAGCGCGATTGATGAATATACCAAATTCGTAGGCATCTACGGTGCACGCGGTTTGGCGTACATCAAAGTCAACGAACTTGAAAAAGGTATCGAAGGCTTACAATCTCCAATCGTTAAATTCATCGAGCCAATCGTGCTGGATCTATTGAAACGTGTTGGTGCTGAAAATGGCGACATCGTATTCTTCGGTGCAGACAAAGCTAAAGTTGTAAACGATGCAATGGGCGCGCTTCGTGTGAAGATCGGCCATGACCTTAAATTATCAACTTGCGAGTGGGCACCACTTTGGGTTGTTGATTTCCCAATGTTTGAAGAAACTGATGATGGTAAATGGACGTCTGTGCATCACCCATTCACGCTGCCAAAATCTAGCGTAGAAGAAGTGAAGAACAATCCAGGTGCTGCATTGTCTGTGGCTTACGATATGGTATTGAACGGTACTGAAATCGGTGGTGGTTCACTACGTATTCACAATCTTGAAATGCAAAAAGCGATCTTTGAAGCACTTGGTATTGGTGAAGAAGAAGCAGAAGAGAAATTCAGCTTCTTGTTAAATGCACTACGTTACGGTGCTCCTCCGCATGGTGGTTTGGCATTTGGTCTGGATCGTCTGGTGATGTTGATGACTGGCGGCGCTTCAATTCGTGACGTGATTGCATTCCCGAAAACCAAGACTGCTGAATGTCCATTGACTCAAGCGCCAGCACCAGTTGAATCAAACCAGCTGCGTGACCTTGGTATTCGCTTACGTGAAAAACCAAAAGCTGAATCTCAAGAATAATTCTTGAAAATTTAAGTGAAAAAGCCCTGCCTCGTGTGGGGCTTTTTTTGTGTGATTGAGTCACATCTGGAACAGTGGCATAATAGCCACAGTTTTTAATCTAAGGTAATTAGCAATGGCTATGCGTCCTGCAGTTCGTAATCGCAGCATTATGCTTATTGTATTTTCAGTGGTTCAATGGCTGTTCATGCGCTATATCCTTGCCAACAACCTGTTCAACCTCGATACCAATGACCGTATTGTGTATTTTTGTCTGAGCAGTATTTTAGGTGCCCTGCTGATTTTTGTAGGTTTGATTTATATGGTGCTGAAGGGCAATCCGGACAAAGACCTATAATCTGACCATCTGGATACCATGTACACCCTACTTAAAAATTTCTCCAAGCTTCCACTAAGATTCATTCAAAATCTTGCGCAACTGGCTGGATCTATTTTGTATCTCAGCCATTCTTCTGCACGCCGAGTGACTGAGATTAATCTAGCCTCTGCTTATCCTGAACTTTCTGAATCTGAACGAGCTGATTTGACTAAACGCAGCCTCAAAAGTCAGTGCATGACGTATGCAGAATCCGTCAAAATTTGGGGTTCATCTTCTGAATATGCGCTGTCTTTAATTCGAGATGTGCATGGTGCAGATCTATTTATTCAAGCTTTGCAAAATCCTCAGGGCTGCTTGGCTGTAGTTCCACATTTTGGTACGTGGGAGCTGTTGAATGTCTGGGTGAATCAGCATACCTCTCCTGTGATTATGTACAAGCCCAGCAAGAATCAGGATGTTGACCGCTTCATGCTTGAAGCTAGGCAACGCCTGAATGCCACACTGGTCCCTACAGATGATTCTGGTGTACGTGCTTTATTTAAGCATTTAAAACAGGGAGGTTTTTCTGCAATTTTACCGGATCATGTTCCTAAAGAAAGTGGTGGTATCTACTCACTTTTCTACAATCAGAATGCGCTATCTTCTACCTTACTTTCCAAACTGGCAGCTAAAACACAATGTTCTGTAGTTGGGCTTAGTTGTTTAAGACGTGAAGATTTGTCCGGCTATGATATTCATGTCACCGAATTATCCTCCGATATTTTATCTAAAGATTTACAACTGTCGGTTGATACCTTAAATAAAGAAATGGAGCGCATGATTAATGTCGCTCCAGAACAGTATTTATGGGGATATAAACGGTTTAGGAAGGTAAAAAAATAAAAAAATAGACCTCTTGCGAAAGTATGCTTTTACCTAATTTTTGAATCAGCTAAAACCTTATAAAATATAGCTTGCGGCTATTTAAATTTTGACCAACCAAAAAGGTCTAACATTTATATACAACTTACCTAGTTTAACAATCTGCTTTTTAAACCTTTATGAAAAATTATTAAAATTTAAAAAGCAGATCTATATAATATTCTTATTTCAAATTTATTATGAGATTGATTTGAATTATCAGTTAATCCAATTCAAAAAATATTCGAATATTCCAAATGATATAATTCCCAATAAAAAACCATATAAGCTATACCTTATTTTTATTTTATTCTTAATTTTTAATAATTTAAAATCTTCAGATGTTTTAATATGGTGCCCCCAACCCATATGTTCAACTGCACTTTTTTCTAAGATAGCAGCAGACATTCCCATTTGATGATACTGTTTTGAAATATTTGCCTCTGTAATCGAAGAATCAATATTCCGATAATAAGGTTGTATTATCATATAGTCTTTCTTTCTTCTAAGCCCAGGATTAAAACTAAAACCTTTCCATGTATCATCATTGCTTCCCAATATAAAGTAAGAAAAATCATCAAGGGAATATTTATCTCCTAAGTAATGAAATGGGTAACGTTTATGTACATCATTCTGAAAGTTTCTTAACCAAACTTGTAAGATTTTAGAGTTATTTTCCAACACTCTTTTAGACTCTTCGATAAAATTAATACGATAAAAATTCCAATCATCTTCACAATGGAAAATATAAGGTGTATTTACAAAACTATAAGCTAAATCAATAGACTTTATTTGTCCTAATTTAGGCTTATTAATAATCACCCTAGTAAAATCTTTCCAGTGTTGAGGTATTACCTCCCAGACTCTTTCATCACCAGAATCTTCAGTTATAATTACCTCTCTAACTGAATAAGTATTAAATCTATCGATTGATTCTAAAGTTTTTTTTAGTAATTTAAAGCGCTTACAACTTGTTAAAACAATAGTTACATCACTTTCTTTATCAAACTTCATTTCATTACCTTATTTAATTTGATTAATTTTTCCCAGAAACTCAAATCCAGATTTAGCCGTGGAAGATCTTTTACTTCAAAGACCCTTTTGATAACATCATACAAACATTCATCCAGCCTATGTTTTTTGGGATCAAATTCAATAAAATCAGCCCGATTTAATTTCCAGTTATAATTAATACCTTTATAATGTGCATAATAAAAATTTTTACTTAATTGAAGTTTTTTTGATTTCACAGTGTGTACTTTCCACTGTACATCATTTTCAATTTTTTGAGGATTTATACACCATTTATAGTCACTTTCCCATTGAGTCTTGTCATAGTAAAAAAAATTATTAAATCTTCTTAAATCTGTTTTATATAAAGGGATAGATTCTATCCATCTTCCCGAAATTTGTACTCCTGGTACTTTTTCTAATTCCTCAAAAACGGATTTTTTATTCTCATTGAGAATTAGCTCATCTACATCTACGTTAATTACACCTGAAGCATATTTTAAAAAACGTTCCTTAGCATGTTCCATCATACCATATTGACAAAAATCAGAATCCCATGGTGCATTTTTAACCTCTGCTGATGTACCACCTTGTGGACCATATTTAAAATTCCAAGGAACGATAATAATATCTACTTCCAGTTTTTCTTTAATCAAATACTCTTTTAATTCTTCCACACTATAATAATCAGAGTTATTGTCATAAAATAATACTGCATCAATTAAATGAATTTTTTTATAAAATTTTATCCAATCAGAAATCCATTCTAATTTATTATTCTTAGATAATGTAAACAGAACTTTTTTATTTTTAAAAACATGATGAAAATTTTCATTAACTACAATATCAAACTCTAGCCCAGCTCCCCCCCATTGAAATAATTTAATTTTACTATCACTATAAAACCAATTTCTTTGTGTACGATCAAGCATAGTAATATGTAGGTCAGATTGTGTACATCTCCCATCTAAAATGAAATTTTTTTTATTGTATAAATTTTCTAATCCATATGAAGGAGGACCTGAAAAAACAAGCTTATCATCCGACATAAAAACATCAAAAGCTAAAGTATAAAAATCAAATTTTTCATTATAATCACTTGATTTACAACTATCACTTCTTGGAGATTGTCTTTTCAATATGCTGTTAGTGGGCAATATACAAGGAGATACTTCAATGATTTTCACAAAATTAACAGACATAACAAAAAACCTTAGCCACTTAAATTTACTTTAAAAATATATTTAACAGAGTTATTAATAATATTAATTTTGAAAATCCCAAAACCTGGAGAGTCAACATTCTTAATAACCACATACAATAAGATATAAAATACTATTTTCCCTAATAACCCTATAACCAACGCGAACAATACTTAAAAAAATTCTAGGAGAACTTTATTTAAAAAATAAAAATGGGGAAGCGTGGTTAATTAAAACCGTGACGAATCTACGACAATCTCTCTTTTTACACTAATACCTAAATATTTCAATTGACGAAGACCTAAATTAATTTGGGTCTTTATTCTTCTCATTTTAAACTTCGATTTTTCACTCGCAGTTAAATCAAAATTTAATTTATTCTTTACCTGTGCAATTACAGATTCATGTATATATTTACATGGAACGGAATATTCAGGGCACTTATCACTTTGTAATAATGCAGCAGGCTCAATTTGATATGCTTTTAACTCATAACAACTATGAATAAATTCATCAGATAAACCAATCGCTCGTTTATTCATAAAGTCTAATAAAATTTTAGCGCCAGTTGGATATAGCGCATATCCGCCCGTGCCACTTCGATCAATGTAAATTTCAAAAAGATTGTAATCATTGTCTGCTATAGAACATGTCGATTGCTTGGCAACAGTTTTCTTTCTGCCATGTACCTCAAAATTTATATAGTCAATATCAGTGAATTTTTTTAAATCATTTAATATTTTTTTAAAGTCTTTAACTAAAATCGCATCATCTTCTAAAACAACACAGGGTTCATTGTGTTCAACAATATAATCCCATGCTTTTTTATGACTTAAGAAACATGCGAGTTCTGATTGCTTCATTAGACGCTGACCACCAAATGCCATACGTTTGTAGTCATCTTCTGAAAAATCATGAATTGATACAGCTGATAAACGCTCAAACTCTAATTCAAGGTCTTTAAATTGAGCTTGTTGTTGCGCCAAACGATCTTTAGACTGATCTAAATTAATTAATAAAACTTTCATTATTTACTCAATCTTTAAGCCGAGCAGATTTTATTTTTTAGAGCTTTCAACTTATTGCCCCACATTCTTTTTTGACGTGGCCAACGTTTACCCACACGCTGACGTGCGACTGTTGGATTGACTTTTACAGCATCAATATCGCTTTCAGCACCATTCGGTTGAACCAATGGCGGATAAATAGAGAATCCTCGACTTGAATGTGTTAACCAACTTTGAAGAGCGACATCAATGGGTGTATTAATCTGAGCTAGATCATTTTGAAAAGCTTCTGCACCCTCACGCGACCAAACCAAACCTAAGGTGAGTACAGGAAAATAATATGCTTTTAAAAGATGATGACTCCCAATCTGATGCAACTTTTTACTCAATTTACGTTTAGTACTACCAATATTGATTAAGTACCAACCTTTCTGGTTTTGTTCTAACCATTGCACAGTTTTTTGAACTGTAGTCACTAGATCTGAAATAACCTCTAAATCATCCTCAACTACAATGATATAGTCATAATTAGAAGCTAAAAATTCGGTTACGCATCGCTTGTGACTTAAGTAACATCCAATTTCAGCACCTAATAAATCACGCCCCATAAGCACATTGGCTTGTTGGCTATTATAAGACTCATAAGTTTGAACATCTAACTTACGACCATCAAATGCTGAAATTCTTTCAAATTCAATATTCTGTTTTTTTAACTCAGCAGAAGCTTGGGCTAAACGATGGGTACTTGAATCTAAATTAATTAAATAAACGCCTAATTTCATATTTTAAATTCCAGCTTACTGCCAAGCATCCTTAATCCACTGCGATGGCAACACATAACGATACCATTTCCCCCCCCCACCATTCACTGCATCAGGTGGATTAATTTCACCATGGAATACAATAATTTTAGCACCTTCAGGCTTCATAGGAGGTTTAAAGTAAGCCATCGGAATTTTTTGCAGGCAATGATATTTATAGCTCTTGCACCAGCTTTCTGGCCAATAGGTCTGTTTACCTTCACGGTCTACGTACCAAGACAAATAGGCTTGCTCATTACGGAATTTTTTACGGATTTCATCAAAGTTTTCACGAAAATAAGGCAAAAGCCCCGGGAAAGCACCCAGTTTAAACCGGTAAACCGAACTGTTACCGGTAATACGCCACGGCCGTTTCCAGTCATGGATAATCAGAAAGTCGCCCGGATAGGTAAAGAACTCATCGATATTATCGACAATCACTACATCAAGATCGAGGAACAGTGCATTGCCTTCCAAACCATACAGATCAGGCTCAAAAGTAGATAGCTTGTTCCAGCCACGCTCAGGCGCACCTTCAGGCAATGCCAAAGGTGGAATAGGGAAACATTGTACTGCAGGATCAATGCCTTCAGTACGATCCGTCAGACAGACCATCTTAAAGTCGACTGTCGTATGTCGTTTAACCATATTGTATAAACGATTGACGTATTCCGAACCGTATTTGGTTCCCCATTTCATACAAATAACGATGTTACTCATTGCGTATGCCTAAGCTCATCTTAAAATCTTCTTGATGCTGAATATGATGACATAAGTTCGCTAAAATAAGTACATCAGTTAAAAAAAACCTCTCAAATGAGAGGTTTTTTCAATCAGTAAATTCTTAATTACTTCACATACGTTAACCAGTGTGCATATTTAGGATCTTTACCCTGAACTGCATCAAAATAAGCTTTCTGGATTTGTGTGGTGATTGGACCACGTACACCTTCACCAATCTGACGGTCATCGTATTCACGGATTGGTGTTACTTCTGCAGCAGTGCCGGTAAAGAATGCTTCATCTGCGATGTAGAACTCATCACGGGTAATACGGCGTTCAATTACGTCATAACCCAAGTCTTTAGCAATCGTAATAATCGTTTGACGGGTAATACCATCCAGCGCACCACCTGCGATATCAGGCGTATGAATCACGCCATCACGCACCAGGAATACGTTTTCGCCTGAACCCTGGCATACATAGCCTTGTGGGTCGAGCAGCATTGCTTCATCATAACCTGAATGCGCCACTTCCTGATGCGCAAGAATCGACAAGGTGTAGTTACCTGATGCTTTAGCCTTACACATGGTCACGTTCGGATGATGGTGGGTAAATGAAGACGTTTTTACGCGAATTCCCTTCGCCATCGCCTCTTCACCGAGGTAAGCACCCCAGCTCCATGCCGCAACTACGGCATGAATGGTATTGTCAGTTGCAGCGATACCGAGTTTTTCAGAACCAATAAAAATAATTGGACGTAAATAGCAAGACGCTAATTTGTTTTCACGAACAACATCAATTTGAGCCTGTTCTAATGCTGCTTGATCAAATGGAACTTTCATTTGATAAATTTTTGCAGAATTCAACAAGCGCTTCGTATGTTCTTTAAGACGGAAAATAGCCGTTCCATTCGGGGTTTCATAAGCTCGGACGCCTTCAAACACACCCATGCTGTAATGCAAAGTATGTGTTAATACGTGAGTTTTTGCCTCACGCCAGTCAACTAGTTGTCCATCTTGCCAAATAAAACCATCACGATCAGCCAAATTCATGCCACAAACTCCAATTTCTCACAATTATTCACTATCCAGTGCAAAGTCTGCACTTGGATCAATCAGTCTTTGCCATAACTTGCAAACGGTCATTCGGGTATCGTGCCAGTCGCTTGCAGACACTTGCATGGATTGATTTGCAAGGGCTAAGCGATGGCTCTCGGCGCGTTCACGGAGATAAGCTTGAATCAGAGCAGTCGCATCGTCGCTGGATAAGCAACCTGATTTTGCGGCATCCTCAAGAATTCGTACATTGTCGGAGAAATGGGCGAGATCTTTATTCGTCCCACTCCAAGCCAACACAGCATACTGTGCCATAAATTCGATGTCTACGATACCACCTGCATCTTGTTTTAAATGAAAAATACCATCTTTTTTTTGCTCTTTAGAAGAACCGAGATGCTCCTTCATTTTCTGACGCATTTTCAGTACTTCTGCCCGTACATAATTTTCATCGCGAGGCTGAATCAAAATATCCCGGCGTAAGACTTCGAACTTTTTTCGCAAGCTCATTTCACCCGCAATCGGACGGGCTCGCACCAGTGCCTGATGCTCCCATAGCCAGGCACTTTTGAACTGGTATTGTTCAAAGGCTTTTAAACTGGTCACCAAAAGCCCAGCTTCGCCCGATGGACGCAATCGGGTATCGACTTCATATACACGTCCATCCAAGGTTTGCGTGGTCATCAGTGACATAAACTTTTGTGCAACCCGCATGGCAAATTCAAAGCCACTGATCGGCTTAAGTCCATCGGTATCGGCCTGTTCACCCATATAGTGAATAAACACCAGATCCAGATCCGAGCCATAACCCAATTCAATTCCACCGACTTTACCATAACCAATGACTGCAAAAGCCGTATGCTCGACTGAACAGCGCTGCCCTTCTGCATCCAGTGGAAAACCATGCTTTTTTGCCACAATCTGATAGGCCAGATGCAGCGCTGCATTCACCGATACTTCAGCAATATCGGTCAAGGCATCGGAAACTTTCATTAAAGGACTTTCAGCCAGCACATCACTGGCGGCTACAGCAAGTACATTGGATTTTTTAAACAGGCGCAAAACCCGCATCTGGTCTTCAACCTGATCAATTTCAATCCGTAAAAGTTGCTGGCGCAAGGAATCTTCCAGATCCTTACGTTTTGGCAATTCAAAATCCATCGACAGGAATTCGTCCAGTAGCACCGGATAATGGGTCAGTTCTTCACAAATCCATGGGCTGACCGTGGCCATCTTCACCAGTCGCTGTAACGCCCCTTTACTCTCGATTAACATCACCAGATATACCGTACGGCGCATCACTGATTCGACTAAGGGCATTAAGCGCACCAACGCCACCTGAGGATCATCTGACTGTAAAACTGCTTCGATTAAATGCGGCCAGAAGGTTTTTAAACGCTGCACTGCTTTGGCTGGTAATTTTTTTAAGGCATGCCCATTCCAGAACTCATAAACGAGATTTTTCGCATTCTCATCCAACACTTCTTTGAGTTTTTTTTCCAGCTGTGAAAAACTTTCAACCAGGGTATCTGGACCATTTTCCTTGATTAAATGATCAAACTGATACATCACTTTGTCACGCTTTTCATTGAGATATGCCATAAAGCTTTCCCAATCAGCAAAACCAAGTGTGTCCGTCATCCGTGCCCTTAACTCTGGCTCTGTCGGTAGTAATTGCGTTTGCTGATCATTCAGTGCCTGAATCGCGTGTTCGACCCGGCGCAGGAACAGATAGGCATCTTCCAGATCCTGCACCGCCTGTTCATCCAGTAACTCGGTATCATCCAGATGATTCAGATTCACCAGACACTGCCGATCCTGCAATTCAAGTTTGGCGCCGCCGTAAATCAACTGAAACACCTGCACGATAAACTCGACTTCGCGAATGCCACCGGCTCCGAGCTTGATATCATCTTCAATATTACGGCGCTGTACTTCGCGCTCGATCATAGCTTTCATTTCGCGCATGGCTTCAAAAGCGCTGTAATCGACGTACTTGCGAAATACAAATGGACGGGTCATCTCCAGCAGCTCATCGCCTTCCGGACTTGGATTGACAATACGCGCTTTAATCCAGGCATAACGCTCCCATTCACGCCCATGCTGGCTCAGATATTTTTCCAAGGCCGCGTGGCTAATGGCCAGCGCCGAACCATCGCCCCAGGGACGGAGGCGCATATCCACCCGGAATACAAAACCATCCGCCGTGATCTGATCCAGCAAATGAATCAGTTTCTGTCCCCACAGGATGCAAAACTGCTGCACATCAATACATTTGCGCCCATCGGTTTCACCCTGCTCATCGAAGGCAAAAATCAAGTCGATATCACTGGAAAGATTGAGTTCTTGGGCGCCGAGTTTGCCCATCGCGATGACAATCAGATCCTGGACTTTTCCGTTATAGCCAATCGGCTGGCCATACTTGGCAGCGACCGGAATACGGGCAAAATCTTTCGCCGCACAGATGCAGGCATCGGCAAAATCGGAGAGTTCTTGAGTGAGGGTAATAACATCGGTGAGTTGATTGGCATCCTGCCAGATCCAGCGAAACATCAAACGAGCCCGCAGAATACGCATTGCGCGCATCCACGTTGCTTCATCGCTTATATTCAGGATGCAGTGCTGCACCAGCTGATCAATATATTCCCGACTGAGTGAGCCTTGAAACTGATCAATTGCATAATCCTGTTCCAGTAAACTCTGGTGATTGGCCAATACCTGTTCGGTATATTGGCTAGCTCTTAAGGTTTTCTGCAATTGTGCCGCATTCATCACTCAACTCTTCCCCTGAAACATTCTGCTTAGTTTTGACATACTCCCACCACTTTCACGATGTTCAAGTGGGGGATTCTAAAAGTAAAAGCTCTTAGGTGACTTCCTCACGGATTTCACTTGCTTTCTGCTTCGCAAGGCGACCTTTACCGCATCCACCCTCCACAGACAAAACGGTATGTCCTACCGCCAAAATATTGCGAGAAGCATTAATATCTGCATTCTCGCCAAAGCTACACTCGACACAACTAAAGTTTGCTTGAGTAAGCCTATTTTCTTTTGCAACGTGACCACATGAACTACAAGTCTGACTTGTTATTTAGGGTCAACTTTAACGAGTAAACCACCTCGCCATTGCTGTTTGTACACCAACATATTAACAAGCATTGACCAACCTTGATCCAGGATTGATTTATTTAAGCCGGACTTGGCTTTAACATTCTTTCCTTTTTTCTCGATTGAGCCTTTCGCTGACTTCGACATATTGGCTACTTTTAAGTCCTCAACTACGATCATTGCGTGGTTTTTGCTGAGCGTTGTGGTGACTTTGTGCAAGTAGTCATGCCGAATATTGGCAATATGATGGTGTAATGTATTGATCTTGAGATTCAGCTTTTTCCAATTTTGACTGAACTTGTTTTTCTTTCTCAGCTTGCGCTGAAGCCTAGCCAACTTTACTTGATTGGCCTTGAAACTATTGATCGGGTCGAATACTTGACCACTAGACGTTGTAATTAACTTTTTAACACCTAAATCAATGCCAACGGCTGATTTTGATGGGTGGACTGGTGCTTCTACTGTGTTTTCAGCACCAAATGACACATACCATTTCCCGACATGCTTTGAGATTGTGACGTTCTTAATCTCACCCACAATATTTTGTGATTTTCTGAATTTCACAACGCCAATGTCATTAGGTAACTTAACTTGGTTGCCTTTAACCCAACAATATCTGCCAAATTGAACAATACGAATGGAATCATAACCATCAGATTTCTTTTTGAATCGTGGCATAAGTGGTCTAAGTTGAACTTCACCACCATCGGATAATTTAAAAAATCGTGGCTTCTTAGCTCTAAATGGTTTTTGCTTTAACTTAGCTTGTTCCTTTTTGTTAAAAAACTTCCCCCAAGCATCACCAAGATCACGAACTTTTTGTTGGAGTGAAACGCCATTTGAGCTGTTTTCTAGAAAAGCACATTCAGGTTTTTTGCGTAATTCAGGAATTTTATTGACTAAATTAACTTTGTTGATTCGCTCATTATTAGCAAGCATCTCGAACGAAACAGCTAAAATTTGATTCCAAACAAAACGTGCAGAGCCAAGCAACTTGTTTAAAACAAGCTCCTGTTCCGCATTAGGCTCAAGCCTAAATTTGTACGCTTTGTTGATCTTCATTTCGCCTTAAATCTATTTAGATACAGAAACTTAATGCAAATTATTCTATCATATTGCACTAAAAAAAAGTCGTGAAATTCACCTCCACCCTAATGTTGGGTGGAGTCCTCTTTCACACTAAAGATAGCAGGAGTTTTGTCTCAGTGGGAATGTTTTAGTTTGAAATTTACCTTTTAAGATTGCTCGGCATGTACATCTTCAAGCACTAGCGCCTGATGATCATTGGTAACCATCGGCAAATGCACAGTAAAGGTCGTACCACGGCCCTCTTTGGAATCTACAGCAATTTGACCATGGTTCAGGTCAATAAAGCGCTTGCAGAGTACCAGACCCAAACCTACCCCTTTCTCTTCAGCTGTGCCTCTGACACTCACACCCAAAGTCGGTTTAAACAGATTCTGCATCTGTTCTTCGGTCATGCCCAGGCCAGTATCCTGAATCGTAATCTTGACCTGCTCGCCTTCCATCTCTGCAGCTAAAATCACTTTACCGCCTTGATTCACCGGGGTAAATTTAAGCGCATTCGACACCAGGTTTTGCAAGACAGAGGTAATCATGTTGATATCCGCATGTACCTTGATGTCTTCAGGGATATTATCGACCAGTTCGATCTTTTTATTTAAGGCCAAACTTTTCAGTACACTGCAGACAATTTTACTGGACTGTTTCAATTCATAATTGATCGGATGATAAACAAAGCGTCCACCCTCTGCCATCGCCCAAGTCAAAAGGCTTTCCAGCAGGTTATAGGTCGATTGTGCATTATCATATAAATAATCCGCGATGCTCTGAATACTGGATTCATCCAGTGTGTCACGTTCCTGCGCTAGTACTTCGGAAAAGCCGAGCAAGCCGTGAAACGGTGCACGCAGATCATGCGCAATAATCTGGAAAAATTTAGTTTTACTGAAATTTTGTGCGCATTGCTGCTCGTATAATTCTTTCAGTTCAGTATGTTCTTGATTGAGCTGAATTCGAATCACTAAACTTTCAGCAAATTGTTTAATAGTGGCAATATCGTCCTGATCAAACAGTTCGGTCTGATCATCAAAGAAAATGACCTGTCCAAAAGACACACCGCTACTGGATTTTAAATTAAAGGCGACTAATCTCTGATGCGCTACACCGAGATCTTTCACATAATTTGACAATTCTGTATAAGCAGGATGCGTCTGGTCAATGACATCTGACTGTTGCAGATACGCAGGCAGATTCACTTCCTGTGGGGCGTGCAAGGCCCGAAAACCGCGTGGACAGCTGTACCAGATATAGGGTTCCGTGTGGAAGCCGATAATACTGGTTTTAACGTTTAAAACTTTACGGGCGATCTTACAAAAGGTGTCTAATAGGTTGTTGGAGGTATAGACACCTAAAATGAGAGATATACGGCACGAGCTTAATTGCTCCGTATTCTGACCGACCTCTAGCAGTTTTAGTTCCATGTCTGCCTCTCTGAATGTTTATGGAATATAGAAAACACTGCCGACCAAATTCATACAATCAATAACAAAGATTCTATATTTACTCAACGATGAAAACTCACCTATAGGTTAAAGGATTTGTTAATCTGTTTCTATTCAGATACATTCTTAACCGCAAAGCACTGATATTTAATTGATTAAGAATAACTTGAAAATTTACTATTCGAAAAAAACCTACATAAGTATTTGAAATTAATATATCTCACCTAAAATAAGCATGTTTATTTGTATTTACTGTAACACACTACTGACTAAAAAATACCCACTATCACTTTTTATTCTATTTGGAGTAAAAGCTAATGATTTTTCAATTATATAGCTTGACCTTATGATTAAAAAGAAATTTTATGTCAGGTTTCATCTATCTAATAACACTCAGAATTATTTTTTAATTTTTAAAAATATCTTAACAATTTCAGTCTACAAAATATTTAAATATCAGGATATTGACTAAAAACAGGCCAAAAAAGCCACTGAGAATTGTAAAGATTTTACATTCATTAACAAATTATTTGCAGAAATTTCGTGTTTTTTATCCTCAATGCAGTTTTAGAAACTGGAATAGTAATATTAAGATAGATCACTTAGAGACTATGCATGTCCAAGCCAAACTCATCGGCTCAAAACAGCTATAAAAAAAGCGGCCTAAAAGACCGCCTTTTTACATGGTTGCTTAATTGTCAGAAATCAACGCCACTTGCTGTACATAGTTAAACAGCTTTAATTTAGAAGCATTCACTTCTTCTTCAGGTGCTTGATTCTTTAAATCACGGTGTACCCGAAGATAATGTTGACGTAAGGTATGACGCTCTGTCGCATTATAGGTTTTGGTAAATTCATTGATGGCTGGATCTCCATCTTTGACAATTCGATCCACCCAACGCTGTAATTGGGCTGTCTTTTTAAGACCTTGTTTGGGTGTTAAATAAGACAAAATCACTGTTTCATTTTCATTGCGTAATAATTTACCAATCCGTGAAAATTGACGACGACGTGCTTCATGCGAACTAATTGCCTGCACATCAAGTAAGGCGTCAATCAAACGCTCATCTACGGGTAGGTTTTTAATTTGTTTAGCGCTCAGCTCTGCAAGCTGCGCACCTAAAGCAGCCATACGCTGGACTGCTTTTTTCTGTTCGGTCTTACTTGCGCGTCCCTCTAAAGAATCAAAATCTTCTTCAGTTAAACTGTTCGGTCGACGTGCCACGATTAATCTGCCTCATAAAATTTTGCTGCAAATAGTGCCTGAATTTCAGATAAGGCTTTTTCCTCATCTGCTCCTTCAATCACTAAGCGTAAAGTTGTTCCCTTGCCTGCACCAAGCATGAGCAATGACATGATATTTTTGGCATCTACCAATTTGTCAGCCTTGCCAATCTGGATACTGGAACGAAATTTGGTGGTAACTTCTATCAGTTTACCAGATGCGCGTGCATGTAAACCCAGTTTATTAATTACGTCAACTGTCGTATCAATCATGACCAGTGCTTCATTTCTCGATGGAGGACTTGAATAGACCATTTTGCCTCAAGGGCTTTTTTTAGTCTATCCACAATATAAACAGAACGATGCTGACCACCGGTACAACCTATCGACACGGTCATATAATGACGATGCCCTTCGGCAAAGGTCGGCAACCACTTGTCCAGAAAATGATACAGATCATTGAACATGTCCTCGACCTGATCGCTCTTTTGTAAAAACGCCTGCACCGGCTGATCTAGCCCTGAAAATTTGCGCAGTTCCAGTTCCCAATGCGGATTTGGCAAATGCCGGACATCAAAGACATAATCGGCATCCAGTGGAATGCCATGCTTATAACCAAAGGATTGCAGAATCAGGATCAGGTTATCGGCCTGTCCGAGCTTGGACAATAAGGTATGTTTCAGGTCATGTACGCTTTTATCGGTAGTATCGATATGAACTGTAGAACGCAACTGAATCGGCATCAACAGGATTTTTTCTTCCTGAATGCATTGATTCAGACTTTTAAAGCGTGACGCCAGAGGATGCGGCCGACGCGAAGCACTAAAGCGGGCAATCAGCTCCTGATCCTGCGTGGTCAGATAGATAATATCGACCGAACCATGCTGTTGCAGCTGCTCAAATACATGATCAAATTCTTGTAAATCTGCCCGGGTACTGCGCACATCGACGCCCAGCGCCAACTGTTCCAGATTATTTTCACTGTCCAGTTTGGCCACGATTTCGGGAAGCAATGCCAAAGGCAAATTATCAATACAGTAATAACCCAGATCTTCAAGCACCTGTAATGCAGATGATTTACCCGAACCAGATTGTCCTGTGACAATTAAAATGCGCTTCATGCATGCTACCCTTTCATCTTAGCCGGCAGTGTATTTAACCTGCAGGTTATCGATCAGACGTGTATTCCCCAGCTTTGCAGCTATAAATAACACAAGATCTTGATTAAACGTATGAATTTTTTGTAATTCTGGAGTGCGGGCTTCAACATAATCCACCACAAACCCGGCATCGGTTAAAGTCTGGCGAATCTCTGCCAATACCGTTTCCAGTTCCACACCTGCATGTAATTGCTGTTCAGCCCATTGCAAGCTTCGATAAATGACCGGTGCGATTGCACGATGCTCTTCGCTTAAATAACCATTGCGCGAACTTAAAGCCAGGCCATCTTCTGCACGGGCAATCGGTACACCAATCACTTCCAGTGGAATATTCAGGTCTTGTACAAACTGACGAATCACCGCCAATTGCTGATAATCTTTCTGGCCAAAGAAGGCGTAATTCGGCTGTACGATATTAAACAATTTAGTGACCACCACCGCCACACCATCAAAATGGCCGGGACGCTGCAAACCGCATAAATCATTGGTAATGTCAGAGACACTGATATTGGTCAGACGCGGTTTTTTGCCATACATTTGCTCAACCGTCGGCGCAAACACGATGTCACAACCAACTTCAGCCAATAGTTGTTGATCCTGTTCAAGCGTGCGCGGATAGCTGTCAAAATCTTCATTGGGCCCAAACTGAATCGGATTGACAAAGATACTGACCACCACCACATCACACAACTTACGTGCTTCACGCACCAGATTTAAATGTCCCTGATGCAGATTGCCCATGGTCGGTACAAAACCGATAATCTTGCGACTGGTACGCGCCGGATTTAATGATGCCGCTAAGCCCTGAATGGTGGTTTCTGTTTTCATCTTACAATTCAACCTGAAAAGTTTGTTCTGGTGCCGGGAAAGATCCATCTAAAACTGCAGCATGGTAGGCTTTAAAAGCATCCAGAATGGCTGTCGCACCCGATTGTTCTTGCATAAAATTACGTACAAATTTTGCGGTATGTCCAAAAGTCAAACCGAGCATGTCCTGAACCACCAATACCTGACCATCTGTAGCTGCACCTGCACCAATGCCAATGACCGGAATCTGCGGAAACAGTTCGGTGATTTCCTGGCCAAGCTGTGCTGGTACGCATTCAAGTAGCAATAGTGCAGCACCCGCCTCGACCACTGCCTTACAGTCCGCAATGAGCTGATCGGCCGCTTCACGGGTACGGGCTTGCAGTTTATAACCGCCAAAGACATGTACCGACTGCGGAGTAAGACCCAAATGCACACACACCGGAATACCGTTACGGGTCAGCACTTGCACGGTTTCTGCCAACCATGCACCGCCTTCCATCTTGACCATTTGCGCGCCAGCCTGCATCACGGTTTTCGAACTTTGCAAGGCATCATTCAAGGTAGCATAGCTCATAAATGGCAAGTCAGTCATGATAAAGGCATGCTGGTTACCACGGCGTACCGCAGCCGTATGATAGGCCATATCTGCAACCGTGACCGGCAAAGTCGAATCACGCCCCTGAATTGACATTCCCAGAGAATCGCCAATTAAAATGCTGTCCACTTCGGCAATTTCCATGGCTTTGGCCATACTGGCATCATAGCAAGTCAGACATGAAAATTTGCGTCCATCTGCTTTAAAGCGTCTTAAATCACTCAGACTGACCATGAAAATGTTCCTCTATGCTTGAAAGTTCTGACGAAGCTACCATCACTTAAAAATTAAATATTTGCCCAGTTGCTGTCATCGAGTACCGCGAGGGTCGACTGTGTGACGATGTCTAGGTCTTTTAATCTGTGTCCATGAACCTGTATTTCAGGATCAATATCCAGAAGTGGAAGCAGGACAAAATCACGTTCTAATACACCAACATGCGGCACAGTTAAGCGTTCATTTTGAATCTGCTCATTGCCGTAGAGCAGCAAGTCCAGATCCAGCGTACGTTCGCCCCAATGACGTAAACGTACCCGACCGGCGTCGTGCTCAAAGGCTTGCAGACGATCTAGCAAGCTTAAAGCGGCCAGATCGGTATTTAACTGCACCACTGCATTCAGATAGTTTGGCTGATCCTGTGGTCCCATCGGTGGACTTTGATACAGATGCGAAGTTTTCACCTGCCCCAAGGTCGCCAGTTTCTGTACAGCTTCTGCCAGAATCTGGCGTGAATCACCCAGGTTACTGCCCAGGCCAATATACGTCACGATCATTGTGTTGGCCCAAATACCACCTGACTCAGATCACGTTTCACCCGCTTACGTTTCATAATCGGATGATCTGCGCCAATTTCACCGCTGGCACTGGCTGCTACATGCGACAGAGGTTTCACCTTGTCTTCAAACTTGGCTTTGCGCACTCGACGATTGCGTGGTTCAGGTTCATTTACCAACGGTTCGATCTCGGTGAGATCTTGCTGCTGGGTCAATTTCTGTTCCAGATGTTCTTCTTGACTCGCCTTGCGACGGCTCTTGGCACGCTGACGGTTATACTGGCTAATGGCCCGTTCTTTCTCGTCACCGCTCATTTGCTGGTAAGCATCCCACCAGCTGCCCATGCCTTGTGCAGTTGCATCGCCTGATTTTTCACGCAGCAGCAAAAAGTCAAAGCCGGCACGGAAACGCGCATGGCTGGACAAGGCCTCGATTTGCTGTGGTTTTGGGTTCAGCAAACGGGTCTGCATTTCCCAAACTTCACGAATAAAGGTTTCCGCAAAACGTGGAATAATGGTACGAGTCGCCTGACGTTTTAACACGTCCAGACCAGCTTGGGCACGAGCTTCGGCGGCTACCACGCCTTTATTTAGATAGAATTCACAACGCTCGAGGAATGGCTGCCACAACAATACCGCATAGAAAAAGGCCGGGTTGATGGTCTTGCCGATAGAAATACGCTGATCGGTATTTTTCGCAGCGCGTTCCATAAATGGCGTAATTTCAGGCTTGATATCTGCAAATAACTGCTGCCAGATCCCAAAATCGATCAGCATTGGCAAGACACGATTCAGGTGTCCCATGGTAAACAGTTTCTGTGATTCATCATAAAGTCGATGTGGAGAAACATCACGCAGCAACTGGGTCATTTCCGGCGTAAAGACATCCAGAATCGCTTCATCAATATTAAAGTTCAGCTTGGCGGCAAAACGTAGGGTTCGCAGCATCCGCACTGGATCTTCTTCAAATCTTAAAGTCGGATCACCGAGTAAGCGTAAGGTTTTGCTATGGATATCATCCACTGCATTGCAGAAATCCAGCACAATGCCTTTACGTGGCTGGTAATACATTGCATTGATGGAGAAATCACGACGGGCAAAATCCTGCTCGATGCTGCCCCAGTTGTTATCACGCAGAATCATTCCCGCGGCCGAGGTCACTGCTTTTTTTGGTGGTGCACGGAAGGTTGCCACTTCAACCAGTTCCCGCCCTGAATAGACATGCGCCAGTTCGAAACGTCGTCCGATAATTCGACAACGTCGTCCGAAAACTTCCTTGACCTGAGCCGGGGTTGCATTGGTAACTGCATCGAAATCTTTAGGATTCAAACCTAACATCAGATCTCGAACACCACCACCCACGATATAAGCTTCATAGCCTGCCTTGTTTAAGGCATCAATCACATCGAGAATATAAGAAGGTAATTGAGCGGTTGATAAACCACATTTTGACGCGCGCAAAGTTTGCAAAAGACGCTGTCTCCTACGTCTGAACGTAAAATTCTAAGATGACGCTAATCATATCGCTTACACGCCTAAAGGGCAATTTGATTATGTCAATCCTGCCGCTCAGATTGATTCTGTATTCAGCATCAATTCCGTCTATTCACAACGCGAGTCTGGCCTTGTTTTTGGCAAATAATGCCGGCCCAATGCCTTTGACCAGCTGAATATCTTCAATGCTTTTAAATTTCCCATTTTTCTGCCGGTACTCGACAATGGCTTGGGCTTTCTTTTGTCCCACACCATGCAACTGTTGCAATTGTTCAATATTTGCACTATTTAAACTAATTCTATCACCTGTCGCTTGTACCGAAAGTGCCGGTTTTGCCAGATAGTGATCTGCTTTAGTCGATGCATTCTGTTGTTTGAGCCGCGCATCATGTTGCTGTTGTCTGGTCTTCCATTCCATATAATCGGTCGCAGTTGCATGTGCAGTTCCAATAGCAATATAGCCTAGCCATAAACCCAGAAGAAGATTAATCCACGCCGGACTTGTTCGATGTTGTTGTTTGTTCATGCGCCGCTCTTTGTTTTAATTCTAATTTGGCCTGTTCCCAGAGCTGATCCAATTCAGCCAGTGACAAGCGGTCTATATTGAGTTGTTGTTTTTCCGCCTGATGTTCCATCAAGGCAAATCGAGTACGAAACTTATGGATCGTGCCTAATAATGCCATTTCACTCGAGATTCCAAGTTTACGGCCAACATTGACCAGAGAAAATAAGCAGTCACCAAATTCTTCCTGTATTTCATCGGAATTCTGGCTTGCCAAAGCTTCTTTTAACTCGGCCAGCTCTTCTTCTACTTTGTCATATGCCCCAGTGACATCGGGAAAATCAAAGCCGATTTTTGCAACATTTTTCTGGATTTCATCTGCCTGTACCAAGGCCGGTGCATGCTTGACCTCATCTAAACGGGAACGTGGCTTGCCCTGCTTTTCTTGCTGTTTAATTTCTTGCCAGAGCTGAGAGACATCTTCCGGGCTCAATTTTGCAAACTGTTCAGCTTGAAATACATGCGGATGACGGCGAATCAGTTTATCGGTAATGGCCTGCACCACATCCTGAAAATCGAAAGCGCCCTGCTCACTGTACATCTGCGACTGGAACACCACCTGTAACAGCAAATCACCCAGCTCATCGCGGACATCATCGACTTTTCCAGAGCGGACTGCTGCTTCGACTTCGTAAGCTTCCTCAATGGCATATTTGGTCAGAGATTCGGGGGTCTGTTGCTGATCCCATGGACATTTTTCACGTAATTCGCGCATGACCTGGAGTAGTTGTTCCATGTTCAAAACCTCTTTTTTTTTACCAAATAGTCGCGTCAATCTGCCGGCTTCTTGTTATGCTCAAAAAAAAGACAATAAGGAGATCAGGCACATGCACAGTATATTGATTAGTGGGGCAGCACAAGGAATTGGGGCAGCAACCGCCCAGCTATTTTACCAGCACGGCTATAAGGTGGGCATTTATGATGTTCAGGTGGAGCAGGCAGAACAGCTGGCCCAGCAACTGGGCGAACATGCCAAAGCCGGTTTTCTGGATGTAACTGACTACGCTTCCTGGGAAACAGCTTTAGCCGAATTTTCAGCTTGGGCAGGTGAAATCAATATTCTGGTGAATAATGCCGGAGTCTTATATTCAGGCCCTTTTGAAGAAACTGATATTATGGCGCATCATCGGACTCTGGATATTAATGTTAAAGGAGTCATGAACGGCTGTCATGCCGCTTTCCCTTATTTAAAAGAATCTTCATTTGCCCGCATCATCAATCTATCTTCAGCTTCGGCGATTTATGGCCAAGCCGATTTAAGCAGTTATTCCACCAGCAAGTTTGCAGTGCGTGGCCTGACTGAAAGTCTGGATATTGAGTGGCAACCCTATGGGATTCGAGTCTTGGATGTTATGCCGCTTTTCGTCAGTACCGCCATGGTCAAAGATATGCAGTCAGAAAGTATTAAAAAAATGGGCGTGCATTTAAAAGCAGAAGATGTTGCACGAGATATTCTGAAACTGGCACAGCTCAAAGATTCAATATGGCAGGCAACGCATCATCCGGTCGGATTCAAAAGCCAGTTTTTATTTCATTTATCGCGGATGAGTCCACAATTTGTGAATCGGCTGAGTAATCTGATCATTTCTAGAAAATAAAAAATATTTGGGTTGATTCTGTTTTAGACAGTGTGATGAATCTGGATCACAGGAAATCTCAATCCCTTGCAGGAATCCTCACTTTGCCAGGCCACGGTGAGCATGCAGCCAGTAAGCGTATAATTTTGATAGGCATAGACGCCAATCTCTGGGTGTTCGCAGCGCCCGCCATTTTGCTCAGGATGAAGATTAGTATTCAGTTCATTCAGGTTGATCCGGATTCCCAAGCCTGATGCCTTTAACACCGCCTCTTTGGTGGTCCAGACTTTAAACCAGTATTCGGGATCATAAGCCAGCATTTTCCAATATTTTAATTCTTCGGGATGAAAGGCATGTTGTGCCAAGGCTTCAAAACGGACTTTACGATTCAGTTCTTCAATATCAATTCCTAAATTCTGAACTTGCTTGCTCGTGGCCAAGGCGTAGAAATTTTGACTATGACTATGATTAAAACTGAAATCCGGATAGTCATTTAAATAAGGCTTGCCGAAATTCGTCCGCACCACCTGTTGATCGCTAACTGGCAATTCAAAAGATTGGGATAAAAGCTGATTACGCAAACACGCCACTTCGCGTTTCCGTTCGGCAACCTGGGTTTTGCGGTCTGACAACGAATGACAAGTCAGATCAGAAAGTTGATGCAGATGAATTTGAATCAGCCGAGCCACGTGAATCCATTGAAAAGATATCAATTGATTTGAGTGTAAAAGAATTCACACTTTTATTGGGAGAGAAATTCATTATTTTCTCAAAACAAAAAGCCCGCTTTACGCAGGCTTTTTATCCGAAAAATTTAAACTATAGAATTAACGTTTAAATTTCTTCTCGGCTTTCTTGAACTTCTGTACATAACGACGTTTACGCGCAGCTGCACGCTCATCCACTTGAGACTTACGGCCTTCAAACGGGTTTTCAGAAGTTTTAAATTCGATTTTAATCGGCGTACCTTCAAGCTTGTACACTTTACGGAACACATTTTCCAGGTAACGGCGATAATCCGCAGGAGTTTTATCCACCTTGTTACCATGAATCACGATCGTTGGCGGATTTTGTCCACCCATATGCGCATAACGCATTTTAATACGACGACCTTGAACCATCGGCGGTTGGTGGGCATCTGTCGCATCATTTAAAATCTGGGTGATTTTTGCTGGTGACACTTTCAAACGAGATGAATCATAAGCACGGTGAATCGATGGATAAAGATCGCCCACACCCGTTCCATGCAATGCAGAAATCAAATGTACTTTGGCCCATGGAATAAAATCGAAGCGACGCTCTACATCGAGCTTACATTGCTTACGATCATATTCAGTCATGTTATCCCATTTGTTGACTGCAATGACCATGGCACGACCCGCTTCAAGCGCATAGCCAATCAAATGCAAATCTTGCTCAACAATACCATCACGCGCATCAACCACAACAACAATTACGTTGGCATCTTTCATCGCCTGTAAAGTTTTAACAATCGAGAATTTCTCAATCATTTCATCGACTTTACCTTTACGACGCACCCCGGCAGTATCAATCAGGGTGTATTGACGGCCATCACGCTCGAATGGAATATAAATCGAGTCACGTGTTGTACCCGGCTGGTCAAATGCCACCACACGTTCTTCACCGAGCAAGCGGTTCACCAACGTTGATTTACCTACGTTTGGACGACCAATAATCGCTAAACGCAGACCCGTGTTTTTGTCATGCTCTTCCGGATTTTCATCTTCCGGTACATCAGCAAGTACATCTTCCAGCATCTGCTGAACACCACGACCATGGCTGGCTGCCACTTGTAGCGGCTCGCCCATACCCAGTTTGTAGAATTCAACCAGGGCAGCTTCAGCATGTACGCCATCAACTTTGTTGGCAACCAGAAAGACTTTTTTGCCTAAAGTACGCAATTCACGGGCAATCTGTTCATCAGAAGCCAGCAGTCCGGCACGCGCATCAACCACAAAAATGATGATGTCAGCTTCATGAATGGCAGTTTTGGATTGCTCTGCCATATATGAATCAATACCACCTTCATTTTCACCAATACCGCCGGTATCGACCACAATAAAGGATTTATTTTGATAGGTAGCATCGCCATATTTACGGTCGCGTGTCAGACCTGCAAAGTCTGCCACCAATGCGTCACGGCTCTTGGTAATCTGGTTGAACAGCGTCGATTTTCCGACGTTCGGACGACCAATGAGCGCAATTACGGGTTTCATAGAGTAACCTTTATTTAATATCAGGCGTCAAAGTGGCCTGAACATCAGAAAGCATAGGAAGATATAAGGGGTAAATACCCTAAATAAAAACACGGGGCATTGATTTTTCAATCACCCCGCGTTCACAAAAATACGGTTGTGGCTAGTTTAGCATAAGGCTCGTTAAAATTAACGGTTCTGCCAAATGCTTAATGCGCCCTTGCGTGTAGAAACATAAAGCTGGTTGTCGATGACGCGTAAGCTACGCACTTCCCCAGAGGTTTTCGAACGACCAGTAATCTGTCCGGTACGCGGATCAATCAGGTGCAAGACACCATCCAGATCACCGACTACAAGGTCAGTACCCAGCATCACCGGATTACTTAACTTGCGATTCAGCAACTGGTCATTTTCCCAAAGCGGTTGACCCGAAGTAATCTCAAAGGCTTTGATTTTGCCATCGGTTTGCGCCACAAATACACCATTGCCCACAACTTCTGGACGCTGGATACTGCTGGCATCTTCACTCCAGACCACCTGTTGTGAAGCTAAATCCAGCACAGTCACCTGACCTTGATAACTGGTGGTCACCACAAACTGGCCTGCAACGACCGGTTCCCCGTCAATATCAACCAGACGCTGGATATCAGAACGCCCATCCGACACTGCGACACGACGCTGTAATTTTGGCACACCGCTTAAGGCATCCAGTGCATAGATATAAGCATTGGAAGATGCAATCAGTACATTACGAGCATCTAATGCAACAGGTGCAGCCATGCCACGCAGGCTGAATTGTACATTAGGTAAGTTATAAGTCCAAACTTGCGCACCCGTCGCAATTTCATGCGCATATACGGTGCCGTCATTGCTGACACTAATGACCCGCCCTGCATGAATCAGTGAAGGCGCCAGTAAAGCACCCGTCAATTGCGCAGTCCATTTCTGCTCGCCGGTTTGTTGATCCAGCGCAAACAGTTGGCCTTTCTGGTTGCCAACGACAACAAGACCTTCAGCAGCTTCAACACCAGAACTTAAATTGTCTTTGCTGACTTTTTTCTGCCACAGACGCTGTTTGCCTTTAAATGCAGACACTTCGCCTTTCGGGTCAATCGCAAAGACCACACCATTGTCTGCATCCAGACGCAAACGCAACGGATCAGCAGCATCTGTCGAAGCCACACTGGTGGAAAATACAGGGACCAGTGTTTTGGCTTGAGTCAGTTTTGGAAGTGGATTCGGTTTTACTTCTGGAACTTTATTGGTTTTACCCGCACAGCCAGCCAATGCAAGCGTTAAAACAGTCAAGGCACAGGTAATTTTGTATTTTCTATTCATTCAGCTTCTTCCGCTTGTGTTTCTATAATTGGGCGTTCGATTTCCGGATCATCGACCAATACGCCTACGCTTTCGAGCTTAATTTGTAAAATCTGACGTTCTTCTTTACGTTCAATCAAAGCATCCCATGCACTTTGATATACTTTTTTCGCATTTTCAATATCATTTTTGGCAACATAAATATCGCCACGTGCTTCATCAGCAGTTGCTTTAAATGCAGGCTCAGTGACTGCTTCTAAAGTTTTCAATGCAGCATCATATTTTTTCTGTGCCAGTTGTGCATAGGCCAGACGAAGTTTGACTACCTGAACTAGCCCTTTATCATCTACCTTCGAGTTTTCAACTTTCTGTAGCGCTTTCTCGGCCGCAGCATAATCTTCTTTGTCATAAGCCAATTTAGCCATCATCAGCTGGGTCTGAATCGCCTGTGCTGAATCCGGTGCTTCCTTGACAATTTTGTCCGCAGCTTCAGATAACTTAGCAAAACCATCACCTTTCGATGCCTGCGCATCATCCATCAACTGCTGAACCTTGGCAGTGTGCATTTGCGACTCTGCCAGGTTTTTCTTCTGCCAATATTCCCATCCAAAAAAGGCAATCAGCGCAATTAAAATCCCGGTAATCATCGAAGAACCATATTTCTTCGTAAAGGATTTTAAGCTTTCAAACTGTTCATCACCACTCATTGCGCTCATGAGATTACCCTTTTCCTAATGTTTTATCGATTATTTTGAAGAAATTTTAGTACTAAAAAATGCAACGAAGTCCGTAAATGGTACATTCGATTGCTCTGCGGTTGCCAGCTCTTTCACAGTAAACGCCTGAGCTTCCAGTTCACGCTCACCCAAAATCGCCGCATACAAAGCACCGGCTTGATCGGCCTTTTTCATTTGCGATTTCATTGAACCCTGTGAGCCCACTTTCAGACGAACCTGACTGCCTGCTGCTTCAAGCTGATCACGAATCTGCTCCGCAATGACCAAAGCTTTACCTTGAGAAACCGGTTCAGCCACCAGGAATACTTCACAATCACGTGTCGGGGTATTGTCTTCAAGCTGTTCAAGCAGAAGCAATAAACGCTCGATACCCATCGCAAAACCAACCGCAGGGACAGATTGATCAGGCTTACCTTTAAGTTGCCCCACTAGACCGTCATAACGGCCACCGGCACACACTGTACCTTGTGAACCCAAGTGAGTTGTAGTCCATTCAAAAACAGTTTTGTTGTAATAGTCCAGACCGCGTACCAGTTTTTGATTGATCACGAAGCTCATGCCTGCATCAGTCAAATACTGCTGTAACTGAGCAAAGTGCGCCAGCGTTTCTTCACCCATAAAATCATGCAGTTTCGGTGCATTTTCCAAGATGCTTTGTGTTTTGGCATCTTTAGAATCCAGAATACGCAGTGGATTCGTGGTCAGACGGCGCTGAGAATCTTCATCCAGATCGGCTTTATGTGACTCTAAAAATTCAACCAGTGCCGCACGATATGCTGCACGCTCATCCGACTCACCTAAAGTGTTCAACTCAAGCTGAACCTTGTCTGCCACACCCATACGTTTCCATAAACGTGCTGTCATCAGGATCAGTTCTGCATCCATGTCCGGAGTCGCCACACCAAAAGTTTCTACACCAAACTGGTGGAACTGACGGTAACGGCCTTTTTGCGGTTTTTCATAACGGAACATTGGGCCGATATACCAGACGCGAGGCGTCGCACCGCGCAGCAGGTTATGCTCCAGCATGGCACGTACACAACCCGCCGTCCCTTCAGGACGCAGCGTCAATGACTCAGGCGGATTGCCCTTGTCGAGGAAGGTATACATTTCTTTTTCAACGATATCGGTTGCATCACCGATCGAACGTTTAAACAGATTGGTCTGTTCTACGATAGGCAAACGAATTTGTTGATAGCCATAGGCATCCATCAAACCGGATAGATGCTGTTCAAGACGTCTCCAAGCTGGGGTTTGCGTTGGGAGAATGTCATTAAAACCTTTGATTGCGACGATTGAACTCATGATCTACTCAGGAAAACTTGTACGAATAATTTCTTTAGATTTAGCTTCTTCAAGCTCGGTAACACGTTGACGAACCATAGTTTCGATTTCATCAACCAATTGATTCGTGTCAATTAAATGGCTCTTCTCACCATTACGGTACACTAGTGAACGTGGTGCTGCACCCACTACACCGATATCCGCTTCTTTGGCTTCGCCCGGCCCATTGACCTTACAGCCAATGACAGACACATCCATTGGGGTACGAATATCTTCTAAACGCTCTTCAAGTTGCTGCATCACGGAAATCACATTAAATTCCTGACGTGAACAGCTTGGGCAGGCAATGAAGTTAATCCCGTTTGAGCGCAGACCCAACGATTTCAGAATATCAAAACCAATTTTAATTTCTTCTTCAGGCTCGGCAGCTAGTGAAATACGCATGGTATCCCCAATGCCTTCCATCAGCAGACCACCCAAAGCGATCGCAGATTTAACCGAACCGGTACGGTAAATACCCGCTTCTGTGACACCCAGATGGAGCGGATTATCAATTTGCTGTGACAGCAAACGATACGCATCCATGGTCAGGAACACATTCGAGGCTTTGACTGAAATTTTGAATTCCTGGAAATCCAGACGGTCTAAAATATCGATATGACGCATCGCAGATTCAAGCAGTGCCTGACCCGTTGGCTCGCCATATTTCTTTTGAATATCTTTTTCCAGTGAGCCGGCATTGACACCGATCCGCATGGAAATGTCGTTATGACGTGCCGCGGCCACCACTTCACGGATTTTCGCTTCCGAACCGATATTTCCCGGGTTAATCCGCAGGCAGTCTGCACCCAAATCCGCAACTGCCAAAGCAATTTTATAATCGAAGTGAATATCGGCGACCAAAGGTACATTGACCTGCTTGCGAATTTCACCAAATGCCGCCGCGGCTTCCATGGTAGGCACAGAAACCCGCATGATGTCTGCACCGGCATCTACACAGCGCTGAATCTGTGCAACCGTAGCTGCTACATCACAGGTTTCAGTATTAGTCATCGACTGGATACTGATTGGTGCATCACCACCCACATAAACTGAACCCACACGAATTTTACGTGTTGGACGACGTTTAATTGGATTTACGATCATCGTTCTGCTCTACTCTTGATCTGTTAAGGTGATAAACGGAATTCTGCTTTTCCGTTCACAGTGTAGGGTGACAATGAAATATTTTCATTATTTAAACTGAGTGATACAGCCGATGCATCATCCAGACGAATCTGGAATGGCGCTTCACCATTCAGCTGCAAGCTCGATGCCTGACGGCCAGTTGCCAGAACATTACCCGCCGAGTCGACAATATGCACCGAAGTCGGACGGTTAAAATCAAGTTTCAGCTGATCACCGGAAAGTGCGGCACCTGTATCCAGATTCAGAATCTCGACATTAGAAGCGCCTACTCCAGAGACTTCACTGCTATTTTGTGAATTACTACTTGACCAGTTCTGAATCATGGCAAACAGTGCACCCAAAATCAGCAGTAATACCAGCGTAATAAAAATGCGCTTTAACCACTTACGATTGCGGTCCCGCTTAGACCCTGGCAATTTCCCCATAATTTTAATAGGAGAATTGTTCAGGGCATGGTTCGGCAGCAGCCCGGTATCATTGGTATAAATTTCATCAAAACGCTGAATAATACTAGACGCATCTACACCCAGAAATTTGGCATAAGTCCGGTAATAACCTTTGATAAAGGTTGCTTCAGGTAAAGACTTATATTCGTCCTGTTCCAGTGCAGTCAGGGTTTTGACCGGGATGTTCAGCTCTTTCGCTACATCTTCCAGATTGCGCTGCTGATTGATACGAATCTGGCGCAAGTACTCGCCCGGACGTTGAATATTTCCTAACGCATTTGGAGCTACGCTCGAATGATTCGATGGTGAATTAGGATTTACTTCCATACGGCCTCAGTACTGTACTGTAATTGCAAATAACGTTGGTATTCCTGGCTTTCAGGAAAAAGTGCACGTAACTGGTTGACCAATACCTGCATACCCAACTGATCACCCCCGGCACGCGCAGTGCGAATGCCGACCCAGAGCGCACGGGCACCCTGATTTTTCTGTCCCACACCACGCACAAACTGTTGATACATTTGTGTCGCCGCCGGGAACTGCTGGTTCAAATAAAATATTTCTGCCAACTCTAACATTGAAATATAAGAATCGCGATTGGCTTGCAGCGCCTGTTTGAATGATTTTTCAGCATTTGCTGTATCACCCAGTTTCAGGTAAATCCGCCCCATATTTTCCAATGCACGGAATCGCTGATCATAACCCAACGTGGCACCAGCAATTTGAAACTGCTCGATCGCATCATTATAGCGTTCAAGCTGATATAAATAAGTGCCGTAATTATTTCGCGCCTGTGCATTTTTCGGATCTGCCGAAATCGCACGCTTGAAATAATGATCTGCTTTTTCGAGATTAAGCTTACTACCTTCCTGTTGCAGTAGCACGCCCATCATCATATTCGCTTGAGAATCACGCGGACTGCTTTCAAGTGCCTGATCCAGCGCACGTTTAGCTGCATCCAGGTCACCTGTTCTCAGATATTCTACCGCCAATTGGGTACGGACTTTGGTGGCCTTTTCAGGGTCTTTCTGACCCAGATCTGGCGTCTGACACGCGACTAAAACCAAAGACACACATACTGTTGAAATCAAAGTAAACTTTGATGTTAGATTTCTCAACTGGCGACCTCTTATTATCCTTGTGAGCGCATGATCTCATTCGATTGCGCAATTTTCTTTTTCCACTGTTCCGCACGACGGGTACGGTCAGCAACTTGTCCGACTAACTGTCCGCACGCGGCATCAATGTCATCACCGCGTGTCTGACGAATCGTACACACAAAACCGGCATCAGACAAAGTTTTTTGGAAAGAAATAATCCGGTTGCGGCTTGAGCGGCCATATGGCGCATGCGGGAACGGATTAAAAGGAATCAAATTAATCTTGCTTGGCAAATTCTTCAACAGCTTAATCATTTGCTGAGCATGTTCAGGATGGTCATTCACGCCATCTAACATCACATATTCAATCGTCACATGTTTACGTGAACTTTCATTCCCGTCTTTGGCAATGTAACGCTGACATGCAGCAATCAGCTGCTCAAGCGGATATTTTTTATTGATCGGCACCAGCTCGTTACGCAGTTCATCATTTGGCGCATGCAATGAAATAGCTAGCGCCACGTCAATATCTTTGACCATCTGATCGATTTTCGGCACTACACCAGAAGTCGATAAAGTCACACGACGTTTTGACATGCCGTATGCAAAGTCATCCAGCATAATGCGCATTGAATTCAATACTGCATCGTAGTTGAGCAATGGCTCGCCCATGCCCATCATCACCACGTTCGTGACTGAACGTTCACGCTCAAGTACAGGCACGTCTTCCATATAGGAATAGTTCGCCATCCAGAGCTGACCGATAATTTCTGCCTGGGTCAAATCGCGCTGAAAACCCTGTTTACCTGTCGAACAGAATGAACAGTCCAGTGCACAGCCCACTTGAGAAGAAATACATAAGGTACGGCGTAAACCACTACGATGTTCTGCCGGAATCAGTACCGTTTCGACGAGGGAACCTTCACCGTCGCCAACACGGAATACCCATTTACGAGTTCCATCTTTGGAATAGTTTTTATGCACCACTTCCGGTGCTTTAATTTCACAAATTTTTTCCAGTTTTTCACGCAGCTTCCCTGAAATATTGGTCATTTCAGCAAAATCAGTCACAAAAAATTGGTGAATCCATTTCATCACCTGCCCGGCACGAAACTTCTTCTCACCCATGTCCTCAAAGAATTTTTCCATTTGCGGACGTGACATGCCAAGTAAATTCACTTTCTCGACAGTATTTGCCTGTGCTGGAGCGGATGGAGTGTGTTGCTGTGGCTCAGAAACTGCTGATACAGCGACTGCTTCAGTACTCATGTGTATTACCTAAACCATGTCTAAAGATGAAAGGAGAAGCTCAATATGTGAGCAAAGAATTATTCAGAGAATAAAAAAACCAGATAAGTATAATAACACTTATCTGGCTTGAATACTGCGAATTAACGAGTACGTGGAGCAATCTCAGTTTGAGCGAAGAAGTAGTTAACTTCACGATCAGCAGATGCTACAGAGTCAGAACCGTGAGCAGCGTTTTCATCGATGCTTACAGCGAAATCTGCACGGATAGTACCAGGAGCAGCTTCTTTAGGATTCGTCGCACCAAGGATGTCACGGTGAGCAAGAACAGCGTTTTCGCCTTCAAGAACTGAAACAACAACTGGACCAGAAGTCATAAATGCAACTAGGTCAGCAAAGAAACCACGTTCTTTGTGCTCAGCATAGAAGCCTTCAGCTTCAGCTTGAGTCAAATGTTTCATTTTAGTTGCAACAATTTGAAGACCAGCTTTCTCGAAACGAGCAAAGATGTCGCCGATGTGGTTTTTAGCAACTGCGTCTGGTTTAACGATAGATAAAGTACGTTCGATAGCCATGATAGGCTCCTTAAGTCAATTGTTGACATGAAAATTTGGCGCATTATACCGAGATAATGCGCATTTTTCTGCTTTTCATCTGTAAAAAAATGCTTTTTTAAGATGAGGCCTTAGCGTGCCTCGTCAATCCATGCCATTTGAATGGCTTCAAGCAAACCTTCAGTCGACTTGGTTGGATCATCTTCAAACTCAGGCAAAGCACACACCCAGGCATGTAAATCAGTAAAACGAATCCACTGCGGGTCCACATCTGGATGCGCTTCATAGAGTTCAATCGCGATATCGAGCGTGTCAGTCCAACGTAAACCCATCTCTATTTCTCACTATAATTGCTTTGATGCTGTACTTTAACAAATCTGTGAAAATCTGCGAGCCTTTGCTCCGGCTTTCACTTATTTTTACAGCACAATATTCAGATAAGGCGCGGTCAGGACAATGGCAATTGCCATCATGCCACCCAGAATTGCGCCAACTGCCACATCACTTGGATAATGCAATCCCAGCACCATTCGGGACACTGCGACCAGAACCGTAAAAGGCAACATCAGCATCAGTAATAAAGGTGCGACATAACCTAAAACGGTGGTTGCCATCACGGCATGCAAGGTATGCCCGGAAGGAAAACTGAAATGATCCAGTGGATGCTCACCCAAACGGATCACTTGATGTACCTGATAAGGACGTGGTCGTACAGTTTTGATTTTAAGCACCTTGTAAATCATAGTACCTATAGTACTTCCCAAAATCAGATAAACAATCTGCACGGTATAGATCAAGCCTTGCATGATCCAAACCAGTATCAGCATGAAATACCAAAATGCACCATTTCCTAAGCGGCTAATCATTTTAAAAAAAGTGGCAATACGGACTGAATGCGAAAAATGATTCAGATAAACACAGCCTTTCAAATCGATTTCTAAAAATTTAATCTTTACATTCTGGAGTTTCACACTGGTGCTCCTTTCTTGTTTTATATCCTGTATTCCTGATGCTGTATCAGTGAATACAGTGCCTGTTCAAATTGCCGGACCGGATATTGCCAGCCTACTTTTTCGGCTTTTTTACGTGCTTGCGCACCCATCTGCTGCAATTTTTGCTGATCAGGCAATCCGAGCATCTGCTGGATCAACCCCTGCTGATGTCCAAGTCTACTCAACCATCCCGTTTCACCATGCTGCACATGCAAGTTTGCACAAGCATAATCATAAGCAATCACTGGCAAGCCACTGGCCATCGCTTCCAATACCACATTTCCAAAGGTTTCAACCTGACTGGCAAAACAGAAGACATCTGCACTGGCATACGCCGCCGACAGTTTTTCTCCTGTCAAGCTACCGGTAAAAACAATACTGCCATCCTGATTCAGTTGTTGCAGTCGAGTGCGATCCGGCCCATCTCCAACCACCACCAAACGTATATCTTGCTGACGAACTTGGCGCAGCACAAAATAGGTTTTGATCAGCACGTCAATTTCCTTTTCAGGGGAAAGCCGTCCGACATACAACATCACCCGGGTCTCGTTTGAAACTCCCCAAGCATAGCGCAAATCTGGTGATCGCCACTTTGGTGAAAATGTATCTGGATCGACGCCTCTGCCCACAACTGCCAAGGGACAAGTCACACCAAACTGATTTAAGGCTTGAGCCGTGCCTCGACTCGGAACACAGGTCAAATCAGTATTATTATGAAACCACTTTAAATAGCCTTGAATTGGCTTCAGTAAAAAAGCCAAATCAAAAAATCGACTAAATTCCTGAAATGACGAGTGAAAACCGCTAGAAACCGGAATTTTATGGAATTTTGCAAGCTGTTGAGCTACCAAACCCAAAGGACCTTCGGTCACGACATGGATAATATCGGGTGTAAAAGTTTCAACAGCTTGATGGATTTTTAAAAATTGCGGCCTACCAAACTGCAAATTACTATATTTAGGAATGCAATGCGCTTTAACTAGACATTCGCTATGCGGCTTAAAATCGTTATAGGCTTGTCGTTGTTCCGGACGAATTAATAAAATCTTATGCCCCTGTTTTTGTAATCCTTTACACAGTTGCAATAAAGCATGGGCAACCCCATTGATTTCAGGAGACCAGGTTTCAGTCACAATGGCTATTTTGAGACGAGGACGAGTCAACTCTTCCAAAGGCAGGGTCATTTTTGTTTTTTGCTGTCGCAACTGTTTTAAGTCAAAGCTAATATTTTGAAGTGCAGACATTTTTTTCGATAACGCTGAGGTGCAGGGCTGTTCCATATCACACCTATGTGATTATATTTTAAGCTAAAGTCTAATGCTTATTTATTGCATTTTAATGATATTACCCCCCTTCTCTCATTTTATTCGGAAGTTGATGTACTTATAGAGATATCTAATTAACTTGACTAACAATTAAGAGTAAATTAACTCACCTATTCATAACCATAGCTCATGCCTAAAAAATCCAGTCAGAAAGCTTCAAAATCTGGTTAAAGGACTTAAATAGACCAAAATCCAATTCTCTTTTAAGAGCCAACTAAAAGAATTCAGTAGATAAGATCCACATATAAACTGTCTTTATAAACTCCAGCTGGGGTCAAAGCAGAAGGTTGTTCAGCTAGTTGTACCAATACAATAAATTTACTTAGGCTAGTTGCCGGTTGGGATATCGGCATATTCCAACGGGATGAGGTCGCCCCAGAAATATACATTTGTGTTCTTATTTTATGATTGTGCTCATTAACCAAATAACTACTGCCATTAGTGCTGGTTAAGTTTCTAGAATTAAATTGAATAGCATAACTACTATCACACCTTACGATAAAAGAAGTCGCAGCTTGGCTCAGATAAGAGGAGTTCAATTTGAGTTCTGATGCTGTCGATCGATCAATCTGACAACGTTGGGCATGACTTAGACTGGTTAATAATAGAGAGAACACAAGTACAGTAAATTTAAGTTTCATTATTTTTCATCCTTTATTTACAGATAAGCGTAGATAGTCCGCTTTCTTCTTTTTGATTTTCTGTAACCGTCAATTGTGCAAAGCAAGTTTTAGATTCGGTGCTGATGATTTTAATATTGTAAGTATTTGGAATAAGCCCATATAGAGTGACCGTACCGTCCGATGAGATAGGATAAACCTCCCCACCATCATTATCGATATATAACTCTGAACCGGCTGTAAATTTATTATTATTACTATCTACAGGTAAAATCGTGACCTGTTTTGTATTATATATAGGAAAATTAATAATATAGCCCCGCTGATCTAAAGCAGTAAGCCTCTTGGTTGCATAAGGAATCTTATCTTCAACTGGTAACTGATTCTGATCAAAACCAATATCATAATTTACATAAGGAATAATATCATGAACAAAGGTATAGCCTTTCTTATTCGTTTTATCCACTACAGATAAAGACCTTAAAACATCGACATCCTGATAATCTCCCACACTAACAACAGAAAATGCATTATCAACTAACTTGGTAAAATTAAATTTATTATTAAGAAAAACAACCGCACCACGATAGTTTAATTGTGATTCAGACTCATTATCTCCCTCTATATGATAAAAACTTAAATCCCCAACATCTGTTTTCAATCGCCCATTGAAATTATATAGTGTTTCATCTTCGAGTCTATTTACACCTGTTTCATAGTCAAATCCAACCTGATTAGGATTACTTTTAACAAATTGCAATTTAGTTCTTTCATCTGTTGAATGACTAAAATAAACTGCTTTATCATCATCAAAACTATAGCTAAGTGATAAGACAACTCCAGAATCCCGATCATCACCGAATGAGCTAAAATAACTTAAACCTAGGCTTCCCTTCCTACCTAGCCGACGATTAAACCCTAAATTTAAAGTTTTACGATCATTTTGAAAAAATAAAGGAATCTCATCTTCCACGCGTATTTCTTGCTGATGAAAACTCTGGGCAGCATAATTCAAATAAATATTATGCAAGAGAGGGACATTGCTCATTCCTGCATAAATTAAATATTCATACTTAGGATAACTATAAAAATTATCCAGTTCATCACCTAAATATTTAAAATCTCTTTCTGTATATTTTGCACTGGCACCAAGTGAAACTCTTCCGAAATCCTTTGCAGCAGATAATCCATATGAATAATTAAAATTATTAAGTTCATCATGTGAAGCTTGAACTACACTATCCAAAACCAAATAATGACTAATCGCTTGAGTCCATAGAAAGCCTAAATTTTGCAAGTCTTCGCTATAAGCAAAATTAGAACCAAGGGTTGTCCAATTAGATACCCCATAACGATAATAAAAGTTAGAGAAAAAATCACGATAGTCATCACTTTCTATATTATAATTATAACGCAACTTTCCTAATGAAACATTATATTCACTAAGATCAGGTCTTAATAACCGATTCGTCACCAGAATAGGAAAACTTTGTACACTCCTATTCCCTAACACATCTTCAACAACAATTTGTGCATTTCCTGCCTGTTGAATTTGTGCACCAGTTTGAAGATTAAAATCACCAGGACTGACTCTTTGGCTATATATACTTACCCCATTAATATACAAATCAACTGTAGAAGGAACACGCGCACTCCCCTGTAAGGTTGGAGTATTCCAATAAATAAAATTTGGTCGCTCAGTAAAATTAGTTCCCCAGTTTAAACCGGCAAAACGTAAAGAATTAATTAATGGATTATATACTGTAGTTGTATCTCCTAAAGTAAGCTGAGTCATACTTTTAGGAAATTCAAAGTCAATACTAGTACTGAGTCGAGTAAAATATTCATTCAAAGGATGATTATAATATGCTATTGAGTTCTTAAAAATCCAATAATCTTTAAAAATACCCAGCTCTGTCAGGCCGTTATATAAAGAATTCGTCTCTCTGTCTATTTTTGCATTTAAATAGGTAAAATCATAATTTACGAAACCTCCAAAGCTGGCTCTCTCTGGCATAGTCTGCAACTGGGAGATCTGTGTACTTGATTTAAACAGTTGGGTAGGTATCGTGAGATTAATTGTTTGCTTAGAGGCATCAAAATTAGATTGAATATTCTGATCCGAAATAAGACAAAACTCATCCCGAGAAGCCATTTTTGATAATTTAGATATATCAATATCTCGTTCCGACAATATATTGCACTCTATATAAAAATTATCATTACTTTTTATTAAAATAATATCTATATTATGATCAAGCTCGTTTATCCAGAGATTAGCAAAAAATTCATCATCAGGATTCTGGTTAGCATTAGCATTACACAAGAATAAAATATTAACTAGAATAATTATTTTTCTATTTAACTGCATAATATAATCCTTAATTATAATTTTAATCCATAAGCTTTAACTCTATTTCCTCATGCGACTTATCTGTCATTACTTTAACAAAATAATTACGAGGATTATTTATCTTAACCCCTTCTAACTCATAGAAAATATTCTTGTCTTTAAGGGCATATTTCATATTATTACTAGTAAAAACTTCTTTCTTATTAGAATCTAAAATTTGTAACTTTGAAATTTGAATATGAGATTCTGCTTTGTTTTTAACAATAAGCTTATCATTCTCAATATTGAAATTTAATTTTAGGTTATCTTGCTTTCCAATAAATAATGGCAGGTTAAAATTCATCAAGAAAGTAATAGATGATTCTTTTACAGGCTGAGGTAATTCCTCAATTACAATGCGCCAGGCACCCTCTTCCAGACCATTTAATACAGATGCTATTGGACGATTAAAACCAACACGTATAACTTGTTTCCCATTAGGTTTTAAAATAAAATTTCTTGGATTAATTATAAGAGTATCATCTTTCTCCAACACATCTTCACCTTTATCATTTTGATCCCATTTAAATGCTTTTACCTCAAATATCTTTTTTTCTACTTCATTTATAGACTCTAAAGTAAGTGTTGTTGTTTTTTGTTTTGTATCATTTAATATATACATTTGTACTGGATCAATTGCAACATCAGCCTTCCCCCCAGTAAAAGAAAAAAAAGATAAAAATAATAATATAGTTGTTCTTCTCATATTATAATTTCCATTTAAAAATATAATGAGGCAACCTAACCCAACATAAATATCAGGCTAGGTTGAGTAAATAAATTAGTAGTAAGCTTTAATTAGATAGCGATCGGTATAATTACCTGCTAACTGTGTAGCATTAACTGCAGCATTAGTAACTGCAAGTGTATAATTATCAACTGCTTGACCGTTATGATTTGAATTACCAAACGGAACAGCGCCTGCACCTTGTTTAGTTGTCACAATTGTTGTAGCAATTGTTTTAGATGCATCTGTTTCATGTCTAACAAACGTATTATTACTAGCGCTAGCATTTGCAGTTTGCAAATTCAGAACATAAGGGGTATTTGTTGTAATTGAATAATTTGTAGTTTGGGTTCCACCAGCAGCAGATAATACTATTGCATTTCCACCAGTTAAAATACATTTCTTATTAATTTTAAGTGAAATTGGAATTTCTTTTTCACAACCTAAAGTATTACATTTACTCCAGTCAATTGGTGGTTTAGGATTATGACCTGGGCGTCCTGCAGCTCCCATATCTTCTGCATAAACAACTGTTGAGCCAAAACCAAAGCTTAGTGCTAATGCTGCTAATACTGTTTGAGTCATTTTATTCATGATCTTCTCCATTCTTTAAAAAAAAGAATATATTTATTTGTTTGGGTCGCGCTGATATAAAAACTCTTTCTTATTATGAGTAAGGCTATACAGCGTGTAGTTATCTTACTATCATTAATAAAAAAACATACAGATACTTTATTATTCACAATATATTTTCCTATTTCCCGGGATTAGTATTTTTTTGTATGTCATTATTTTATATACAATTATTTAAAAATAATAATTATTACATGTAATTCCTACGAAACTCCCCATAAAGCTAAAAAAGAACTTAAAAAATTGAAGATAATCAAATAAAATTTAACTATATGATTTTCATATTTTTTAAATAATAATAACCCCAAACTATTTGCATTATTTACAAAGATTTACAACTTACCCTCGGATAGGTAAAAAAAGTGTGATTCCGTTTTGTTTTTTTTGTTATTTTTCACACATCATCGCCTTTAGTAAAAATCCCCCTCCTATACTTACTATTAATCTCACTCTGAAAACTTATTGTTAAATTAATACATTCATTTAAATCTTTTGATTTCATAACATCCTAATCAACACCTATATTTTTATAAAATTTACACTCTTTGAATCATCTTACAATTCAATTAATTAATTTAATATCTTATTGAATGAAAATTCTCATTAAAACTATACTTTATATTCTTTATCCCATTTAAATCAATTAAATAACTATACTTCTGATAGATTCAATCAACTATTTAAAGAATATTTATCCCTATTATTAAAAATAATCTATTTTAAATAAAAACTAGCGATCAACTTATATAAAAATTTGGCTCATCTTTCGTTTCCCACAATATTATATTATTTTTTTAATACACTATCTGATCTTCTTCTCATAAAAGTCTGAAAAAAATTTGACATTATCTCTCAGATTTAACTAAAAACTTGCAATAAAAAATCCACTCAAATTGAGTAGGTTTTAGCATCAAATCAATTGATCAAGAACTTAGTTCTTTTCTTTGTCTACAATCTTGTTCGCTTGAATCTAAGGTATGAACAAGTACAAAATACTGTTTTGTACGAAGTGCAAGGAGGCAAGCACTACTTTGAATGAAACGCAAGAAGTGAAAACACTGCTTTCTTCTATTTGAGGCACGCAGTTCAACTCAAATAAGTCATTTTATTTTTACAAGACATAAAAAAGCCCCTGTTAAAAGCAAGGGCTTTTTGACTTAGAAATCAGAACTTAGTTCTTTTCTTTATCAACGATCTTGTTCGCTTGAATCCAAGGCATCATAGAACGAAGTTTGTTACCTGTTACTTCGATACCGTGAGCAGCGTTTTGACGACGACGAGCAGTCATAGAAGGATAGTTCAACGCACCTTCTTGAATGAACATCTTCGCGTATTCGCCAGATTGAATACGTTTCAGTGCATTACGCATTGCTTCACGAGACTGTTCGTTAATTACTTCAGTACCCGTTACATATTCGCCGTATTCAGCGTTGTTCGATACTGAGTAGTTCATGTCCGCAATACCGCCTTCGAACATTAAGTCAACGATCAATTTAAGTTCGTGTAGACATTCAAAGTACGCCATTTCTGGAGCATAACCAGCTTCAACCAGAGTTTCGAAGCCCATTTTAACCAGTTCAACCGCACCACCACAAAGAACTGCTTGCTCACCGAATAGGTCAGTTTCAGTTTCTTCACGGAATGAAGTTTCGATAATACCAGTACGGCCGCCACCTACGCCTGAAGCATAAGAAAGTGCAACGTTACGCGCGTTACCAGATGCATCCTGGTGAATTGCGATTAAGTCAGGAACACCTGAACCACGCTGGTATTCAGAACGTACTGTGTGACCAGGTGCTTTAGGCGCAACCATGATTACGTCAAGGTCAGCACGTGGAACAACTTGGTTGTAAAGAATCGAGAAACCGTGAGCAAACGCTAAAGTAGCACCTTGCTTGATGTTTGGCTCAATCTCGTCACGATAAAGTTGAGATTGGAATTCGTCTGGCGTCAAGATCATGACTACGTCAGCTTGCGCTACAGCAGCAGCAACTTCAGCAACTTTAAGACCAGAATTCTCAGCTTTTTTCCAAGAAGTAGAGTTCGCACGCAGACCAACAGTTACGTCAACACCAGAATCTTTAAGGTTAAGCGCATGTGCGTGACCTTGTGAACCGTAACCAATGATCGCTACTTTCTTCGATTGGATGATAGATAAGTCGCAGTCTTTATCGTAAAAAATTTGCATTGCTGTCTCCGCTTAATGCTTGTTTGTCTGTTTAAATCAGGCAGTGACCTTTGTATTTACACTGCCTGATACCCCCTTCTTATTAGGATGAGGAAATACTTTAAAATTTAGATGGTGAGTACTTTTTCACCGCGTGCGATACCAGAAACCCCTGAACGCACGACTTCTAAAATGGTGTGTTCTGCTAGTGCATCGATAAATGCATCCACTTTTTCAGTCGTACCCGCAATTTGAATGGTATAGGTGGTCGGTGTGACATCAACAATCTGACCACGGAAAATATCCGCCGTACGTTTGATTTCGTCACGCGATGAACCCAATGCTTTAACTTTAATCAGCATCAATTCACGCTCAATATGTGCACCTTCAGACAGGTCAACCACTTTCACCACTTCAACCAACTTGTTAAGCTGTTTGGTAATTTGCTCAATCTTGTGATCATCACCATAAGTGGTCAATGTCAAACGTGAAAGCGTTGGATCTTCAGTCGGAGCAACATTCAATGTTTCGATATTGTAGCCACGCTGTGAGAACAAACCCACTAAACGGGAAAGCGCGCCTGATTCGTTTTCTACGAGTACAGAGATAATATGTCTCATTTCGTGCGCTCCCCTTTAGCCAACCACATATCCTGCATCGACTGACCCGCAATCAACATCGGATAAACGTGCTCGGTACGATCTACCATAACGTTAATAAATACGCACTTGTCGTTAATCGCCATCGCTTCTGCAAGCTTCGACTCTAGCTCATCGGCATGATTAATCTGAATACCGACATGACCATAGGCTTCCATCAGTTTGGCAAAATCAGGCAATGAATCTACATAAGAACTTGAATGACGTCCTTCATAGTTCATATCTTGCCATTGTTTTACCATGCCTAAAGACTGGTTATTCAGGCACAGGATTTTTACATTCAGGCCATATTGCTTACAGGTCGACAGTTCCTGGATACACATCTGAATCGATGCTTCACCGGTGATACACACCACTTGCTGTTCCGGGTATGCAAGCTTCGCAGCCATTGCATACGGCAAGCCTACACCCATGGTGCCTAGACCACCTGAGTTGATCCATTGACGTGGACGTTTGTATTTGTAATACATCGCACCAAACATCTGATGCTGACCGACATCAGAAGTAATGATCGCTTCGCCATTGGTCACTTTATCCAATGCCTGAACCACTTGTTGTGGCTTCATCACGCCATCAACACCCGCTTCAAAACGACCGCCATGAACCTTGCGCCATTCATTGATCTGTTTCCACCATGCCGCAATCGCTTCAGGATTTGGCTTAGAAACATTAAGCTGTTTCAACTGGTTCAACATCTCATTCAGTACAGGCTCTACAGCACCGACAATTGGAATGTGCGCCATAATGGTTTTTGAGATTGTCGCTGGGTCGATATCTATATGAATGACTTTAGCATTTGGACAGAATTTTGCAGGATTGTTGGTCACACGGTCATCGAAACGCGCACCCACACACAGAATTACATCTGCATTGTGCATGGTCATGTTAGCTTCATAAGTACCGTGCATACCCAACATACCGATGAACTGTTCATCATCACCCGGGAATGCGCCAAGACCCATCAAGGTATTGGTCACTGGATAACCCAATAGATGCGCAAGCTCTGTCAATTGTGCTGAAGCATTGCCTTGAACCACACCACCACCTGAGTAAATAACTGGGCGTTTAGCATGGATCAGTTCTTCAATCGCTTTACGAATTTGACCTGAGTGACCACGGAACGGTGGCTGATACGAACGCATCTTCACTTTTTCTGGGTATTCGTAAGCAAATTTCTCTGCAGGATTGGTCGCATCCTTTGGAATATCAATCACTACAGGACCTGGACGACCTGAAGACGCAATATAGAAGGCTTTCTTGATAATCGCAGGAATTTCGCTGGCATGACGCACCTGGAAGCTATGTTTCACGATAGGACGTGAAATACCGACCATATCGGTTTCCTGAAATGCATCTTCACCAATCAGATGACTCGCAACCTGACCTGACAAAATCACCATCGGGATTGAGTCCATATAGGCCGTTGCAATTGGGGTCACCGTGTTGGTTGCGCCCGGACCGGAAGTCACCAGCACAACACCGGTCTTGCCTGTCACGCGTGAGTAAGCATCGGCCATGTGACCAGCAGCCTGTTCGTGACGTACGAGATAATGATTGATTCTGTCTTGTTGAAATAGCGCATCATAAATATGAAGAACTGCGCCGCCTGGGTATCCAAAAACATGTTCAACGCCTTCGTCCGCTAATGCGCGAACAAGCATTTCACCACCAGATAGAAGTTCCAACGTGATTCACCCTAATATTATTCACTGCACAAATGGGAGGCATTTGCAGTGTTTCGTTTGTTAACTGTCTGCACTGTTATAGCACACAAATTTCATAGTTTTCAAAGCAATAGGAAAAAAATCTGATCTCTTCGCTGTTCGAGCAATACGGGATCTAAAACATGTTGGGATAAACATATTTTGCTTAGCTTTGTTCAATTTCTCGGCTAGAAAAATCGCCCACTGCATGAAATGACACTTAGTCGAAGGGTGATCGATCTAAGGCATATAAAACTATTGCAGCATTCTTGTGTTTTCAGGCTTTAAAGTCAAGTTTAAAAAACAGACAATCCATACTTATAGTGCCTAGATCTGCTGTTTTTAACAGCAATATCAGCTCATAGCCATGCATTTACTGTCTTGTCTATTCATCTAATCCAATAAAATTCATAGAGTTAATGGTTTAATTTTATAAATTTTTAATATGTCTTATATAAAAAAAATGAATGAATTTTTATTAAATGAAAGGAAATTGTTTATCAATAAATTTTGTATACGAAGATTTTTCTCTGATTTCTTATATGCTAGATTGAGCTTATTTAAGCAGTTAGCTTTGAATAAAGCAGATAAAAATCCATCATTTTTACTGAAAATATCACTACAATAATTGCAGTATTCCATGCCTAGCAAGCCGAGGCCCAAGAACAATGAAAATATCTTTTTTAACCGCCTTCAGTTTGAGTTGCGCAGTTGTTTTGAGCATCTGTAGCACCAGCGCTTCCGCGATCCAGTATCATAAATGGGTCGATGCGAAAGGTGTCACGCATTATACCAAGACGCCACCACCGAAATCTGCGAAAAAAGCCACCACAGTGGATACCTATGGCTGGAAAAATTCAGCACCAGCATCATCTAGAACGACTGAAACTGAAGTTCAAACCGAGAACACACCTCAAGAACAACAGCAACAAGCCCCTCAAGTTCCTGCGAATCAGGACCAGCAACAACGTGAAGCCAACGAAGCCTTGCAGCAATCTAAAAATCGTGCAGTTGCTTTATAAGACACCTCTATATAGAACAGCGTGTTTTTTCTTCGGGAAATGCCGGCGCAAAATTCACTTTTAGGTACATTTTGCGCTATGCTGTGCAACAGACTTTTTTCACCGTAATTCACTGATACGTTTATGACTACTCACATTGATTCCGAATATCAAGCCAGTGCGATTGAGCCTCAAGTCCAACAGGATTGGGAATCTCGCAAAGCCTTTAAAGTTGCCGACAAAGTAGAAGGTCCACGTCGTTATATTCTCTCGATGTTCCCTTACCCAAGTGGCAAGCTACATATGGGTCATGTGCGTAACTATACGATTGGTGACGTGATCAGCCGTTTCCATCGCTTAAAAGGTGAAACTGTCCTGCAACCGATGGGTTGGGATGCTTTCGGTCTGCCTGCTGAAAACGCAGCGATTGCACACCAGGTTGCACCGGCAAAATGGACATTTGAAAATATTGCTTACATGCGTGACCAGTTGAAAAAACTCGGTCTAGCCGTAGATTGGGATCGTGAATTTGCGACCTGTACCCCTGAATACTATCGTTGGGAACAATGGCTATTTGTTCAGCTTTATAAAAAAGGCTTGATCTACCGTAAGCTTTCAACCGTGAATTGGGATCCGGTCGATCAGACTGTTCTTGCCAACGAACAGGTTGAAAATGGTCGTGGCTGGCGTTCAGGTGCATTGGTAGAAAAACGTGATATTCCAATGTACTACTTCCGCATCACTGATTATGCGCAAGAGTTACTGGACGATTTAGACACGCTTAAAGACGGTTGGCCACAACAAGTATTGACCATGCAACGTAACTGGATTGGCCGCTCACAAGGGATGGAAATCACCTTCCCTTCAGCGAATCCAGAAGTTTATGCAGATGGTTTAACAGTCTTCACCACACGTGCCGACACGCTGATGGGCGTAACGTATGTTGCAGTTGCAGCAGAACACCCGATGGCGCTGAAAGCGGCTGAAACAAACCCAGAATTGGGTGCATTCATTGAAGAATGCCGTATGGGTTCTGTGGCAGAAGCGGATCTTGCGACTGCCGAGAAGAAAGGCATGGCAACCGGTCTTTCTGTAAAACACCCTGTCACAGGTGAAGAAGTTCCGGTCTGGATCGCCAACTATGTATTGATGTCTTACGGTTCAGGTGCGGTGATGGCAGTTCCATCACACGATGAACGTGACTTCGAATTTGCCAATAAATATAGTTTGACCATCAAGCAAGTGATTGATGCCAAAGGCGCAGATGATGCTGAGTTCTCTGAGACAGAGTGGCAAGAATGGTATGGCTCTAAAGAAGGTAAACTGGTTAATTCAGGCGAATTTGACGGTCTAGATTTCCAGGGTGCATACGATGCATTCCTTGCCAAATTAGAACCAACAGGCCTGGCAAGTTCTAAGGTTCAATTCCGTTTACGTGACTGGGGTGTTTCCCGTCAGCGTTATTGGGGTTGTCCAATTCCAATGATTAACTGTCCATCATGTGGTCAAGTGCCAGTACCTGAAGAGCAGCTTCCTGTGGTTCTTCCGACTGACGTTGTTCCAGATGGTTCAGGTAACCCGTTGAACAAAATGCCTGAATTCTACGAAACGTCATGCCCAAGCTGTGGTGGCGATGCTCGTCGTGAAACAGATACGCTAGATACCTTCGTGGAATCATCTTGGTACTATGCACGTTATGCATCTCCAGACTTTACTGATGGCATGGTAAAACCTGAAGCGGGTCAAACTTGGTTACCTGTCAACCAATACATCGGTGGTGTTGAACACGCGATTCTGCATTTGCTTTATGCACGCTTCTTCCACAAATTGATGCGTGATGAAGGCGTGGTACAAGGCAATGAACCATTCACTAACTTGTTAACGCAAGGGATGGTGCTTGCAGATACCTTCTATCGTGAAGCTGAATCTGGCAAGAAAACCTGGTTTAACCCGGCAGATATCGAACTTGAAAAAGACGAAAAAGGCCGTGTGCTTTCTGCAAAATATAAAGAAGATGGCCAGGAAGTTGTGGTTGGTGGTCAGGAAAAAATGTCGAAATCGAAAAATAACGGTATCGACCCACAATCGATTATTGACCAGTACGGCGCAGATACGGCACGTGTATTCATGATGTTTGCTGCACCACCTGATCAATCACTGGAATGGTCTGATGCCGGTGTTGAAGGTGCAAACCGCTTCCTGAAACGTGTATGGCGTTTAGCAACAGGTTTCCTTGAAAAAGCGAATACTGCTGCAAACATCGACAAATCGGCACTGTCTACGGCTGCGCAAGACCTACGTCGTAAGACACACGAAACCATCCAAAAAGTCGGTGATGACATCGAACGTCGTCATGCATTTAACACTGCCATTGCTGCATTGATGGAACTTCTAAACGCCAACAACAAGTTTGAAGCCCAAGATGACAATGACGTTGCTGTCGCACGTGAATCAATTACCACGCTGTTAACTTTACTTGCACCATTTGCACCGCATTTAAGCCAGACTTTATTGGCTGAATTTGGGATTGAATTGAATTCAACTTTGTTCCCTGCGGTAGATGAGTCTGCGCTGACACGTAATACGCAAACCATCGTGGTTCAAGTCAACGGTAAACTCCGTGGCAAGTTAGAAGTATCTGTAGATGCCTCTAAAGATGACATCTTGGCTCAAGCCAAAGCATTGCCTGAAGTTCAGCAATTCTTGACGGGTCCAACCAAGAAAGAAATTGTGGTACCGAATAAATTAGTGAATTTGGTGGTTTAAATCCTTAAGTTCCCTCTCCTCTCAGGAGAGGGCTAGGGAGAGGTAAATATATAACCCCTCATCCTAACCTTCTCCCAGAGGGAGAAGGAACTTTCTGAAGGATTTCACAATTCCCAAACAAAGCCCGTTGCCAGCCAACGGGCTTTGACTTTACAATCCAGTTCAGGATTTCAAATATTCCCCTTCGGGAAGCATAGAGGGCAACACATGCATTTGGGCAAACATTTAGCAGCAATTGTTTTAACTTGTGGTCTGAGTGCAGGCTTAGTCGGCTGTGGCTTTCATCTGAAAGGAACCAATCCGAGCTCCGCCCCTGTTGCTTACTCTGTCATGAGCCTGTCTTTACCGCCCAATACTGAAGAACTGCAAGAGAAACTGGCAGTTTACCTCGGTGCTGCAGGCGTACAGCTGAGTAATGCACCCAATGCTTATGTGTTACGTGTCCTGGATTACACCCCTCGCCGTCTGGAACTGAACGGTAAACTAGTTGAAACCTTGTTACGTTTAAACGTGACTTTCCGGATTGAAGATGCACAAGGCAATCCGATCACTGAACCACGCACTGTCGTGGCAACACGTACGTATCAATATGATATTGAAACGGTCAACACCGATGACCAGGAACAAAAATATCTGAATCAGGTCATTATTGATGATGTGGCGCAGCAGATCGCGCGTCAGATTTCATCGAACCGCTTACCCTTAGCCAAACAAAATACCTCAGCGCAACCTGCTCAATAAGACCTCTTTATGAAACTTGATTATCTGCAAGCCCTGAAACGTGTCGATGAAGCTCGCGGTGCTTGGGTCTTGCATGGTCAAGAGCCTTTGCTGGAACAGAATTTAATTGATGCCTTTCGGGCCAGCTGGCAAAAGCAGGACATTGAACGTCAACGCTATGACATTAGTTCGGTCGCCGACTGGAAAACCGTCTTTAATGCCTTGAACAGCTTGTCGCTGTTTTCAACCCAGTTGGCGATTGAAGTACATGGCAATATCAAACCGGATGCCAGCGCAATCAAGTTACTGAAAAACTATTTGCAGCATAATGAACAAAACCTGCTGTTGGTGGTGATGCCCAAACAGGATAGTAATAGCCTGAAATCCAGTTTCTTTCAGCTGATTGATGCCAATGGTGTGAATGTTTCGCTGGTGGCCAATTATCCAAAAGACCGGCAGCAGATTCTGGGTATTGAAGCTGAAAAACTCGGCATTCGTTTAGCCAATGATGCCTGGCAATGGCTGGAACAACATCATGAGCACAACCTGCTTGCAGCAAAGAACAGCCTGATGCGGGTTAGCGATACCTTTGCTGAAGTCGATATCATTCAGGTTGATCATTTATATGCATGTTTACAAGATCAGTCACGTTATAGCACCTATGATTTGAGCGATGCCCTGCTACAAGGTAATCTTTCCCAGTCGATCAAAATTTTTCAGTATCTAGTCGTTTCAGGTGAACCGATGAGCCTGATTTTATGGAGTCTCAGCAAGGAAATGCGTCTGTTGATGCAGCTGTTTGAACAACCGCAAAATGCCTTGCAAATCGGGATCTGGAAAACCAAAGTCGGGTTATATCAACAAGCCTTGCGCCGTCTCAGCCCACAGACTTTTCTGGCCTGGCCGGGGTTATTATTAAGAATTGATGCCTCAATTAAAGGACTCGGACATGAAAATCCGGAGCATTTGGTACTACAGGCGATTTCCAGTATCTGTGGCAAGCCCCTATTTCACTAAGTCTTTGTCAAAATTCGAAAAATAAAATAATAATCATTCCTATTAGTTTAAAAAAATACACGATTTATCCTAATTTCGCTTTTATAATCGTTCACAATTCTCTGATTTTGAACCGATATTGATCATGCCAAAAATAAAACCGACGAAATTGATTATGGCCACCGTGATTGCCATTGCGCTCATCGCTGCGGGGTGGTACTTCCTCAAACCCAAAGAACAGCCTCCGCAATATATTACGGCTGAAGTCACCCAAGGCGATATCGAAAGCTCTGTACTGGCGACTGGTATTCTGGAAGCGACCAAGATGGTCAGCGTGGGGGCGCAGGTTTCGGGTCAGGTCAGAAAAATGTATGTAGAACTGGGCGATCAGGTCAAGCAAGGTCAGCTGATTGCGCGGATTGACTCCGTTCGTCAGGAAAATGATTTAAAAACCGCTGAAGCCAGCATTAAAAATCAGATGGCACAACTTGCAGTAAGACAGGCGAATTTGGCCAAAGTTGAAGCTGAATACAACCGTCAGAAAGCCATGTATGCACAGGATGCCACTTCTCGCTCAGAGCTGGAATCGGCATTTGCGAACTATAAAACGGCGCAAGCGGATATCACCGCTATCAATGCACAGATTGAACAGTCGCGTTTGACGCTGGCGACTGCCAAAGAAGATCTTGGTTACACCCAGATTGTGGCGCCGATGGATGGCACGATTGTGGCGATTGTGACCGAAGAAGGTCAGACTGTAAACGCCAACCAGAGTGCGCCGACTATTGTGAAACTGGCCAAACTCGACACCATGACGATTAAAGCTGAAATTTCTGAAGCAGATGTCATGAAAGTTGAAGAAGGTCAAACGGTTTATTTCACTACCTTAGGCAATAACGAGAAAAAGATTTACGCCAAACTGCGTCAAGTTGAGCCTGCACCCAATTCAATTAATACCGATAGCAATACATCAAGCTCATCGTCAAGTTCTGCGGTGTATTACAACGCATTGTTCGATGTCCCGAATGAAGATGGAAAATTGCGTATTGATATGACGGCGCAAGTTTATATCGTGCTGGATGAAGCCAAAAATGTACTGACCATTCCTGCTGCAGCCATTCAAGGTTCAAACCGTCCGCCACGTGCCAATCGTGGTGAAGCGCGTGGTGAGGGTTCTCGCGGTGAAGGCGGCCCGGCATCACGTTCTGAAGCTGAATCGGCTCAAGGCAACCGCCCTGCCGGTGAACGTCCAGCGCGTCTAAACCTGTCTGAAGCAGAACTTGCGCTGATTGAGCAAGGTAAAGCACAGCGTGGCATGGTTCGTGTCTTGCAAGCCGATGGTACTGCAAAACCAACCCCTGTATTAATCGGTTTGAATAACCGCGCGACTGCGCAAGTGCTGAAAGGTTTAAAACGTGGTGATCAGGTGGTGATTGCCGATGGTTCTGATACCTCCAATGATGCAGCAAAACGCGGTGGCAATAGCCGTGGCCCAATGAGAATGTAAGCATGAATTCACAACAACAGCCTCTCCTCGAGGTGAAAAATCTGGTTCGTGAATTCCCTGCGGGTGAAAGCACGGTCCAGATTTTAAAAGGGGTGAATCTAGAGATTTATCCGGGTGAACTGGTGGCGATTGTCGGTCAGTCCGGTTCCGGTAAATCGACCCTGATGAACATTCTGGGTTGTCTGGACAAACCGACCACGGGTAGCTACAAGGTCAAAGGCCGTGAAACCCGGGAACTTGAAGCGGATGAACTGGCGCAATTACGCCGTGAATATTTCGGCTTTATTTTTCAGCGTTATCATCTGCTGGGCGATTTAAATGCAGCAGGCAATGTCGAAGTCCCTGCGATTTATGCCGGTGCGGATTCATCTGAACGGCATGCGCGAGCCGTCAAGATTCTGACTGATCTCGGTCTGGGTGAAAAAACCCAGAACCGTCCGAGCCAGCTCTCTGGTGGTCAGCAGCAACGGGTTTCGATTGCCCGTGCGCTAATGAATGGCGGTGACGTGATTCTGGCCGATGAACCGACAGGTGCATTGGACAAGAACAGCGGTATTGAAGTGATGCGTATTTTGCGTGAACTGAATGCCAAAGGTCATACCATCATTCTGGTCACGCATGATCATAATGTAGCGAAAAATGCGACCCGGATTATCGAGATTTCAGACGGTAATATCATTTCCGACCAGCCCAATGTTCCTGAAGTCGAAGAGCATCTGGAAAAACAGCCGCTGATCCGCAGTGAACAAAAGAAGATTTCTTCATGGCGTTCTGCAGTTGACCGTCTGGGTGAAGCCTTCCGGATGGCCTTGCTGGCCATGAATGCACATCGCATGCGGACTTTCCTCACCATGCTCGGAATCATTATCGGTATTGCTTCGGTGGTCTCGGTGGTGGCACTCGGTAATGGCTCACAAAAGCAGATTCTGGAAAATATCAGCAGTCTGGGGACCAATACCATTACCGTATTTCAGGGTCGAGGCTTTGGGGATAATTCCAGATCTTCACAGTCCAAAACCCTGATTCCGGCCGATGCCGATGCGCTAGCTGAACAACCGTATGTCGATGGCGTCAGCCCATCGGTGAATAGCAGTGTCACCGGCCGTTATAAAGAAATCGAAGCTTCAGCTACGGTCAACGGCGTCAGTGAAGATTTCTTCTACGTGCGTGGCATGACTTTCCAGTCCGGTCAGCCTTTTGACCGCAGTAGCGTCATGCAACAGGCGCAAGATGTCGTCATTGACACCAATACCAAAAACACCTTCTTTAAGGATGGCACCAATCCGGTGGGTCAGGTGATTTTACTCGGGAGCGTACCGAGCCGGATTATCGGGGTGATTGACGCGCAAAAAGGCATGATGGGCAATAATGACAGCCTGAATGTCTATCTGCCGTATTCCACCGTCATGAGCCGTATGCTGGGGCAATCCAATGTGCGTAGCATCATTGTGCGGATTAAGGATGAATACCCAAGTGCGGCGGCTGAAAATGCGATTCTGAATCTGCTGGTACAGCGACATGGCGCGCAGGATGTGTTTACCCAGAATGCCGACAGTATTCGTGAAACCATTCAGCAAACCACGGCGACCATGACTCTGCTGATTTCAGCAATTGCGGTAATTTCACTGGTGGTCGGCGGGATTGGCGTAATGAATATCATGCTGGTATCGGTAACCGAACGTACTCAGGAAATTGGTGTGCGTATGGCGGTGGGTGCCCGTCAAAGTGATATTTTGCAGCAATTCCTGATTGAAGCCGTTCTGGTCTGTATCTTGGGTGGTATTTTGGGTGTGCTGCTTTCCCTCGGGATTGGCCAATTAATTACCCATTTTGCCGGCGGTACTTTCCAGATGGCGTATTCAACCACTTCGATTGTAGCGGCCTTTGTCTGCTCAAGCCTGATCGGGATTGTGTTTGGCTTTATCCCGGCACGTAACGCTGCTCGTCTGAATCCAGTCGATGCGCTCTCTCGCGAATAAGGAACCTGATATGCAAATGAATTTAACCAAGCTTGCCAGTGCCCTTTTGCTGGGAAGCTCGCTGGTCGGTTGTGCCGCAGTGGTAAAAACACCGTATGAACAGCCTGCGCTTAATATGCCGGGCAGCTTTCAAAACAATAAGGTGCTTAGTCAGCAGATTCATGCCGATATTCTGGCAGATCAATGGTGGACTTTATTTAAAGATCCGCAATTAAATAATTTGGTGAATGAAGTATTGGCGCAGAATACCGACCTGGCAGTGGCTGGCATTAGTTTACAACAGGCCCGCATTCAAGCCAGACAGGCTCAAAGCCAGCAAGGCGTTCGTGTCGGTGATGCAAGAATTTCAACGGGCCATCGTTTTAGCCTAGATGGTGGTGGCGATTCTTCGACCGGTATTTCTCTGGGTTATCCGGGCTTAAGCTATGAACTGGATCTGTTTGGCAAACTGGCCAATCAAACCGAAGCCGCTCGCTGGGAGGCCTTAGCCTCTGAAGAAGACTTGCAGGCAACTGCTCAGAGCCTGATCGGCACCACAGCGCAACTCTATTGGCAACTGGCTTATCTGAATGAACGTTATAGCGTGGTACAGCAAAATCTGGCGACCGCGCAAAAAACCTATGATCTGGTGCGAGTGCAATATCGTGCCGGCGCAGTATCCGGTCTGGATTTAACCCAGGCGGAACAGGCGATTCAAAGCCAACAGGCAACCTTAAGCCAGATTGAACAACAACGTGTGGAAACACGTACCGGACTCGCGGTATTGCTGCACATGCCGGTTCAACAGCTCGCGATTCAAGAGCCAAGTCGTTTACCGAATATTCAATTGCCGAGTATTCAGGCCGACTTACCGGCAAGTTTATTGTCACGTCGTCCTGACCTTCGAGCGACTGAACTGCGCTTGCGTAAGGCACTGGCCAATAAAGATGCCAACAAAGCCAGCTACTATCCATCCATTAGTTTGACCGGTAATCTGACCACCGGTATTGGCAGCAGTACGTCCCTCTCCAATGCACTGAAAAATCCGGTTGCAACTTTAGGTGCTGGCCTGACTTTGCCATTCCTGCAATGGAATGACATGAAACGTGATCTGCAAGTCAATGAGCTGGAATACGAAAAAGCGATTATGCAATATCGCCAGACCATGTATGAGGCCTTTTCCGATGTGGAAAATGCCTTGTCGAATCGTACTGAGCTCACTAAGCAGGTTGCATTACAGCAACGTAATGTCGAACTGGCTGAACGTACCGAACGCCTGACTGAAGTACGTTATCGTAATGGCGCGGTGGCGTTAAAGAACCTGCTGGATGCACAGGAAACTACGCGCAATGCGCGGCTGTCTTTGGTGCAAACCCGACAGAATCAATATAATGCCTATGTCACCTTGATGCAGGCATTGGGTGGTAGCCCGATTAAACAATTGCCTTAACAAAGCTTGATTCATAAAAAAACCGCTGTTAGACAGCGGTTTTTTTAGCTCGTATGATTTGAGCCAGTTTATTTCATTTGCAAATACGCATTCACATTTTTCAATAATTCAATTGATCGTTCATGTCCGAGCAAACTGCCCTTTTCCAGCCAGTCCCGTGCAATCCCAATATCACGCTCCACGCCAATGCCTTTGGTATATAAACGCCCAAGATGACTATAGGCATCTGCATTCACCTGCGCTGCCGCCTGCTGATAATACTGTACGGCTTGCTCAATATTACTCTCAACACCTTGACCTTGCTCATAGGCTTCACCCAGAGCATTTAGCGCCACACCATTCTGCTGAGCGGCTGCTTTTTGCAGATAGCTCAAGCCTAAGGCAATATCCTGCGCAATCTGTTGCCCTTCAAGATACTTCAAGCCCAATTCTGCTTGTGCCTGGGCATGACCCAATTGCGCAGCTTGATGCAGATAGCGATTTGCCAACTCTAAATTGTTCACAAAGACAGGATAAATGCCTGACAGGGCTTGGTACAGGAACCAGGCTGCCTCTTTCGAACCTTTGGTAACGGCCTGATTCAGGTACTGGACAGCTTTATCACGTGTCGGCAATGGATATTCAGCCAGACTATAAAACCAGCCGACGCTATAAATCAGATCCGCCTCAGACCGAGCTTCAATCTGCCAATACTGTTGTGCAGCCTTCTGAATCATTTGTGTGGCTTTATCCGTATCTTTAACTGTGCCTATACCGTTTAAATAACACAGCGCTAGCCCCATCTGCGCAGACACATCTTCAGGACTAAGCTGATAGGCAGCCTGATATAACTCAAATGCTTTTTGCGGTTCGTTGGCCACCAGGTGCTGCTCAAAATACAGCGCAGCAATCATGCATAATGCAGGCGCATGCTGACTGTTGGCCGCTTCCGACCAGTAACGAAATGCCATGGTTTCATTTTTATCAACATACCAGCCATGAAAATAAGCCAGCCCGATTAAAGTCTTGGCTTGTGCATCGGCATGCTCTTTGGACTGCTGCAATAAATGCTGGAACACGCGTTGACGCTGGTCGGTATCGATACGGCCTTGTAACACACCGGCATAATAATCATAGAGACCTTTCTGGTCACCGAGACTGATACAGCGTTTAATAAATTGCAGCGATTGCATCAGGTCTTGGGGGAGAATCTGTCCATGCCCATAATCATCGGCGATCTGCTGATTAGCGGCCAAATGATCTTGTTGTGCCGCCAGAAACAGATAATGAATTCCTTGCACTAAATCTTGGGTTGTTGAATCTGCCAAATAATACTGAGCCAACTGATACTGCGAATTGGCATGACCCTGCCCGGCATTTTGAATTAATAATGCCAGACGCTGTTTTTCTGCAGTCATCTCATTTTGAGGCTGGCCTTCGGTAGAAGAAAGTTCAGTAATACGATATTGGGCATCCAGATTGCCACGTGCTACCGCATGTCGGTACCAATACAAAGCTTTTTCCGGGTCAGCCTGTTGATATGCCTCCCCTTCATGAATCCGCCCCAAATGATAAGCCGCTTCATCACTGCCCAAGCGAAAGGCTTTGTCTAGGTAGCTAATGGCTTTTTCAGTATTTTGCTCATGTCCCAGACCTTGCAGATGCATCAGACCCATGCCTACATAGGCTTGTGGGATTTCCTGTTGCTGGGCCAGCCCCTGATAAATCTGATAGGCACGTTCATAATTCGGATATTCCGGATCTGAACTCAAACGTGCTGCATGTTTCAGTTGAGCATCAATCTGCTCAATCCATAAATCATGTTGTACAGCCTTCGCCTGATCACGTTTCACCGGATCCGGACGTTTCCACATCCAGATCGCCAACGCCCCTATCCCCAAAATCAATACCAGCAAGAACCACATAACTGCTCCAAAACATTATTTTTGTTCTGCAAATGAATCCTTTCATTCTAAACGCCGTCTCAAAAAAAGCACATATCTTGTGCTTTTTATTTTGTAAATCAGGCTTTTGCTCTTTTACTATCCAGCTTCTTCAAGCCTTCTGCCACAGCGACCATGGCAAAGCTTGAAGTCACCACCACGGCAGAGCCATAACCACCACAGCGCAAGCCGGCACTGGCACAGACATCGGCACTCGAGAACGGATTATCGATTGAATAGACACAGGTAATGCCGAATTTTTCTTTAGGTTTTTTACAAATACCTTTGCCGCGTAACTGGGCACGCAATTTGGCCAGCATCGGGTCCTGTTCGGTTTTAGATAAGTCTGCGACACGAATTTTCAGGGGATCCAGTTTACCGCCTGCTCCGCCTGACACAATCAAGGGAATCTTGTTAAAGCGACAATGCAGCATCAAGGCAAATTTGGCCTTCACATCATCAATACAGTCGAGAATTAAATCAGGATTACCTGCTAAAATTTCTTTGATATTTTCCGGCGTCAGATAGTCATCAATCAGATTAATCTTGATCCGTGGATTAATGGCATGACAACGCTCGGCCATCACTGCAATTTTTTCATGGCCCAAGGTCGTGCTCATGGCAGGCAATTGACGATTAATATTGGATGCCGCCACCACATCCATATCGACCAAACTCAGCTCGCCCACACCGCTACGTGCCAGCGCTTCTACTGCCCAAGAACCGACACCACCGATGCCAATCACCGTCACATGACTTTTTTCATAATGACTGAAGCTGTCTTCTCCATAAATTTTGGCAACACCCGCAAAGCGGCGCTCATATTCATCGTCTTGAAGCAGTTCAGTCATAAGTCATCAATAGCTGTTAAATCACGGCTTATTTTAGCAAAGTCAGCATTTTTTTACTGCTTCTAAAATTTTGATACAAAATCTATCAGCAAAATCAGAAAGATAAATTCAGGAACATTTATAATTGGATAAAATTCATACATAAAACTTTAAATATGGGAGTCAAACACTGTGCTGATCAATGCTCTTTTGGCTCTCAATTTTATCCTGATCACTCTACATTTTTATTTTCACAGTAGCCAAAAACAGAAAAACTATGCGCTGAGTATTTTTATTCGTTTGCTGATTTTAGGCCTATTCGGATATGTGATCCTAGATCGCCATGAAACCCAGACCCATCTGATTTTGGTACTGATATCCTGGGTGATATTTGAACTGATTGAGAGTTTATATCAAAAGAAAAAAGCATCAATCTCATAAAAAAAGAGGCTTGCGCCTCTTTCAATCCATCTAAACTTAGTCTTTATTCATGATAAAGAAATATTGACGATAGTATTTCAGTTCGGCAATTGAATCACGAATGTCATCCATCGCCAGATGCGAAGCATTTTTCTTGAGACCACTCATGATTTCAGGACGCCAGCGTTTTGCCAGCTCTTTCACTGAAGATACATCCAGATTACGGTAGTGGAAATATTGTTCCAGCTCAGGCATCAGGCGGTGCAAGAAACGGCGATCCTGACAGATCGAGTTGCCACACATCGGGGATGACTTTGGATTGACCCATTTTTTCAGGAATTCAATGGTTTGCTGTTCTGCATCCTGAGCCGTCAGTTTACTGCGACGCACCCGTTCAATCAGACCCGATTGACCATGTTGACGAGTGTTCCACTCATCCATGGCATTTAACAGACGTGCAGGCTGATGCACCGCGAGCACAGGACCTTCTGCCAGAATATTCAAATTGTCATCGGTTACAATTGTTGCAATTTCAATAATTTGATCATTGTCTGTGTCTAGACCTGTCATTTCAAGGTCAATCCAAATCAGGCGGGTATCAGCGGTGCTGCTCATAAATGTGCAATCTTATTGGGTTTAAAAACAACTATAGTAGCAAATTAATTACATCTTGGGTGTCATTCGGGGGCTGCTTCATGCTATTTTTGCCATCTGATTTACCCGGTTTTTTTAGGATATGAATGGCCTTAATACGTAAGCGTCGTCTGACAGAGCAACAACAGCGCCGCATTCAGAAACAACAGAAAACACGTCAAGAAGATCTCGATACCTCCAGTGATCTTGAAGGTTTAGTGGTGCAACATTATGGCCGCCAACTTGAAGTGCAAGCTTTGTCTCGCCCTGACATTCACCCTGAAAAACCTGTGGTCGCCGATGGTGAGCCTGAACCTTTCTGGAAAGAGATTGAACTGGACAGCGTCTGGCGCTGTCATACCCGGACCAATCTGGATTTATTGGTCACGGGTGACCGGGTCAAATGGCAAGCCGATCCGAATACCGGTTTAGGAATTATCACCGCGATTCATCCCCGAAAATCCTTATTGACACGCCCCGACCGCTATCACAAGGTTAAACCGGTAGCGGCCAACATTTCACTGATTGTGATCGTGTTTGCACCATTGCCTGAGCCAGCGCCGGGCCTGATCGACCGTTATCTGGTGGCCTGTGCCGATGCCGATATTCCTGCATTGCTGGTGATGAATAAAGCCGATTTGTTAAAAGAAAACGATCCGATTCTGACTCTGCTGCAAGAATATCAAGATCTCGGTTATGAAGTGATGCAGACCCAATCCGATGGCGACCTGACTGCACTGTCTAATCGTCTGGAAAATGAAACGGTGGCTTTCGTCGGTCAATCTGGTGTGGGTAAAAGCACGCTGATTAATGCGATCGTGCCGGATGCCGCACAGAAAACCAATATTATTTCGGAAAACTCGGCACTTGGTCAGCACACTACGACATCAACGCGCTTGATCGGTTTTGGTGAAGGTGCCGCCCTGATTGACTCTCCGGGAATTCGTGAATTTGGCCTGTGGCATCTGACTTTAGATAAGGTACAAAGCGGCTTTCCTGAAATTGAAAATCTGCTCGGACATTGTCAGTTCCGTAACTGTACCCATAAGCATGAAAAACAATGTGCTTTACGCCAGGCCGCCGCAGCAGGTGAAATTTTACCGCGCCGACTGGACAGCTATTTACGTTTAATCGACGAAATCACTGAAGCACAGCAAAAAAATTAATTTTCTTAACCCTTGGCCCTTGAAGCGGTGATTTTGATCACCATATTTATGAGCTATACTCTTGGCAATTTTAAAATTGTAATTAGGTGAATTGTGGAACGTTGGTTCGAGTTTATGGGGAATCACCCCTTCTTATTTGGAACACTCGCGGTATTAGTGGTTTTGTTCTTCATTATCGAAGGTCAACGTAACGGTCGCAAAATTTCTCCGCAATCGCTGGGAATTTTAGTCAAAGCAAAAAATGCCATGCTGATTGATTTACGTGATGCAAAAGACTTCCGTGAAGGTCATATCAGCGGCAGCCGTAATATTCCATATAGCCAGATTACAAAACATGTTGAAGAGCTGAAAGCATCTGATCGCCCTTTGGTGTTCATTTGTAACCTTGGACAGGTGGCTGGTACTGCATTACAGCAGGTCGGTCATGCTGATGCATACCGTCTTGATGGCGGCGTCAGCAACTGGAAAGCTCAAGGTTTACCTTTGGTGAAAAGCAAATAATCCACGAACAGGAGATTGATCATGGCTGAAGTTACTATTTACTCGACGACAGTATGTCCTTATTGCGTGCGTGCAAAACAGCTACTGGAACGTAAGGGTGTGGCATATAAAGAGATTAACTTGTCTCAAGAAGCGCCTGAAGTACGTCTTGAATTGATGCAGCGTACCAATCACCGTACCGTGCCACAAATTTTTATTAATGATCAGTTCATCGGTGGTTTTGACCAACTTTATGCTTTAGAGCGTGAAGGCAAACTTGATGAATTGCTGGCTTAACCTTACTAAAATTATCACTTCATATTAAGGATCAAAAAATGAGTGAAGAACAACAAGCTCAACCACAATTGGCATTAGAGCGTATTTACACCAAAGATATTTCTTTTGAAGTTCCTGGGGCGCAAGTTTTTACCAAGCAATGGCAACCTGAGTTAAACATCAATCTTTCTTCTTCTGCAGAAAAAATTGATGAAACTCATTTTGAAGTAGCTTTGAAAGTCGTGGTTCAAGCGACCAACGAAGGTGATACCGCGTTTATCGTTGATGTGACTCAAGCTGGTATTTTCCTGGTGGATGGCGTTGAAGAAGAGCGTCTTCCATATATCCTGGGTGCATACTGTCCGAACATTCTGTTCCCGTTCCTACGTGAAGCAGTGAATGATATGGTGACTAAAGGCAGCTTCCCACAGTTGCTACTTACACCAATCAACTTCGATGCTGAATTTGAAGCCAATATGCAACGTGCCCAAGCCGCTGCTGTGGATGGTCAAGCTTAATCGCTGTCATTCAAATCTAAAAAAGACCGCTTGTGCGGTCTTTTTTATTGCCTTGAGTGGCCTCCCCCTTTATCAAAGGGGGAATGAGGGGGATTTTAATCATTTCCTCACTCAGAGAAAGAAGTCATTCCCCTCTCTCTAACTCTCTCCCTGAGGGAGAGAGGATTTATAGGACTTATTCCGCATCCGCCATCAAATCAGCGCTCATACCTACCGTATTGAAACCGGCATCGACATACAGGATTTCACCGGTAATTCCGTTAGCCCATGGCGAGCACAGGAACAATGCAGCATTACCGACATCTTCAATCGTCACATTACGTTTTAATGGAGCAACTTTCTCATTCAGGTCAAGCATTTTACGGAATGATTTAATACCTGAAGCTGCCAAAGTACGGATTGGACCCGCAGAGATCGCATTCACGCGAATACCTTCCTGACCCAAGCTAGACGCCAAATAACGTACGCCTGCTTCTAAAGAGGCTTTAGCCATACCCATCACGTTATAGTTTGGCATTACACGCTCAGAACCTTGATAGGTCAGCGTCAGCAAACAGCCTTGACGGACTTGCAGCAAAGGTTTTGCCGCACGCGCCATCGCAATAAAGCTATAAGCACTGATGTCATGCGCAATATTAAAACCTTCACGATCCGTGATCTCGGTGAAGTCACCATCCAGCGTATGTGCCGGTGCAAAACCGATAGAATGCACTACGCCGTCCATACCATCCCAGTGTTTAGCCAGTTCAGCAAATGCCTGGTCAATTTCAGCATCGACTGCCACATCACAAGGAAAAACCAGTTTTGAACCAAACTGTTCAGCGAAGTCATCTACCCGCTTTTTCAGCTTTTCATTTGGATAAGTAAAAGCCAATTCAGCACCTTCACGATGCAATGCCTGAGCAATACCAAAAGCAATCGATAATTTACTCGCAATGCCCGCGATCAAGAAGCGCTTACCCGCCAAAAGTCCTTGTGCCATGTGAATCTCACCTAAAAGAATGTATATGGCATGATGCCAAGTCTGGAGCATTTTAGAAATTGCATAATGCACCTTTTTTTCGACTTATGATGAACTGGGAATTTAAGACCGAGTTAAGAGCGTTAACTTAAATGGCCAGATGCAGGGCCTGATGAGTATTTTGCCAGAGCTGTTCAGCCAGTTCCTCTTTGTGCATATGTAGACTCTTTGCCAGTCCTTGCAACACATAAGGCAAATTTGCAGGCGTATTTCTAGTACGATGTTCGCTCGAACTTTGACAACAGAGCGGCGTCATATCTGGACAGTCGGTTTCCAGCACCAGATGTTCTGGTCCGACATACTGCACCACTTGATGAAGTTTTTTGGCATTTGGATTGGTGATTTGCCCCGTGATACCCAGTTTGAATCCCAGCTTGATAAAAGCCTTGGCTTCCTCAATTCCACCACCAAAGGCATGTGCAATGCCGCCCTGCTTAAACTGCTGCTGTTTTAACATCTGCAAAACCTCCGCATGTGATTTACGGATATGCAGCAAAACTGGCTTATTGAATTGTTGTGCCAATTCAAGCTGTTCAGCAAAAAAATCTTTTTGCTTTTGAAAAATTTCCGCTTGTTTATGCTGTTTTAAAAAGGTATCCAGACCGATTTCACCAATGGCAATACAGTGCTCATTTTTAAGCAGTTGCTCCAGCTCCTGTAAATGATCAGTCTGATGCTGTTCAATATAAAATGGATGCAAGCCCGGTGCTAAATGACTTTGCGGTGCATTTTCCAGGTCATTAATAAAGTCATGAGTTCGTAACAGATCAGCAAAACGGTTTTGCAAAAAACCAATTAAAACCAGATGCTCGACACCTACCGCTTTGGCCGCATACGCCAACTGTTCCCGATCAGAATCAAAATCGGGAACATCAAAATGGGTATGCGTATCAAACAGTTTCAAGGTCATTTGGTTTTTGCAGTAGGTGCTGGCTGTGCCTCAGAGGCAGCTTTTTCAGTTTGAGGCAGATATTCAGGTTTCAGTACACCTTGTAGCTGCTCATAAGGAATCATTAAACGTGGCAAGCCAACTACATATGGCCCAATTTCATATTCGGCATATTGCAAGACCAGACCTTGCTGGGCCAGATAAAAATTATCGGTGAGTTTAAACTTCCAGGCCTGTTCATATTCCGCCACATCTTTGGCCAGTTTGGACTCTACCACCCAGTTTTTAAACGCGTCATAAGCACGCGCTTCCAGTTGAGCTTTCTGTTTGGCTGCAATAATGTCATCCAGCTTGACCAGTTTCTTCTGCTCTAGATCAAAATTATAATAAGTCTGTGCAGATGCGCCGTGTGCTCCCCCCAGATAATAACTGCTGTTCAGAACCACGGTCGCCAAAGGATCTCCTGAATTCAGAATCTTGGGCTTAATCATCAGGCTAATACTATGACTGGCACTCAGGGCCTTAAGCTCCTTATCCAGATTCAAGAAAGTCTGCATATAAGGCTGGGTTTGCTGTTCAAGCTGCTGTTTCGGTGTGGTCACTGTGGCCAAAGCCGCTTTAGGTTCAGAGGCGGCAACGTCTGCTTCGCTGGCAGCGCTCACTTTTGCCGGTTCAATTGCATCAACAGACAGGATATTTTTCAACTGTTGCAGAATCTGCTGGTCGATCCATTCATCAATAAAGCTCTGATTACTATTCAGACGTTCGATCGAGATTTCTGGACAGCTTTTGTCTTCACATTCTGGAATCGCCAGCTTGAGCTTTTCGGTATCGCCGCTGAGTTTAAGTGCTTCAGCTTCGGCTTGTAGCACCTCGGAAGCACTTGAGTCTTCCGGCTCATTACTCTTCGGCTGGCAGGCACTCAGCAAGATCGCTGATGCCAGGATGGATAAATAAAAGATATTCTTGTATTTTGGCATTCATTCACCTTTTTGGAACCTGTACGTTTGCAGGATCATGAGCTTTAAAACATATGCTGATAGATATCAGCTTTCAAGACCTGTTGTGTTTGTTGTTTTGTTAAATAAATATCCAGTTGTTTGGCATCTTTGCTGATTTCATGACTGCGAAAATGCAGCCCAATACCTTCCTGATCAAAGAACCAGTCAGCCTGTCCCCAATACAGTTTTTTCGGTGCCTTCTGCTGAACTTGCGGATCATTTTCTTTGAGCCATGTCTCATAGGCTTGCTGAATAATCTGATCCATTACTAACTGTTGCTTAGGATCGATAATATCCAGTGGAGTCAGCATTTTCTGCTGGCGACGATCAGCCACAAAAAAATAATAGCGCTCATGCACGCTGACATTTTCCTGTTTGGTATCGACCCCGATCTGCATCAATACATATTGATTGCGCTGGTAAGGAATGCGGGTATATAGCGATAATTCATAAGCCTTGTTCAAATTGATCTGCGCCTGCCAGGCATCCGATTTTTTTACATAGGCATTGATGGCCTGCTGTAAATTCATGTCCTGTTTCAAACCGATTTGATCCTGGATCACTTTGGCCTGCTGCTTTTCAATCCACTGGTTCATCCATGGATCAACCGTATGCAAGGTCTGAATATCCAGATTGATACAGTTTTTATTTTCACAAAATGGCAAGGCAATTTTAGCCGGCTGCTCTTGAATATTCAGATAAGGCAAAACATCTGCGGTCTGCTGAGCTGCGGTCATTTTCTCATTTTGCGGAGTATTAACAGGCTCTTTTTCGCTTTGATCACAGCCACTCAGGACAAGACTTAAACCAATCACAGAACCGAGGACGACTTCCTTGCTGAGCTTCATTCTCTTTGCTATATCTATCGAGTTATTAATTGCTTAAATGTAGCATAAAATAAAACAGCTTCCGGAGAAGCTGTTTGATATTTTTAAACTTTAGCTGCGAAGCCTGAAATTTTAGTGTTCACGCGTATTGTGGAACACGATGTCCGGATAACGTTCTTGCATGAGCTGTAAATTCACCCGGCTTGGCGCAAGATAAGTTAAATGACCACCGCCATCGACAGACAACTGGTCATGGGCTTTTTTCTTGAATTCGTTGAATTTCTTCTCGTCATCACAAGATACCCAACGCACTGTGTTGATACTGACCGGTTCGTAAACACAATCCACCTTGTATTCTTCTTTCAGACGGTAAGCCACTACTTCAAACTGTAGCACACCCACCGCACCCACGATCAGGTCGTTGTTATTCTGCGGCATGAATACCTGGGTCGCGCCTTCTTCTGAAAGTTCTTTCAGACCTTTTTGCAACTGCTTGGATTTTAATGGATCCTTCAAGCGGACACGACGGAACATTTCCGGCGCAAAGTGCGGGATACCGGTGAACTGAAGTTTCTCACCCGAGGTAAATGTATCACCAATCTGGATGGTGCCATGGTTATGCAGACCAATAATATCACCCGGCCAAGCTTCTTCCAGATGCTGACGATCACCGGCCAAGAAAGTTAAGGCATCGCTGATGCGCACATCTTTATCCAAACGTACATGCTTCATCTTCAAGCCTTTTTCATACTTGCCTGAACAGATCCGCATGAAGGCAATACGGTCACGGTGTTTCGGATCCATATTGGCCTGAATTTTAAAGACAAAACCGGTGAAGCCTTCTTCATCAGCTTCTACAACACGATCTTGGGTCGGATGGGCTTTAGGAGATGGCGCATATTGACTGAAGGCATCCAGAACATGGTCGACACCAAAGTTACCCAAGGCTGTACCGAACAGAACAGGCGTTTGACGACCCGCCAGGAATTCTTCACGATCTAAAGGTTCGTTGGCCATTTGTACCAGTTCAAGCGATTCTTCAAATGCCGCCCAAGCCAGCTCACCGACTTTCTCACGAAGATCAGGATAGTCATAACCATCACGCACTTCGATCTCGGTAATCACTGAACCGAAACCAGCTTTATACACGTAGAATTTTTCTTCGATTAAATTAAATACACCTGCAAAATCACGGCCTGTACCGAGCGGCCAGGTGATCGGGACACATTTAATTTTCAGAACGTTTTCGATTTCATCCAGAAGCTCAAGCGGTTCACGGATTTCACGGTCCATTTTGTTGACGAATGAGATGATCGGAGTATCGCGCATCCGACACACTTCCATCAGTTTAATGGTACGGTCTTCGACACCTTTTGCACCATCAATCACCATCAGCGCAGAGTCTACTGCGGTCAAAGTACGATAAGTATCTTCCGAGAAGTCCTCATGTCCCGGGGTATCCAGAAGATTGATCATCTTGTCTTTAAAAGGAAATTGCATCACCGAAGTCGTGATCGAGATACCACGCTCTTTTTCCATTTCCATCCAGTCCGATGTTGCGGCCCGGTCAGATTTACGGCTTTTTACCATCCCGGCCACCTGAATGGCCTGACCCCATAACAGCAATTTTTCTGTCATGGTGGTTTTACCGGCATCGGGGTGGGAAATAATAGCGAACGTACGTCGCTGGGCGACTTGTGCCGCCAGTTCTTGCTTAAAGCTCATGAAATACACCTACTGCTCAATGCACAGCATTCGAGATCAAATTCGATCAATATGAAAAAAATTGGCGATATTGTAGCAGAGTTTCAGGGTGGAGTTCCGTTAGCCATGTTGTCTATCCTGACGCTCAATGAATTAGAGCGCTATTCATGGAATTGTAAGTTTTCTAGTCGTTGTTCATCTACCGGCAAGCCCAGCAAAAAGCCTTGTAACTGTTCACAACCGAGCCGGGTTAAAATTTCTGCTTGCGCTTCTGTTTCAACACCTTCGGCGGTCACCACCAAGCCCAGTTTTATGGCCAGCTGAATAATGCTTTCCAGAATCATTTCCTCTTTGGAGCCGACTGCCAGATTTTTGATAAATTCCCGGTCAATTTTTAACTCATCTACGGCGAAATTCTTTAAATAGAGAAAACTGGAATGCCCTGTACCAAAATCATCAATGGCTAGACGGATGCCCATTTGTCTTAAGCGCTTAAAGCTGCGCATACTCACATCAATATGATGCATGGCAGTCGATTCAGTAATCTCGATCATTAAATGCTGAGGACTGATTTTATATTGTGCAAATAACTTTTCTAAAGTACTAAACAAATGCTTATGCTCAAATTGTACTGCAGACAAATTGACCGCGATAGGGAAAAATTCAGTATGTGTCTGTTGCCATTTTTGAATCTGCTGACAGGCCAGCTCCAATGCACAATAGCCCATTTGAATAATCAGTCCGGTTTTTTCAGCCGCATTGATAAACAGATTCGGGCCGAGCAAACCAAACTGGGGATGGTTCCAGCGAATTAATGCCTCTACCCCACACAAGCTACGGTCTTTGGTCCGAAACTTGGGCTGATAAAACAGCACAAACTGCTGCTCTTCCACGGCTTTATATAGGTCATTAATCAGGGTACTCTGGCTCTTGCTTTCATCCTGGTCGGTAGAATAATTAAAGACTGAATAGGTATTGCGCCCCTAATACTTGGAACTCAGCATGGCGGCATCAGCATTGACCAGCAGATCCTGTAAATTCTTGCCGTGTTCCGGATACATGGCAATGCCAATACTGCCCGAGATATGAATACTCTTGCCTTCAATCAGGAAACTTTCCTGAATCAGTTCAAGAATCTGTTCTGACATTTTTGCAGCTTTGGCGACAGATGTGTTTTCCAGTACCAGCAGAAATTCATCCCCACCAACTCTGAGCAGCTTGGAATGATGGCCTAATAACAGATGAATCCGCGTGGTCAATTGAATCAGCAACTGATCACCGACCAGATGGCCAAACACATCATTGACTGCTTTAAAACGATCCAGATCGATATATAAAAAAGCAATTTCATGCTGCTGTTCGGACTGACCTGAAAACAGCAGATTTGCATATTCAGCCAGATACAAACGGTTAGGTAATTTGGTCAGATTGTCCTGAATGGTCTGATTTTCAATTTGTTGATTGGCCCATGCAAGCTGACGGTTGCGTAATCCCACACGCAGTTCGGATACGACGATACACATCAGCGTCACCAGCAGCAATCCACTCATCAGTATCATGGCCAGAAATAGCTGATCATGTGCCTGAACTAATTCCGGTGACTGTTGCACATGGGCAGCAGTAAAATTGAATGACATCATGCTAATAGAGTGCATGCCAAAGATGCCGAGTGCGATCACACCTGCTACGAGAACTGCCCGGAAAAATGACCAGGTACTTCTGGTACTTAACCAGAGGGTAAACATAGCGGCAATACATATCACCAGAACAGATAGAAGCAGCGCCCCCCAATCCAGCTCGTATTTATTCAGCACAAAACCTGCTGTCAGCCCGATAAAATGGATCAACCAGATGAGTAGGCCCAATAGTATGGCGGTTAGCATTAAATTGAAGGTTTTAAAGTTTGGCTGTGAAGCGCCTGAAGCAAATTTTTTAATCCGTGCGATGAGATAGCAAGCGACCAATGCAGAAAGAACGGACCCGATGAGCAGACCAATATCATGCTGAATGTCAATCATATAAAATGTTCCCCAGCGGTGATCATTTTTATTATGCTCTGCACTGATATTTCCATTTTCACCCGGTCAAATTTGAGCTCAGTAAAATCTCAAGACTGACCATCTATGCAAGCCAATTGGTCTGCAACAACATCAGTCTTAACTAAAATTTAGAATTTATATTTCTTTCTTTTGAAGTTGAGAATTGCCTCAAAAATAAGACTCAACAGAAAAATAAAATACAACTTATATATTAGAAGTGTTTCAAATTTAAGCAAATATTTAGCTTCATTTTTTTAGCTCATTTATTCGATCACCATCACAATTTTTTTCTTTTTATTTAGACAGATGGCACTTCATAGCAAAATTTTATTTGTTCTTTCGTGCAGATTTGCAAAATAAAAAAATAGCCTGTCGAAACAGGCTACTTTTATCAACGACCAATGAGGCTAAAACTTAGGGTTTTGCCTGTAATTTGGCATAGTCCAGTAACACATTTGCCGCTTCAATCACAAATGCTTCTTCTTCAGGCAGAGCCGGACGTTCTTTGGCCTTCATCTTGGCACGTGTTTCAATCAAGGCATCCAGTGAAGCCTGATAACTTTCCCAGTTTGGATAAGGTTTCAGACCTGTTGCAGCACGACGAGTGTTTTCTGCGTCCAGCGTTTTTTGCTCCATGGCAATCAACTCAGCTTTACGCTGTTGCAAGTCCAGTACCTGACGTTTCTCTTCTTCAGCTTTCTTCATCACGGCTTTACGCTGTTCTAAATACTTGAACTGAGAATCCAGTGTGACCCGTTGCTGAGAAAGTTTAGCCAATTCAGGAACGTATTTCTGTACTGCACCTTCGCGTTTAAATGGTGCCGTTGGAATAGTATCCCACTGCAGGGCATTTTTGGCCTTACGCTCACCAAACTCCTCGTTATAAATATCGACCAGTTTAATGTCCGGAACGACCCCTTTATTCTGGGTACTGCCACCGGTCACACGGTAGAATTTACGCTGCGTCAATGTCGCCTGACCATGCGCCAGACTATCCAATTGTACTTGTGCTGTACCTTTACCGGTGGTAGTACTGCCAATCACAATCCCGCGTTCATAATCCTGAATCGCAGCAGAGTAAATTTCACTGGCCGATGCAGAGGCAAGATTCACCATCACTGCCAGTGGACCTGCATAGGTTTGTGCGCCGCCATCATCATCCTCAAAGACGCTGACATTGCCATTGCCATCACGGATCTGTACCACTGGACCAGACTTGATCACCTGCCCCAACATACGTGCCACTTCTTCCAGTGAACCACCTGGGTTATTCCGCAAATCAACAATAATCCCAGCAACATTCTTCGCCGCGAGTTCTTTCAAGGCTTTGTTGGTATCTTCAGATACCGAGCGATAATCCGTACCGGCACGGCGTGCACGATAGTTCAGATAGAACGACGGAATTTCGATCACACCATATTGATATTTTTTACCGTCACGTTGAATGTCGACTACACGTGTACGTACACCAGCATCTTCTTCCTGAATCACGTCACGGGTAATGGTCACATTACGTGCCTGCCCCATGGCAGCACCCGCACCGAGTAAGCGTAAAGTGACTTTCGTGCCACGTTTACCACGAATCAGACCGACAATTTCATTACTTGGCCAGCCAATGACATCAATCATCTGTTCGCCGTCTTGCGCCACACCAATGATACGATCACCTGATTTAACTTGACCGGATTTGCTGGCCGGACCACCTTCAACGATGGTTTCAATCTTGGTATAATCTTCATTGCCACGCTCCGGACGAATCGATACGCCGACGCCTTCCAGCTGTAAAGTGGTCTGACGATTCAGCTCCATCGCATCCACAGGCGGGAAGTAATTACTGTGGGGATCATAAGTCAGCATCATCGCGTTCAGTGTCTTGTCGAGCACATCATCACTTTTGACGCGGCTGAGACGTTCCAGTTGACGGGTATAACGCTTGGTTAAGGTTTGCGCAGGCGTCAGATCTTCAGGACCCGTGAGGTCTTGTCCATTGGCCAATTCCGGATTGGCTTTCAGAGCTTTCTGCTTGGCCAATTCCTCTTCTTTACTGATGGTCAGATTGATCAGCTGAGACACCAGCATTTTTGACCAGTGCGCGCGCTGTTCAGCTTCAGTTTTAAAGAACGGTGCTTTTTCACGATCCGTTTCGATATAAACATTTGGCTGATTCAGATTCTGCGGTTTTTTCAGCTCATTCAACATGTAGGTGTAGAACTGGTGCAATCGCTGTTGATATTGCGCATGCATTTCATAAGGACCAGACAAATTGCCGGCTTTCAGATTGGCACCAAAATTGGCACCATAGCGTTTCTTATAGTTTTCAACTTCTGGAGCCAGAAACAGACTGTGCTCCGGATCAAGACTATCAATATAGAAATCAAAAATACGCTGCGAAGTTTGGGCATCCAGACGCATATTTAAATAGTGCTGACGGTCAACCAGGGTTGCCAGCTGACGTGACACCAGCGCCTGCTCTTGAGATGGCTGAATTGCTTTACTGACCACTTCATTACTATTGGCCGCAATCGCATCATTCACTACATGGGTAAAAAAGAATCCACCTGTCGCAATCGCAACTGCGCAAGCTATAGTTTGAAATTTCATAAATAATTCGTACTTCCTTGGCCTAGAGACCAATGTGACCGTGTTGCTTTTCGACCAGAATTTAACGTATTCAGCATCTTAAACAACTTAATATGTTTATGTCGTGTAGTTTTATCATATTCTGTGCTGACAAAGTGTAGCAAATCATTGCAGAATTCAGGTATTGTTTTCTCCGAAAAACTCTAAAACGGATTCCGCATATGATTGGCGCATTGATGCTCGACATCGCAGGCACAACCCTCACTCAAGAAGATATTGAACTATTAAGTGCGCCGCAAGTCGGTGGAGTGATTTTATTTGGTCGCAATATCGAATCTCCCGCCCAAGTCCGTGCTTTGACCGATCATATGCGTCAGGTGCGTCCTGATATTTTAATTGCAGTGGATCAGGAAGGCGGTCGTGTACAGCGTTTAAGACAAGGCTTTACCCTGCTGCCTGCCATGGGGAAATTTGGCGAACTTTATACGAGCGATCCACAGCGTGCCCTTGAACTGGCTGAAAAATGCGGCTGGCTGATGGCGACTGAAGTACTGGCTGTCGGAATTGATTTCAGCTTTGCACCGGTACTGGACCTGAATGACATCAGTGATGTGATCGGTGATCGTAGCTTTGCCCAAAATATTCAGGACATTATTCCACTCGCCAGCGCATTTCTAAAAGGTATGAAACGTGCCGGTATGGCTTCAACTGGTAAACATTTCCCCGGTCATGGCTCTGTTAAAGCAGACTCGCATGTTGCTGCAGCAATTGATACGCGCTCCTATGCAGAGATTCAGCAAAAAGATATGCAAACATTTATCCAGTTACAACCACAACTGGATGCGCTAATGCCGGCTCATGTCATCTATAGCCAGGTTGATCCTAATCCGGCAGGCTTCTCGGAATTCTGGATTCAGAAGGTTTTACGTCAGGAGCTGGGCTTTGACGGCGTCTTGTTCTCGGATGATTTAAGCATGCAGGCCGCATGTGTCGCAGGCGGTGCCGATGCCCGAATTCAGGCCGCACTCAAAGCTGGTTGTGATATGGGTCTGGTCTGTAATGATCGTGCGGCACAATGTATCGCACTGGAAGGAATTGAAGATCTGCCCCTCCCGAACCAGCAACGCCTGGAACGCATGCGCGGCAACATCCCGAACATCCAGATTGGTGATGAACTGGATCTGGGTGAAGAATGGCGCGAGATCCGTGATGAAATACTGGCATTTAAACAGCAATCCAGCTAAAACTTTTTAAATCCAATCAATATGAAAAAGGGACACGACAAGGTGTTCCTTTTTAATTATAGTAATGAAAAGGTTACACTATTATTCAATCAACTTAAAAATAACAATAAGGTCAGAACAAATATGACAGACTCACTTTCGCAACATCGCCATATTTCTTTTACGGCGCACTATACCGGCTATATCTGGTATCAAATGGGAATCTCACATCCAGCCTTTGCTACATCCAAAGGCAAGTTTCTGGCCAAACTGCTTCATCCACTTGAATCCTGGGCGGAACGCCATGTCGGCGGTAGCATGCGGACTACACTTAAGCAGCGCCATCAGATGATTGATGAGCATTTGTGTCAACTAATTGAGCAACATCCACAACTTCAGGTTCTTGAAATTGCCTGCGGACTATCTCCACGCAGCTGGAATTTCAGACAGAAATTCCCCGAGATTAATTATCGTGAACTGGACCTGCCGGATATGGCCAAGATCAAGACGCAGGCTTTACAGCAGATCGATCAGTATGCCCCTGAAGTCCTGACTGCCGATATTTTTAGTGAAGAACTGGACTGTATTTTTCAGATGTTTGACTGCAACCAGCCCTTAGTGGTCATTAGCGAAGGACTGATTAATTATTTTGATCAGCAGATGTTAGGTATTCTGATGCAGGGGATTACAGAAAATGCGCAGTATTTCCCGGCAGTTCACTATCTCAGCGATATTTATCCTGAACCGGTGAAAAATAAACTGGCGAACTTTATCTGGAGCAGTAGCCGTCTACTTAAATTCATGTCTCGCAGTGCGTTTACCTTTCATTTTAAATCCCCCCAAGAACTGCAGCACTTTTTTCAAGATGCAGGATTTGACCAGGTTGAGGTACAACAACCACAACGTTATTTTGCCGAGCCTCATCAGCCAAACCCGACTCATGAACAGGATGAACATTTAGGTGATCTGGTCTGGATGATTCATGCCGTGAAAAAAAACAGCGTTTAAGTACGCTGTTTTTTAATGCTGCTGTTTTTTAAATTGCTGCATCAAATACTTCAGTTTGTGACAGTACTTTTTGCATTTGTACAAAGCGTAATAAGCGTTCTGCGACTTCAAAACTGCCATGTTTGAATAAAGCACGCAGCTGAGTATCATCCTGTTCAAAGATCAGGCACTCAATCTGAAATTCCCCAACTTCATCTTCCAGATGCAAGGCCAGATCACGTGGATAAGCTGTTGCGCATACTGCCTGTTCTACATCTAACTCCAGCAATACCCCAAAGAAATTCATGTCCACGATCTCTGCTTTTAAAATGAGATCAGAATGACGATGACTGAGGAAACGCTGTGAATCTTGCACCTGAATCCGCTCTTCACCGCGACGTTCAAGCTGCTGTATCTGCTCAGGGCTAAACGGAATAATTCCCGGCAACTGATCGACCGGTTCATCACGTAAGAAGGTTGCAAACAGATGCATGGTTTCTTTACGACGTTGTAACTGCGGTACATGATCGGCGCCTGCAATTTGTACATACTGCATATTCGGACATTGCAGGGCAAAATTGGCATTCTCATGTGGCAAGGTAAAACTGTCATATTGCCCACATGCCACCAGCACTTTGCACTGTGGAATCGGCACATTGGTCAGACGCAATAAACGGTTGCAATTGATATCATAACGATCCTGTTCGGTGGCCGTAAATTCCGCCATCTGTTTAAAGAACAAACGCTTTGCAGTCGGTGACATCCGGGTTTCTGTTAAACGTGCATGATTCACCAGGTACAAAATGACGGCCTGACCAAATTCATCCATACGCTGTTCTTTCATTAGATGCAAAGACTCTTCCAGCAGCATCCGCCAGCTTTTACGGGTTTTCTGCATCACACCCATCAGGATCATCCGATCGACCAGTTCAGGACGCTGATCTGCCAAATAGGAAGCCACCACTGAACCCAAGGACATACCTAGAATTGCCACTTGCGGCAGCTGCATCTGTTCCAGCCAGCGCCCCAGCATCGCAGCAAGGTCTTCAAGCTCCAGTGTTCCGGCAGACAGCCCCGTATCGACATTACTAATCTGCTGGTTGGCCCCCATGGACGGTAGGTCAATCAGAATGATGGGACCTGCATCAAAAAGCTGTTCTACACAGTATTTGTAGGAATTAAAATTCTGGAAAGCTCCCCCAATAATCACCATGGGTCTTAAATGTAAGGTATCCGGACGGGCGATCGCCATATATTCGATTTTCCAGCCGTCCATCCAGGTAGTACGTGGCGGCTGCTTAAAACTGTGCTTATCATAAAGATCAAAAAAACCATCGTGGCTATGTTGTTCCAATACATGGGTGTCCATGTGGATAATGGAATTCATATTCCTTTTCCTCCGTCCTTGCCTTATTTTTATTGTGCAAGTCATGCTTAACAGATCTTATATTTCAGGCGCATTCCGGTGTGCCTGAACACGCATCCTGCTCTTTAATAATTATAAATGACATCAATGCCGCGTGTTTCATTCTATACAGAGCTGCTTTTCACAAGCAACCGCTTCAGTGACCACTTATCTACTTTTAAACAGAAAACAATTTCAAAATGTTTAGAAGTCTGCGAAAACGGATGATTTTTAATAGATGGGCTTCATTGTGCAGCAGCAGGCTGTTAATATCGAAATGAAATTTCTAAGTGATCAAACCGCTATGCAAGAGTCTATTAAACAATACATGCAAACGGTAGGACAGCAGGCACGCCAGGCTTCTCGCATTTTGGCTCGCGCGTCCACCCAAACTAAAAATAATGCGTTATCCGCTATTTATACGGCTTTGGAAAATAGCCAGGCTGCTATTTTGGCTGCCAACCAGAAAGATATGACCAAGGCGCATAACAACAATCTGGACTCAGCCCTGCTTGATCGCTTAGAACTCAACCCCGCACGCTTTAAAGGTATGTTACAGGGCCTTAAAGATGTCATTGGCCTGAAAGATCCGATTGGTGAAATTAGTGATATGGCTTATCGCCCATCCGGGATTCAACTGGGCAAGATGCGTGTGCCTTTGGGTGTGGTCGGCATGATCTACGAGTCACGTCCTAACGTCACGTTGGAAGCTGCATCACTCGCACTCAAATCAGGCAATGCCATTATTTTACGGGGTGGCTCAGAAGCTCTGGAATCAAATCAGGCCATTGCTGTCGCGATTCAGCATGGCCTGAAAGTCGCAGGCTTGCCTGAGGCTGCCGTACAAGTGGTAAACACGACTGACCGCGCTGCTGTTGGCCAGTTGATTACCATGACCGAATATGTGGATGTGATTGTGCCTCGTGGCGGCAAGAGTCTGATCGAACGGATTACCGAGGAAGCACGTGTGCCGGTCATTAAACATTTAGATGGCAACTGTCATGTCTATGTGGAAGCTCAAGCAGACTTGTTAAAAGCCTTGCCGATTGCGCTCAATGCCAAAACCCATCGCTATGGCGTATGTAATGCCATGGAAACCCTGCTGGTCGATGAAAAAGTCGCTGAAGAATTCTTGCCACGCATCGCAGAGCTATACCAAGAGAAAAAAGTCGAACTGCGTGGTTGCCGGGAAACCCAGCGTATTCTTGGAGATGCAGTCATTACAGCAACCGAAGAAGACTGGTATACCGAGTATCTGGGCCCGATTCTGGCGATCAAAGTTGTTTCTGGTATAGAAGAAGCCATTGAGCACATTAACAAATATGGCTCGCATCATACTGATTCTATTATTACGGAAAACTACAGTCTGGCACGCGAATTTCTGGCGGGTGTAGATTCAAGTTCGGTCATGATCAATGCCTCTACTCGTTTTGCAGATGGTTTTGAATATGGCTTAGGCGCAGAAATCGGGATTTCGACCGATAAAATCCATGCTCGTGGCCCAGTCGGTCTTGAAGGCCTGACTTCGCAGAAATGGATTGTCTTTGGTGATGGTCAGATTCGCCAGTAAGTATTCAGATCGCTCATTTAAAACCGCCTCATTTATGATGCGGTTTTTTTATGGACAGAAAAATTGACACTGAAATAGATGGATTAGAACCTTCGGGTCATTTTATTGATAAATCTCTTTATAGAATTGTATTTAGAAACAATATTTGCCTTTTCGGACGCTAAACTAAAAACCAATTTGTTCTAAAATTAAATTTAAGCAGAATTTAGTATTTTATTGATTATATTTTCAGCATCATTTTATTTATAAATGAAAACTATGAACTGATAAATTTTAGTTATTATTGTTAAATCGGTCGATAATGCTTAAGTCTAATCTGCTAAAGTCTATCTAGGACAGAAAAAAAACAAATGTTAAAACATATTCATTGATCTGGATTGCTGCTTCATTGTCCGCAATTGGGTCAAGCAAATGGACGAGAATTTTAATTAAAAATTGGGTAATCAATCGTGTCTAAATCAGTATTAGTTATTAATTGTGGCTCTTCTTCAATCAAGTTTGCATTACTTCTTGAGGAGCAGAATTTCCGTATTCATGGTTTAGCTGAGAACTTAGGCACAGAGAATGCTCGCATTAAAGGCGTGACGGTTGGCAATGAGCCGGTCGATATCCACATTCCATTTGCTGACCACAAAAAAGCACTCGAAGTGGGTCTGGAACGTCTGGCCAACTACCGTCCGGATGCGATCGGTCACCGTGTCGTACATGGTGGCAGCCTGACCAAGGCTGAATTGATCAATGACGAAATTATTGAAAAAATTCGTGAAGCAACGCCGCTTGCACCATTACACAATCCGGCACACCTGATTGGTATTGAAGCTACCAAACGTTTATTCCCGGAATTACCACAGGTTGCGGTATTTGATACTGCCTTCCACCAAACCATGCCAGCGCATGCTTATCGTTATGCCCTACCGAAATTCCTATATACCGCCCATGGTGTACGTCGCTATGGTTTCCACGGGACGAGTCATGCCTATGTTTCAGAGCGCGGTTCTGAACTGGCAGGCAGTTTCAAACAAGGTGGCTGGTTAACCGCGCATCTGGGTAATGGTAGCTCGACCTGTGCCGTGTGGAATGGGAAAAGTGTAGATACCTCAATGGGCTTAACCCCGCTTGAAGGCATTGTTATGGGCACACGCAGTGGCGATGTTGATCCAAGTCTGCACAGCTTCCTGGCGAAAAACCTAGGTTGGGACATTTATAAAATTGACAAGATGCTGAATAGCCAAAGTGGTCTTTTGGGCTTGTCTGATCTGTCCAATGACATGCGTACGCTGATTGAAGCTTCAGAACAAGGCAATGAAGATGCCACACTGGCGATTGAAGTATTCTGCTACCGTTTAGCTAAGTCTCTGGCAGCGTTGAGCTGTGGTCTGCCACGTCTTGATGGTCTGTTCTTCACTGGCGGCATTGGCGAAAACTCAGCGTATATCCGCGAAAAAACCATGACTTACCTGCCTCATTTCGGTTTCAGTCTGGATAAAAATGCCAATAATGAGCTGAAACGCGGTACCGAAGGCCGAATTGATTCAGGTACAGGCCCACAAATCTGGGTAGTGCCAACAGATGAAGAAGGCCGTATTGCCCGGGAAGTTCAAAGTGTGGTTGAACTTGAAGTGGAGCGCAATACTGCAAAAAAGTCTCAAGCTGAGGTAATGCCTGCATAAGCAGGCTTTAGCTTCTTTTTCACTGATTTTTATTATTCTGCGACTGACATAATTTATGAAAACAATTTTATTGGTTCCCACGGGGGAAGGCGTAGGCTTAACTTCTGCATGTTTGGGCCTGATTTATGCACTGGAATGCCAAGGGGTAAAAGCTGGTTTCCTGAAACCTTTTGCCCAGGAATTGAATGAAATCGAAGACCGCACCACGGCTTTGTATCGTCATATTTCTCAAAGTGAAACGGTTGAACCTATCCGTTATAGCAAAGTCTTGCAGCAGATCAATCTGGATGAACAGGATGAATTGCTTGAAGAAGCGGTGCGTCTGCATCGTCAAATTGCTAAACAGCATGACCTAATTATTGTCGAAGGGCTGTTGCCAAATACTCAGGACAGTTTTGCCGATGATTTGAATGCTTCACTGGCACAAGCACTGGATGCCAAAGTTATTGTCGTCAGCAATGCCAATATTCAGCAGCCAAGCCAAACCGCAGATAAAGTTGAACATCAGCTGCGTAATTTTGGTGGCGCTAGCTCTACCCGCCTTGCGGGCATCATGTTGATGCGCACCAAAGGCCTGCCTGAAGAATCTGCGCAGATTCCTGTCACGCTGAATCCGGATTTACGCCTTAAAGCTGAAACCGCCGAATTTATCACCGCCATTCAGCAGACGCATCCGCATATTGGCTCTGAAAAATTACCAGTGATTGGCTTGGTGCCTTTCAGTAAAACCTTAAGTGTGCCGCGCATGTCTGATCTGGCTGCACATATTTCTGCCTACTGGATTAACGAAGGCGAAGCCAAACAGCGCCGTGTACAACATAGCAGCCTGATTTCAGCCAATATTGAACATGAATTGCATAAATTTGTGGCTGGCGAATTAATTATTAGTGCCTCTGACCGGATTGACGTATTACTGGCAAGTAGTCTGGCCAGCAGTAATGGGATTCCTTTGGCCGGTCTGGTGCTGACTGAACATCAACAGCCAAATGATCATGTACTGGAATTCTGTCAAGCTGCCATCAAGCAAGGTTTACCGATTTTACATACGCCACTTAGCACTTTTGAAACCGCACAAAAACTGGCAAATCTCAGCAATGAAATTCCAGTGGATGATACCGAACGTGCAGATCAGGTGACACGTTTTGTTTCAAGCCATATCAATCCGGAATGGCTGAATCAAATGTTGAATGGTTCTTATAAGCCACGTCTGTCACCTTCCGCTTTCCGTCATGAACTGGTACAGAAATCGATTGCTGCGAAAAAACGTATTGTACTGCCAGAGGGTGATGAACCGCGTACCGTACAGGCTGCGGCCATTTGTCAGGCGCGTGGTATTGCACAGTGTATTTTGCTGGCCAAGCCTGAAGCTGTGCTAGAAGTAGCCAAAGCTCGCGGTATTGAATTGCCTGAAGATCTGGAAATTCTTGATCCGGATCTGGTGCGTGAAAACTACATCGACAAGATGGTGGAGCTGCGTAAAGGCAAGCTCAACGAACTACAGGCCCGTGAACAACTGCAAGATACAGTAGTACTTGGCACCATGATGCTGGCACTGGATCAAGTCGATGGCCTGGTTTCTGGTGCAGTACATACCACAGCAAATACGGTACGTCCTGCTTTTCAGCTGATCAAGACTGCTCCAGATTATTCTCTGGTATCTTCCGTATTCTTTATGCTGTTGCCAGATGAAGTCTATGTGTATGGTGACTGTGCGATCAATCCGGACCCTGATGCAGAACAGCTGGCCGAAATTGCAATCCAGTCCGCCGATTCTGCCAAAGCCTTTGGTATAGATCCACGCATTGCCATGATTTCCTATTCGACGGGAACTTCCGGTACCGGCGCAGATGTGGAAAAAGTCGCTGAAGCCACACGGATTGCCAAAGAACGCCGCCCTGACCTGCTGATTGATGGTCCATTACAATATGATGCAGCATCTGTAGAAAGTGTAGGTCGCCAAAAGGCACCTGATTCACAAGTGGCTGGACGTGCCAATGTATTTATTTTCCCGGATCTGAACACCGGTAACACTACTTATAAAGCGGTTCAACGCGCTGCCAATGTAGTCAGTGTTGGACCAATGCTGCAAGGCTTGAATAAGCCGGTCAATGACCTGTCGCGTGGTGCCTTGGTCGATGACATCGTGTTTACCATTGCCTTAACCGCGATTCAGGCCGAGCAGCAAGAAGCTTAATACTTCTTGAATTTAAGTTTTCCAAACCATCTGATTGAAAAATCAGGTGGTTTTTTTATAAAAAAACACTCATAGCTTCAATAAATTCAGCACGCGATCATTATCTCGTTTTAATAAACAATAAAAATGCCAGTCTTTCGAACTGGCATTTTCAACGGTTATTCATAAAGTCTGTGACATAAAAAATTAAGCTGAAGCAGCCCTGCTTTTCAGTCCACTAACTTTAATTTCTTATAAGGTAGTCCACTCTTTACGTACCTCTTCCGCAGTTTTATTGAGCACGACGCTATCGTCTTTGATTTCACTTACCCAACTCAAGGGAATCAGATGATGCTCATTATTTTCATCATCACTTCTTGTTAATTTAATTGAATCCTGACCTTCTAAATGGTCCACCTTCCCGACTTGAGTACCACATGAAGCAATGACTGAAGCATGTTCTTTAATATCACTTGCATTAAAATTGTTCATTCTACTTGCCTGTTTCTAGAAGTTGAGAGAAACAGTCTAAGCAATAAAAAATGCCGCATGTGTAAGGGTTTTCAGGCTTTGAGTTTTTCTGGGTTAAAAATGTAAATGGTCAACATGGCTTGAGTAAGCTATAGGAGAGATGCTTTTTAAATTTGAGTTTTCAAATATTTTTATAACTGGATTTGAAGATTTGAAGATTTGAAGATTTGAAGATTTGAAGATTTGAAGATTTGAAGATTTGAAGATTTGAAGATTTGAAGATTTGAAGATTTGAAGATTTGAAGATTTGAAGATTTGAAGATAGGTTAATTTTTTATGTCTTAAAATAAAAAAGAAGATAAAGCTTAGGCTTGATCTTCTTTCTGACCGTACATCCAAGTTGCAGCGATATATACACAAAAACCAGCTGCCATCAAAATACCTGTAACCATTGTTAGGATCTCCCGTTTCAATAGCTGCATTATGTAAAAGTTTTATGACAGTTATATGACAATCTGATTTTTTATTAAATTTTAAATAAACAATAAAATTCAATTACTTGAGAAAAAATCATCAAAATTATGCATATTTTTTATCTGAAATATGACACTGAATATGACAACTGGCTATCATATTTGACCCATTGAATAGCTAAAGTGCTTGCTCAGATTGCTTAAACTATAAACTTTCGGCCAATGCTCGCCCAAAATGCCCACAACCCGATTCTTTTGTCTTATAATTTAGCCCGCTAGCTATCAGCCCGCTCAAGAGATATTTGTATGACAACTATTATCAAGCAAGATGACTTGATCACATCGGTTAAAGATGCGCTTCAGTTCATTTCTTACTATCACCCACAAGACTTTATCCAAGCGATGAGCCGTGCGTATGATCGTGAAGAGAACAAAGCTGCTAAAGATGCGATCGCACAAATCTTAATTAACTCACGCATGTGTGCAGAAGGCCACCGCCCAATCTGTCAAGATACCGGTATCGTCAACGTATTTGTTGAAGTGGGCATGGACGTTAAATTCGATTTAACCATGAGTTTGGATGATGCAATCAATGAAGGCGTACGTCAGGGTTATTTAGAAAACTCGAACGTGCTTCGCGCATCAGTTCTGGCTGATCCTGCATTTGGTCGTAAGAACACCAAAGACAACACTCCTGCCGTGATTTACCACAAGCTTGTGCCTGGTAATAAAGTAGATATCACTGTGGCAGCCAAAGGTGGCGGTTCAGAAAACAAATCTAAACTAGCAATGTTAAACCCATCTGATTCAATCGTGGATTGGGTACTGAAAACTGTTCCAACCATGGGTGCAGGCTGGTGTCCACCAGGTATGCTGGGAATCGGGATCGGTGGTACTGCTGAAAAAGCCATGATGCTTGCCAAAGAAGCATTGATGGAAGAGATCAACATGGACGAATTGCTTCGTCGTGGTCCACAAAGCAAAATGGAAGAGCTTCGTATCGAAATCTTCGAAAAAGTAAATGCTTTGGGTATTGGTGCACAAGGTCTTGGCGGTTTAACCACTGTACTTGATATTAAAATCAAAGATTATCCATGTCATGCTGCAGGTAAACCAGTTGGTATGATCCCGAACTGTGCTGCGACTCGTCATGCACACTTCCAGTTAGATGGTACAGGTGTTGCACATATTCAAGCACCTAAACTTGAAGACTACCCTGCTGTGACTTGGGATTCTTCATCTTCTAAACGTGTTGACCTTGACACGATTACCCAAGAAGAAATGAATAGCTGGAAACCAGGCGATACACTTCTTCTTAACGGTACAATCTATACAGGTCGTGATGCTGCACACAAACGTATGGTCGACATGCTGAACAACGGTGAAGAACTTCCTGTTGATCTGAAAGGCAAGTTTATCTACTACGTTGGCCCTGTTGATCCAGTCGGCGATGAAGTAGTTGGTCCTGCAGGTCCTACAACTGCAACGCGTATGGACAAATTCACACGTCAAGTTCTTGAAGCGACTGGCATGTTTGGCATGATCGGTAAAGCAGACCGTGGTCCTGCTGCCGTTGAAGCCATTAAAGACAACCAGGCAACTTACCTGATGGCTGTCGGTGGTGCTGCTTACCTCGTGTCTAAAGCTATTCGCGAAGCTGAAGTGGTTGCCTTTGCTGACCTGGGTATGGAAGCAATTTACAAGTTTGTGGTAAAAGATATGCCGGTATCTGTAGCGGTTGATGTGAATGGTACTTCTATTCACGCGACTGCACCTAAAATCTGGCAAGCAAAAATTGGCAAGATTCCAGTAGTTGACGCTGCTGCGGGCTAATTTTTACTACAATAAAAAAGCACCCTGAATGGGTGCTTTTTTATGATGTTTGCTCAAAAAAATGTCCAAACTACCAGGTACGTGGACCCCAAAGTTTAAAAGGTGCTTTCAGCTGTACATCTAATGATGGATCATAAGCAGTCGGTTCAATTTTTTGGGCTTTTTTACGAATCTGGCCAGTTTCTTGATCTTGTGCCACGAAGTTAAAGCTGTCTGATTTTAGCTGAGTAAAAGCAATTTCATTCAGGCCAACTTTTTCCGGCATCAGCATGAGCGGTCCGGAAACACTCCGGCGTGTACTGATATTCTCTTCATCATATTTAATAAAATAAGACTGTCCCGCTTCGACAGTAAAATCCAGATATTTAGGCTTCTGGAAATGCAATGCACCTAATGGCCGGCTGGTACTCAAACGATAGGTCCCTGCAGGCACTTCAATCCAGTAATAATGGTTGTGCAGTAAACTTGGAATATGCTCTTGATTGATAAACAGGCTGGCAGCGACAATTTCCTGACGGTTCCATCTAGAATCGGGCCGGTATAAATACACAATAGCGGCTTCATCATGCTGTGGTTTCACCGTCTGAAACTGGTTTCCATGCTTTTGATTGACCCAACCGCCAATGGTGAACATGCCAATACGATGCTGCTCGACAAAGCCCGGTTTTTTTTCAAGATCGATATTTTTTAAAGTGCTGAGTGGCTGTGTAGGCTCAACGACGGCTTTCTTACCATGACACCCCAGCAATGCCAAACTGCTGATGAGTACAATTGCGACTCCACGCATGCTTATCCCTCACTGCGTCTTTATTCTTTTGTATGCAAGTGCTTTGCAATTTGTTTTTTATAAGTTTTAGGCATCCACGCCTAGTGAATCAGATTAACACCGAGCTTTATTTTTGGAAATAAAAAACGTGCGAAAACACGGAGTTTTCGCACGTTTCGGACGAATAGCAATTAAGCGGATTTGCTATTCACGACCTTTAAATCTATTTTTGTCGCAGTCTCTTGCTGATCATGTGGCTGACGCTCGGCACGGTATTCCGGCTCTGCTTCACCTTTAATCACGGCTTCATTGATGACGACAGTGCCGACATCGCTACGGCTTGGCAAGTCATACATGGTTTCCAGCAATGAATTTTCTAGGATCGAACGTAGACCACGTGCACCTGTATTACGCTCAACTGCTTTCTTAGCCACTGCACGTAGAGCAGATTCTTCAAAAACCAGATCCACATCTTCCATATCAAACAGATGTTGATACTGACGGGTTAACGCATTCTTCGGCTCAGTCAGAATCTGCATCAATGCTTCTTCATCCAACTCGTCCAAAGTGGCAATTACTGGCAAACGACCAATAAATTCTGGAATCAAACCAAATTTTACCAGGTCAGTTGCTTCAACTTGACGGAACAAGTCAGACAGCTTCTTGGTTTCATCTTTTTTACGCACTTCTGCAGTAAAGCCGATGCCACCTTTTTCCTGACGTTGCTGTACAATTTTCTCAAGTCCTGAGAATGCACCGCCACAAATAAACAGGATATTCGAGGTATCAATCTGAATGAATTCCTGCTGCGGATGCTTACGTCCACCTTGTGGCGGAATTGATGCAACCGTGCCTTCAATCATTTTCAATAATGCTTGCTGAACGCCTTCACCCGATACATCACGCGTGATGGATGGGTTTTCAGACTTGCGGGTAATCTTGTCGATCTCATCGATATAGATAATCCCCTTTTGCGCTTTTTCGACATCGTAATCTGCTTTTTGTAAAAGCTTCTGTACGATATTTTCTACATCTTCACCCACATAACCGGCTTCGGTCAGTGTCGTTGCATCTGCCATGGCAAATGGAACATCCAGAAGACGTGCCAGCGTTTGTGCAAGCAAGGTTTTGCCCGATCCTGTCGGACCAACCAACATAATATTACTTTTTGAAAGCTCGACTGAATCATCAGCTTTCTTGCCATTATTTTGCACTTTCAAGCGCTTGTAATGGTTATAAACCGCAACTGACAAGGTTTTTTTCGCGACGTCCTGACCAATCACATATTGATCCAAGGCCGCACGAATTTCATGCGGTTTCGGCAAAGGACGATTGGCCCAGTCATTGGTTTCCACTTGCTGACTGGTTTGAACCAAATCTAAGCATACGTCCACACATTCGTTACAAATGTATGCGTCCTCGCCTGCAATCAGCTTCCCGACTTCAGACTGCGTTTTACCGCAAAATGAACAATGCTTTTGTCCTTGAGGATGTTCGGACATATTTACTCCACTATCTCAATCTTTAAAACTTATGGACGTTTAGTTAAAACTTCGTCCACAAGACCGTATTCTTTCGCTTGCTGAGCAGTCATAAAGTTGTCACGGTCTGTATCACGTGCAACTTTCTCGTAATCCTGACCGCTGTGTTCAGCCATTAAACGGTTTAAACGTTCTTTAATAAACAGGATTTCACGTGCATGAATTTCAATATCTGAAGCCTGACCACGGAAACCACCCAATGGCTGGTGAATCATGACACGGGCGTTTTCAAGGCAATAACGCTTGCCTTTGGTACCGGCATTCAGCAGGAACGCACCCATTGATGCTGCCTGACCCATGCAGTACGTTACGACATCAGGTTTGATAAACTGCATGGTGTCATAAATCGCCATACCCGCAGTTACCGAACCGCCTGGTGAATTGATATATAGATGAATATCTTTATCTGGATTTTCCGCCTCTAAAAACAACATTTGCGCAACGATCAGGTTCGCCATGTTGTCTTCAACTTCGCCCGTCATAAAAATTACACGTTCACGCAAAAGGCGTGAATAAATATCAAAAGAACGCTCACCACGAGAGGATTGTTCTACCACCATTGGCACTAAAGCGTTTTCAATCGCTGGAACATACATACGTTTATTTATTCCTAAATTTTTTGTGACCTAACCCATAATCACAATATGAGGGATAATCACTGAAATTGCAAAAAATTCGCCAACAAATCCATTATATTTTTTGCATTAGTTTTGTGAAAAACAGAAATACTTTTTTCAGGCATCAATATGAAAAAAAGGCGCATTAAGCGCCTTTTTTATCGAAAGCTAAATTAGCCTTGTTGACGAGCTTGCTGCTCTTTCAATAAGTCTTCATAGCTTACAGTCGCATCAGTTACTTTAGCAGAAGCCAAAATGTAATCAACAACTTGATCTTCTAGCACAACTGCTTCGATTTGAGCACGCTGTTGCGCATCGTTTTTGAAGTATTCGATCACTTCGTTTGGATCTTCATAAGAAGAAGCCATGTCTTCGATGTACGCTTCAACACGTGCAGCATCTACTTCGATTTTCGCATCAGCTAAAACACGGCTTACAAGTACGCCAAGTTTTACAGATTTTTCAGCTTGTTCTTTAAACAATTCGTCTGGAAGCATGCTTGAATCAAATGCTTTCGCACCTTGAGCACCAAACTGCTGTGTGAACTGCTGGATCATTTGTTGACGTTGACGGTCAATTTCTTGAGCAAGCATAGCAGCTGGAAGTTCAACTTCGTTTGCAGCAACTAATGCATCGAAAGTCGCGCCTTTAACCTGATTGCGAAGGCCGTTCTTCACTTCACGTTCCATGTTTTTACGAACGTCAGCTTTTAACTTCTCAACGCCTTCTTCTTCAGATACACCGAAGATTTTCAGGAATTCAGTATCGATTTCTGGAAGTTTTTGTTTTTCAACAAGCTTCACAGTGATTTTGAATTGAGCTTGTTTACCAGCAAGGTTTTCAGCTTGGTAGTCTTCAGGGAAAGTTACATCGATAACTTTCTCTTCGCCTTTCTTCATACCAACGATACCGTCTTCGAAGCCAGGGATCATACGACCAGAACCTAGAACAAGTTTGAAGTCTTCTGCAGAACCGCCTTCAAATTTTTCGCCGTCGATTGAACCTTCGAAATCAAAAGTTACTTGCATGTCTTTTTTAGCCATGCCTTTTGTTTCAGCCCAAGCAGCACGTTGTTTTTGAAGATTTTCAATCATCTTCTCAACGTCTTTGTCATTTACTTCAGCTGCTTTACGCTCAACTTCCAAGCCGTCGAATTTCACTTCGATTTCTGGATAAACTTCAACAGTCGCTGTATATACCAGCGCGTCGTCTTTCATTTCAGTTTTTTCGATGTTTGGCATGCCCACAGCATTGATTTTTTCTTGCTGGATCGCTTCGAAAACTGTGTCACGAATAATATCGTTTACTACTTCTTGGTAGATACCCGCGCCGTATTCACGACGAACTACGTTTACAGGTACTTTACCTGGACGGAAGCCGTTGATCTTCGCAGTTTTAGCAGTGCGTTTTAAACGAGCTTCAAATTGCTCATTAATACGGCTCGTCGGTACAGAAACATTTAAACGACGGGCAACGCCCGAAACCGCTTCAGAAGTTACTTGCATGGCTTCCTCTATATATTAGGTTATAACAGGTTTATAAAAATGTGCCACATTATATGACAACATTTAAGGATATACAAAAAATACGCGCGAGTTCCAGTTTTTAAGCCCTTTTTTTATTTGAATTGCCATCTTTCCAGATGCCCAGTCAACCCAATTTAAATGGAGAAAATGTATATTTTTATTGCAAATGATAAATACTATCATTAATATCCAGTTTCTTATTTGAGCAACAATACTAATTTATTCTTCGGTTCGGGAATTTGGTCATGCATAGTTTTAGTCTTCGTCCACTTACATTGGCAATTCTTGGGGTTACAGCAACATCTGCTTTTGCAGAGACTGTGAACGAGACAGCGACTCCTACAACAACACATCAAATGTCTACGATTGTGGTTTCAGCGGCGGGTTTTGAACAAGAACTTAAAAATGCACCTGCTTCTATTACCGTTTTAACAGCAGAAGATTTAAAAAATAAACGCGTTAATTCTATTGCGGATGCTTTGATTGATGTAGAAGGAGTTGATATATCTCCTTCAGCAGGTAAAACCGGCGGCTTAAATATTCGTATGCGTGGTATGGATTCCGAATACACTTTAGTTCTTGTTGACGGACGTCGCCAAAATACTGTGGGTAGCATTACCCCAAATGGTTTTGGAGAGTCAAATAATAGTTTTATTCCACCAATTTCTGCAATTGAACGCATCGAAGTGATTAAGGGTCCTGCTTCTACACTATATGGCTCAGATGCTATGGGTGGTGTAGTAAACATTATTACCAAAAAAGTTTCACCTGAATGGACTGGTGCAGTTACCTTAGAAGGTACTATTCTTCCGAACTATTCCGAATTTGGTAACCAACGCTCAGTGGACGCTTTTATTTCCGGCCCACTTATTCAAGATAAATTAGGCATTCAATTACGTGCACGCAAAGCTGAACGTGATCAATCTCATCTTACGAACGAAGAAGAAGCAGCTGAGTTAACTCAAGGAAATAATCCTACAAAGTCAGATTTAGAAACTATTGGAACACGTTTAACTTATACTCCAAATGATGATCATGCGATTTCATTTGAATATGAGCAAACTGAACAATGGTATGACAATAGTAAAGGTCAGCTTGGAACTCTTGGAGCAGCCGGTGGTTATGGGCAAGCTCAAGAATATAATCGTGAAAAGCTAGCTTTGATTCATGAATGGCAAAATAGTTTAGGTCAGTTAGATTCAAGTATCAGTCAAAACAAGACAGAGACTGTAGGACGTCTCTTGCCTGCACGCCTACTTCCTCTTGAAAATGACAACCTTACAACCCAAACGTTGCCACGGTTACTGGAAAGTGAAGATCTTGTATTCGATACTAAATTTTCAACTCAACATTTTGAGAACCATAATTTAGTCTTTGGTGGTCAATGGTGGGATGCGACCATTACTGATGGTCTAAGAACCAATAAAGATGTTTCTTTTGATCAAGTAGGTTTATTCGTTGAAGACACATGGCAATTTACTCCATCTCTAGCTCTTACATTAGGTGCTCGATACGACGATCATAGTACGTTCGGTGACTTCTTTACACCTCGTGCATATTTGGTATGGAATGCTAATGATCAATGGACAGTTAAAGGTGGATATGCTGAAGGCTATAAAGCTCCTCGCTTAGAACAGCTTGTTGATGGCATTTATAATGTCAGTGGCCAAGGTGCTACCCCAAGTTTTGGTAACCCAAATTTAAAACCTGAAACTAGTCAGAATCTGGAACTTGGTTTCTACTTTGATGCACTTAACGGGTTTAAAGCCAATTTAACAGGCTTCTACAGTACTATTGATGACAAAATTGTCAGTGGAGCAGATGAATTTGGATGTGGCGCATCAACCAGTGATGCACCTTTACTTTCTAATGCAGAATGTAACTCATACTTGAGTGATCGTGGTACACCTTGGGCAATTCAGCCGGGTGACAGTTGGGAGGTTAGCCGTAATGTTAATGCTGAAGAAGTTGAACTTTATGGCTTAGAGTTGGGTTCTCAGTGGCAAGTTAGCGATGCTGTAAAATTAGCAGCAAACTATACATGGACTCAGTCTGAAATCACCAAAGGTGAAGATAAAGGACTACAACTTAATGACACACCTGAGCACATTGTAAATGCAAGTGCAAACTGGCAAGTGGCGGACAATACGAATTTATGGGCACGTGGAGAATATCGTTCTGAGAAGAGTCGTTACTTAGGTAAAAGTAATTTGAGTGGGAATGACAAAACTATTCAAGATGCTTTAGGTGATTATAAAAGTTATGGTTTATTCCATCTAGGTGCTAACTTTAATATTACAAATAATTGGGATCTTGGTATAGGTCTCTATAATGTATTTGATAAAGACTTTACTGATTATGTTTATTTACCAACATTAACTGGGCGCGGTAGCAAATATCGTAATAAGTATAGCAACACCCAAGAAGGCCGCCGTGTTCAACTCAGCACTACTTTTAAATTCTAATTAAACTATTAAATTAAACCCTGCCCTGGCAGGGTTTTTTCTTATCGCTAAATTAGTGCTCTATGAAAAATCCCTAATTTATGCCCCTCTATAGACATCATTATTCTCAATAAAAATTTAACAATCAGATTAATTTATCAATATTTATTAAAATCATATGTTTATATATTGATTGTTATGATATTACATTTATAAACTCATTTAATATTTTCTTAAAGATCATGAATTCCCATGATAAAAAGATAAAAATAAAAACAAGAATCATTATTATTCGCATACATTTTTAGCATTCATTTATTAGGTTTAACATGACCTTCATTAAAACACGTAAAAAAATCGTTTCCTCTGCAATTGTTTCATCTTTATCAATGGTAGCTGCATCTGCGATGGCGGAAGAACAGGTGATCCAGTTAGAGACGATTCATCAAGAAGTCAAAGCTGAACAAGCACCCAGCTTAAAAGTAGATCAATCTGCGAATAGCAAATTTGTTGCGCCTTTACTCGACACCCCCAAGTCAGTTTCAGTAATTTCAAAACAGCTGATTGCAGATACACAAGTGACGACTTTAGCTGATGCACTACGTACAGTTCCGGGGATTACCTTGGGTGCAGGTGAAGGTGGCAACCCGAACGGTGACCGCCCATTTATTCGCGGTTATAACTCTGAAAGTTCGATGTATGTAGACGGCGTTCGTAATGCCACCTCACAAAACCGTGAAATGTTTGCGGTAGAACAAGTTGAAGTGACCAAAGGTTCTGCTTCTGCCATGGGCGGTGCAGGCACCACTGGCGGTAGCATTAACATGATTTCTAAAGTCGCTAAAGCAGGCGATTTTCTAGAAGGTTCGGTCGCTGGCGGCACAGACAATTACCAACGTATAACTTTGGATGGTAACAAAGACTTTGGTAATGGTATTGCGGCACGTGTGGCAGTCATGGGGCATCAAAACGAAAAAGCAGGCCAGAAAGACGGTGCTGAATATAAGCGTGCCGGTATTGCACCGAGTATTAGTTTTGGGCTGGACACCCCTACCCGTGGGACTCTAAGTTATTACTACTTAAAAACCGATGACACACCTGATTCAGGTATTCCTTATAACAATCCATTTGCGCTCACAAATGCAAATGTAGGATTGAATGGCAACGGCAAGCCAATTGATATTAAACAAGGTCAATACTATGGCTGGAAAGATCGTGACTTCCAGAAACAGGAAAATCAGTCAGGAACGCTTAAATTAGAACATGATCTGACGGACAACTTAACCATTAGCAATACCGCAGTGTATAACACGTCTAAAAATGATTACCTGTGGACTAACCCGGATGACTCAAGAGGCAACTTCTTACTGAATGGAAATGTCTGGGCACGTGCCAACTCACGTGTGGCAGATACTGATGCTTTTACCGACCAACTTGCTTTAACCGGTAAATTTAATACCGGTATGCTTAAACATAGTTTTAATCTAGGTGCCGAATATTCAGACCAAGAAACTGACCGTACCCAATACATTATCGATGGTGTTAACGCTACAGGTAATGTACACAATGCCTGTAACGCTGGTGATATTACTTCGGGCTGGTGTACTTCGGTACAAAACCCAAACCGTGGGCCATGGACAGGTACATTAAGTACCAATGGTGCCGACCAGTACAATATTCAAAGCAAATCAAAGTCTGTTTATTTCCTGGATAGTATTGAATTCACCCCTCAGTGGCTTTTAGATTTAGGCGTACGTTGGGATGACTACTCAACTGAGCAAACCATGCTTGCAGGTCGTTTTAATACTACGACTCCAGCAGGAACAATTGTTAAACTTGAAAATGATAAAGACTTTATCAACTATCAAGCTGGCCTGACCTTTAAACCTGTTGAAAATGGCAGTATCTATGCAAGTTATGCAACATCTGCAAATCCAGTCGGCGTAGATGGTGGCGATGGTTCTGAAGGGATTACTGCTGCAATAAATAATCTTAAACCTGAAGAAGTCCGGACCATGGAGTTAGGAACTAAATGGGATGTCTTGAATGATAAGCTCAACCTGACTGCAGCTATTTTCCGCACGGAAAAAACCAATACTCGTGCGACCGGAGATGATGGCACCACAAGTAATATTGGTGAAACTCGTGTCGATGGTATTGAGCTTGGTGTAAATGGCAACATCACGGATAAATGGGCTATATCTGCGGGTTATACTTATTTAGACAGTGAAATGATTGATGGTGGATTTGTAAATACTGCCGCTACAGGTCAACCTGCTGTATATGCGCCAAATCCTAGCAATGGGAACCAAGTTCAAAACGTCGCGAAAAACAGTGCAACCCTTTGGACTACTTATGCAGTAACTCCTGCTTTAACTCTAGGTGCTGGTGCCGTCGCAATGGACAAAGTCTATGGTAATGCTACTAATACCAAGTTTGTACCGGGCTATGTTCGCTATGATGCCATGGCACGTTATAACGTGAATGAAAACGTTGATTTGCAATTAAATCTTAACAACCTGTCTGATGAACGTTACTTCACTAAAGCCTATTCATCTCACTATGCTACTGAAGCAGAAGGCCGTAGCGCAGTGCTGGCAGTCAACTTTAAATATTAATTCAATGCAACCGCATAGCCTCCTGATGGGGGCTATGTTATTTTTAAAATACGATTATTCAGGGGTTTCCAGTGCTGCATCATATTCCAAATGTACTGAGCAAAGAACAGGTACAATATTTCCGTGAGGAGATGAATAAGATTGAGTGGGTCAACGGCAAGGTTACCGCGGGTACACTCTCTGCCGCCGTGAAACAGAATCAGCAATTGCCTGAAGATCATCCACTTACTCATCATCTCAGCAATATTATTCTAGAATCTCTGGGACAGCATGCTCTGTTTTTATCGGCGGCGATTCCACTGGATATTATTCCCCCGCTTTTTAACCGCTATGAAAATAATGAATCTTTCGGCTTTCATGTCGACAATTCGATTCGTCGTATTCGCGGCAGCAATGAACGTCTCAGAACGGATTTATCCTGTACGGTTTTTTTAAGTGAGCCGGACGAATATGTCGGTGGTGAACTGGTAGTCGAAGACACTTACGGTTATCACGAAGTAAAATTGCCTGCCGGCGATATGATTTTGTATCCATCGACCAGCTTGCATGAAGTCACGCCAATCACTGCCGGTTGTCGAATTGCTTCATTTTTTTGGGTACAAAGCATGATCAGGGATGATGCAGAACGGCATATGCTGTTTAATCTGGATCAGAGTATTCAAAACCTGAGAATGCAGCTGGGTGATCAGCATGCAGAAGTTATGAAACTGACCAACCTGTATCATAATTTAATGCGTAAATGGGCTGAACTTTAAAACATGCCCTGACGTCAATGATCTTTGAAAATAATTGGATTTATTTTTTATTAAAATATACTGCGTTATGGCACTATTGAACGTAATAAATAACGAATTATGTCAAAATAGAGAAAATATAAAATACAATATTTAGAATAAGTGAAAATATTTTTCACCACTTAAACTTTATAAGAAAATCTTTATTACCATACGACTAAAATCCATAAAAATAGCAAAAACTTTTCGGGATAAGTGGATTAAACTTTACATTATAAGTAAGGCATTTAGTGCATTTGGCGAAGCTAAACCATCAATATTTAGACCATATTTCAGGTTTGAACCAGACTGTCACTAAAACCCAATGAATAGACAAAATCTATGCCGCTGACCCACGCACCGCTTTAACCAAGATTACGGTACCCAAGTTAGCATAAGGAGCTCTCTCATGATGTTGGCTGATCCAAGTAAAAAATACCGTCGCATGTATCAACGTGTGGACTTACCAGACCGTCAATGGCCGAACAATGAAATCAACAAAGCGCCAATCTGGATGAGTACTGACCTGCGTGACGGTAACCAAGCGATCTTTGAGCCAATGAACATGGAGCAGAAATTCAAGATGTTCCAGATGCTGGTCAAAATCGGTTTCAAGCATATTGAAATCGGCTTCCCCTCAGCATCGCAAATTGACTTCGATTTCACCCGTAAATTGATTGAAGAAGGTCATATTCCAGATGACGTTTATATCGAGGTATTGGTTCAGGCACGTGATCATTTGATTCAACGTACCTTTGAATCTTTACAAGGCGCAAAACGTGCCATTGTACATATCTATAATTCCAACTCGCCGACATTCCGCAACAAAGTCTTAAATGTTGATGTAGAAGGTGCAAAACAGTTAGCCATTAATGCTGCACAGAAAGTAAAAGAATATGCCGCAAAACAGCCGGAAACTGAATTTGTATTTCAGTACAGCCCGGAATGTTTTACTGCAACCGAATTAGAAGTTGCAAAAGATGTCTGCGATGCCGTCACTGAAATCTGGGAAGCATCACCGACCAATAAAGTCATTTTGAACTTGCCTGCAACCGTAGAAGTTTCAGGACCACACATCTATGCCGATCAAATCGAATGGATGCACCGTAACATTCAGCGTCGTGACGGCGTAATCATTTCAGTTCACTGTCATAATGACCGTGGCTGTGGCATTGCTGCTTCTGAATTGGCAATTATGGCTGGTGCTGACCGGGTCGAAGGTTGTGTATTTGGTAATGGCGAACGTACCGGTAACGTCGACGTGGCTGCGATTGCCTTGAACATGTATACCCAAGGCGTGGCACCGAATTTAGATTTCTCCAACATCAATGAAATCATTGCGACTGTGGAAGAATGTACCGGTTTACCTGTGCACCCGCGTCATCCATATGCCGGTGATTTGGTGTTTACTGCATTCTCGGGTTCGCATCAGGATGCCATCAAAAAAGGTTTCGAGTTCCAGAAGAACGAAGAAATCTGGGATATGCCGTACTTGCCAATCGACCCGAAAGATTTAGGCCGTGACTATGATGCCGTAATTCGTGTCAACTCTCAGTCAGGTAAAGGTGGTATCGCCTACTTGTTAGAATCTAACTACAATGTGATTTTGCCACGTCGTTTACAGATTGAATTCTCTCAGATCGTACAAAAACGTACCGATGAGCAAGGCACTGAAATCAGTGCGACTGAAATCTGGAAGTTGTTCAAAGAAACCTATGTGGATGCTAAAAACGTTCACTATTCTGCGAAAAACTACAAATTGTCGGATGACAATGGCAATCAGGTGATTGAGCTTGATCTTGAAATTGATGGCCAGTCACGTCGTGTTCGTGGTGAAGGCAATGGTCCAATTTCTGCGATTTTGGATGCACTTCAGTTGCCGATTGACGTGGTGAACTATGAAGAGCGCAGCATCAGTTCAGGTGCTCATGCCAAAGCCTTGGCCTTGATCGAACTTCAAGTGAAAGGTACTGGTAAATCTGCCTTTGGTGCCGGGGTACATGACAACATCGTGACCTCTTCTATCGAAGCAATTATTGCCTCGACCAACCGTCTGATTGATCAGGGTGTTTTAAGCACTGATCAGGTGATTGCTGCTGCGGTCTAAACGGCGGTATTAGAATTTGCGATAATTCATAGCACTAAAATGACTTTAGAAGGATACCGGCAAATGGTATCCTTTTATTATTCATACTAAAGATTTAAGGCGAATCCTCCCCGTGTCTTTTCCAGCTGACTCAGTGGGCATTATTGTCCCACAAAAGTTCCAATTTGAAGAGCCGTTAGAGCTTGAATGCGGTCGCATCCTCCCACGTTTTGAACTGATGGTTGAAACTTATGGCGAACTCAATGCCGATAAGTCCAATGCCATTCTGATTTGTCATGCCCTTTCCGGTCATCACCATGCTGCTGGCTATCATCATGAAGATGATAAAAAAGCCGGCTGGTGGGATTCATGTATTGGTCCCGGCAAAGCTATTGATACGTCAAAATTCTTTGTGGTTTCACTGAATAATATTGGTGGCTGTAGCGGCTCTACCGGCCCAACCTCACCCAATCCTGAAAATGATAATCGTCCGTATGGTCCTGATTTTCCACTAGTTACAGTTCGCGACTGGGTCAAAACCCAAGCCCTGCTCTCTGATCGTTTAGGAATTGATACTTGGGATGCCATCATTGGCGGTTCACTGGGTGGCATGCAGGCATTGCAATGGTCAGTGGATTATCCAAACCGTTTAAGAAAATGCGTGATCATTGCCAGCGCTCCAAAGCTTTCTGCACAGAATATTGCTTTTAACGAAGTGGCACGTCAGTCGATTTTGTCAGACCCGGATTTCCATAATGGTCGTTATCTGGAAAATGACAGCTATCCAAAACGTGGCCTGATTTTGGCGCGTATGGTCGGTCATATTACCTACCTGTCCGAAGAAGCCATGAAGCAGAAGTTTGGCCGTGATTTAAAATCAGGCAAATTTATGTATGGTTTCGATGTCGAATTTCAAGTCGAAAGCTATTTACGTTATCAGGGTGAGCAGTTCAGCCGTAACTTTGATGCCAATACCTATCTGATCATGACCAAGGCACTGGATTACTTTGATCCGTCGCGTGAATATGAACAGTCGCTCAAAAAAGCCATGGCCAATACCCAGTGCAAATTCCTGGTGGTGTCATTCACCACTGACTGGCGTTTTACCCCTGCCCGCTCGCAAGAAATCGTGGATGCCTTAATTAGTAACCATAAACCTGTCAGCTATCTGGATATTGATGCGGAACAAGGCCATGACTCCTTCCTGTTCCCGATTCCGCTCTATGTAAAATCTTTGCGTGCATTTCTCGGGGGTGAAGAACACCTGAAAGCAACACCGAAGGAGACCATATAATGCGTATCGATCAACAACTCGCTGAAAAGTGGATTAAGCCCGGTTCTAGCGTACTTGACCTCGGTTGTGGCGATGGTGAACTGCTGGCACAAATGAGTAAAAAGCACGATATTCGTGCATACGGATTAGAAATTGATCAGGAAAAGATTGCAATTGCGGTCAGTCGCGGGTTAAATATCATCCAGCAGGACTTAAACCTCGGCTTAAGCCGCTTTGCTGACCAGTCTTTTGACAATGTGGTCATGGCACAAGCTTTGCAAGCTGTAGATGCGCCTGACGTATTATTACGTGATATGGTGCGTGTGGGGAAACAGGCCATTATTACCTTCCCGAACTTTGCGCACTGGAAGACCCGGTCTTTCTTGGCAATCAAAGGGAGAATGCCGGTTTCTGAAGCCTTGCCGTATATGTGGTATAACACCCCGAATATCCACTTATGTACATTTCGTGATTTTGAAGCACTTTGTGCGGAAAATAACATCAAAATTATTAATCGACTCGCTGTGAACGGGAATCAAGAAGATAGTTTGCTGAGCAAGCATCTCCCTAATCTATTTGGTGAAGTCGCAATTTATCGAGTGAGCGCACTATGAAAAAATTATTATTAAGTACGACGCTACTGGCGGGACTTTTTGGCATGCAAGCCCATGCAGATTATGTTGCACCGAGTCCATCTGTTGCCAGTCAAGCGGCTCAGTATTCCATCATGGATATCAATAGTCTGACCAAAGCGGCGAAAGCCGGTCAGGCTGGTGCACAGTTTTATCTGGCCACCAAATACCAGTATGGTAAAGACATCCAGAAAGATGAACGTCAGGCCTTTGCCTGGTATAAAGCTGCTGCGGATCAAGGTCTGGCAGTTGCCCAGCTGAATGTCGGCCGTATGCTGGCCGATGGCATTGGTACCAGAAAAGATGAAGCGCTGGCGCGTCAGTATTTTGAAAAAGCGGCCAGCCGTGGCGATAACCGTGCCAGCTTTAACCTGGCAATGATGGAAGAGAAAAAGAAAAACTACATGGGTGCGTACCAGTGGTATGAACTTTCTACCCGTGATGGCATGCTCGACAATAAGGTGATTACGCTGTCGGAAGGCAGAAAAACTGCCTTGGCGGCGAATTTAACCCAAGAGCAGATCCGTCAGGCGCGTGATCGTGCCGACAGATGGATTCAGGCACAATAAGCTGAATGGTATAAATAGCACCTTCGGGTGCTTTTTTATTGCCGCAAATTCTTCATCCGTTGCTAAAATAACACCCATTCTTTATCTAATAATGAGTTTTTGACATGGCTGCAACTGACTGGTTATCCCAAGGCACACTGGTATTGGCAAGTAATAACAAAGGTAAAATTGCCGAGTTTGAAAAACTGTTTGCCGAGCTACAACTGCCGGTTGAAGTCGTGGCCCAGGGCAAGTTGAATATCGAAGATGCGATCGAAGATGGTCTAAGCTTTGTAGAAAATGCGATTATTAAGGCTCGCCATGCTTCTAAAATTTCCGGAAAACCTGCTATTGCAGATGATTCAGGCATTTGTGTGCCAGTTCTTGGCGGCGCTCCCGGCATTTACTCGGCTCGTTATTCCGGTGAGCATGGCAACGATGCCGCCAATAATGAAAAACTGCTGGCCGATCTCAAACCCTTACGCCAAGATGGTGAAGTGATTGAGGGCATGTTTGTTTGCGTACTGGCACTGGTTCAACATGCCGAAGATCCCTTACCGCAAGTCTTTCAGGGTATCTGGCACGGGGAAATTATGGAAGCTGCACGTGGTGAAAATGGTTTTGGCTATGACCCCTTGTTCTGGTTACCGGAATTAGGAATTTCCAGTGCAGAAATGAGCAAGGAAGAAAAGAATAAAATCAGTCATCGCGGTCAGGCGATGCAGTTGTTTAAAGCGAGTTTGGCGAAGTAAGTTTTTCATATTTTTTCCCTCTCCCTTTGGGAGAGGGCTGGGGTGAGGGATTTTTAAAATACACCTCCCCCCTTGCGAAACAGCGTTTCTCATCTCCTAAAAGGAGAGGGAATCTATAGTGTAGGCATCAACGCATGCACGATTACCCCATATAAGGCAATCAAGATTGCGCTGGCCAAAGTTCCCGAAGCAATATATTTGGCGGAATGGCCTGTTCCCTGATAATGGGTTTCCAGCGCCACAATATTGGCTGCAGGCGGCAATAAAAAGAACATCAGCATCACTGCATAAGTCAGCGTCTGCTGCGGAATAGGTAAATAATAATAAGCGGCAACACACAGCAAAACCGCAACCAGCCCTCTATAAAAAATCAGTTGCAGACTGCGCATTAAATCGAAGCGGCTGATCCGCACATTGCTCAGCCACATTCCCAGCACACACATGCCGCTAAAAGTGACCAGTACTTTATTGGCCTGATACAGTATCTCTATCCAAGCGACTTGCTGCCACTGACTCAAATCCCAAAATGACAATAAGGCTGCCACTGACAGTGCCACCACTGGTGGTGAGAGCAGTACATTTTTTAAAATATAGCTGCTATCTTGTCTGGCTTCACTGACTGCCATCACCGCACAGACATTGCCAAACAAAGAACCACCGATGTACAGCGCCACCACAGTACTGGTCGCTTGCGGGCCAAAAACTGCCAGTGCAAAAGGAATTCCCAGCCATGCCCCATTTAAATAGCTCAGGCATAAGGCACGCAGTTTATTTTTCAGGGTGAAATAAAATAAGGCAAAGAACACACAGGAACAGAAAAAGCTAAAGGCAATTAACCACAAACTGCCCTCTTGGTAAAATACCATATTGTAGATAATGAGTACCGGAATCAGGATCCGTGCCAGTAAAGCAGCCAAAAAAGGTCGAATCGGTTTTAAAAATTGCACCCCCCAATAACCAATTAGAAAAGACAGGAGGGGAAGAATCAAGGCCATGACAATGCTGCTGAGATTTCCATATCAGGCTGTATGCTAACACAGCATACTTTTCATTGAATTATGAAATTTTTTATATGAGTGATTCATTCCCCTGTTGCCGTGTCGGCAAACTGTCATCAAAGCGTCACCGCGCTGTCATACAAGCCTGCTGAGATAGGTGCATGAAATATAGAGGATAAAATAATGGCAGGATTATCAATTTGGCATGTGCTGATTTTCGCAATTGTGGTGATTTTATTGTTCGGTACATCGAAACTTAAAAATTTGGGTAAAGACGTCGGCGGTGCGATTAAAGACTTTAAAAAATCAGTAAAGGATGAAGAGGCTGAACAGGCCAAGCTTGCAGAGCCACGCACCATTGATGCCCAGGTCAAAACGCCTGAACATTCGGTTAAAAGTTAAGAGTTCGCTATGCTCAATATTGGAATGACCGAGCTGCTGATTTTCGGGATTATTGCGCTTTTGGTTCTTGGGCCAGATAAGCTTCCGGAAGCAGTCCGTTTTGTCGGAACATGGTACGGCAAGATCAAGCGTATGGTGAGCAATGTTCAGAATGATCTTGATCGTGAATTGCGCCTGTCTGAGCTACGTGAACAGATGCAGGCTGAAATGCAGCGGATTCAGGAACTGGAGGCCAAGATGCAGGCACAAGTGGCTGATTTGCAGCAACCGATTGCAGCTGATCAATTAAAAATAAAACCTCAGTCTGCTCAGCCCTTGCTCAGCTATCAGCCGGTGCGACAGCCTATATCCTCCGTGTATTTACCCAAGCCTACAGCAATTCAAACCATGATTTCCGAACAACGCTATACAGAAATGAAGGTGGCCGTATGACATCCTTGCCGACCACACCAGCCTCCAATGATGCTGCAGCGCTGAACCTCGAACAGATGCCGATTACCCAGCATTTGATCATCTTAAGAAAGCATCTGTTTAAAGTGGTTGCTGTCCTGATTGGCCTGTTTTTCTGCTTATTACCCTTTGCCAATCAGACTTACCAATGGTTGTCTGAACCCTTGCGTGCACAGCTACCTGCCAGCTCGACCATGATTGCTACGGATGTCACTGCAACGTTCATGGCACCGTTTAAGCTGAACTTCTTTGTCGCGCTGATGATCGCGATGCCGTTTATCCTGTATCAGCTCTGGACCTTTATTAAGCCTGCGCTGTATGCCAAGGAAAAGAGCCTGGTCGTGCCACTTTTGATCGGCAGTATCGTGCTGTTTTATACCGGTATCAGTTTTGCCTACTTTGTGGCATTGCCCTCGATTCTGCATTTTTTTATCAGTGTTTCGCCGGAAACTGTGGCGCCGATGACTGATATCAACAGTTATCTCAGCTTCTGTTTAAAACTGTTTCTGGTCTTTGGTTTTACCTTTGAAATTCCTATTATTACCCTGGTTCTGATCTTGATTGGCGCAGTTTCGACACAGACTCTGATCGAGAAACGGCGCTTTATTATTGTGGGTTGCTTCTTTGTGGCGATGTTTGTCACCCCTCCGGATGCCCTGTCAATGATCATGCTGGCTGTCCCGATGTGGCTGCTGTTTGAACTGGGTTTACTGGCAGGAAAACTGATTGAGAAACGTCGTTTAAAGACTGAATAACAATAACCAGCCAAAACAAAAAAAATATCGATTTACTCAGGCAGCTCTGGCTGTCTTTTTGTTTTTTAAATTTAAATAAAATACTGATTTATTTAACTTTAATGAAATATTTTCTTAAGATTACTGTCATATCCCAAGCTTAAGGTATTGAAAACTTCTACACCACCAAGCACTTATTTTTTAATTGGGACTTTAAAATGAAAAATGAAGACATGATACCTTGCCAGGATCTGGTTGAAGACAGTAACAATTCAAACAACACGCACTTCCAAACGATTCTGGATCAATATACTAGTCGCCGCAGCTTTATTGCAAAAACTACAAGTGGGGCAATGGCATTAGCATTTGCAGCAACAGTCAGTGGTTGTTCAGATGATGATAATGATTCTGGTACTCCTGACGGTAATCCAACTACACCACCAGACACCACTAGCCCAGATCAACATGCATGGAGTGATCTAAAAGCACGTCCGAATAAATTAGCCTTTGAGCCGGTTCGCAAGAATACCCAAAACTTCTTCAGTGTTCCTGAAGGTTATGAGCTTAAAGTATTGTATGCAGTAGGTGATCCAATCAACCCTGCTTATCCAGAAAAGACCGATACGACCTTAGCTTCTGGTGCTTCTTACCAGTTCCGTTCAGGCGATAACCATGATGGTATGAGCTTCTTCGGTATGCATCCAACCAACAAAAATTATGCTGCCAAAGAATCAACACAAGGTTTACTTGTTCTAAACCACGAATACCTACAACAATCTCAGCTCCATACACCAGAAGGTACAATTACCATCGATGGTGTACGTCCAGAAGATCAGGTACTCCGTGAAGTGAATGCGCATGGTGTTTCTGTTATTGAGATCAGCAAAGATGCAAATACACAAGACGTTAAAATCAACTTAAATTCTAATTTTAACCGTCGTATCACTGCAGCAACCGAGATGGAAATTAATGGGCCAGCGCGTGGTTCTGACTTAGTCAAAACTATTTTCTCACCAGATGGGACGTTAACTCGCGGTACCTTTGCCAATTGTGGTAATGGTTATACGCCATGGGGAACTTACTTAACGGCTGAAGAAAACTGGAGTGGTTATTTCGCTCGTCAAGCCAATGACACCCGCGCTATTGCAAAAGAAGAAATTTCATTATCACGTTATGGTCGTGGTGGTACTGATGCCCGTTCATCTCAATACCGCTGGAATACTCCTGTTGCTGAATTAACCGGTGATAAAGGACTTTATGATCGTTGGGATATTTCAGTTAAAGGCGCAAATGCTTTAGCAGATTATCGTAATGTCATGAATACGTGTGGCTTCATTGTAGAGATTGATCCATTTAACGCGACTACACGTCCAGTTAAACGTACTGCACTGGGTCGTTTTGCACACGAGGACTGCCGATGTAGTAACCCTATTCCGGGTCAGCCATTAGCTTTCTATATGGGTGATGACGCGACCGGCGAATATATCTATAAATTTGTTTCTGAAGCCGTCTGGGATCCAAAAGACGTCAATGGTGGTTATACTGCTGGTGATAAATACATGGATAAAGGGACATTATATGTCGCTAAATTCAATGATGACGGTACAGGTGAATGGCTAGAACTGACTCATGGCAAAAATGGTTTAACTGCTGCCAATGAAATCTATCCGTTTGCAGGCCAAGATGACATCGTCATCAATGCCCGTCTTGCTGCTGACCATGTAGGTGCGACCAAAATGGACCGTCCAGAATGGGTTGCCGTGAATCCTGAAAATGGCGAAGTGTATGTAACCTTAACCAACAACAGCAACCGTGGTCGTGCATATGAAACTGATGCTGCCAACCCACGTAGTTACATCGACTTTAAAGGTTCAAGCGCCAGCAATTCAGGCAATATGAATGGTCATATCATTCGTTTCAGTGAAGCTAAAAATACAGTGACAGCGACAAGTTTTGCTTGGGATATTTTCCTGTTCGGTGCAGAAGCACGTGCTGCTTCTAACATCAACCTGTCAGGTCTGGATGATTTAAATGACTTCTCCAGCCCGGACGGCATGTGGTTCGATCCGCGCGGGATTCTGTGGATTCAGACCGATGATGGTCAGTACACCGATGAAACCAACTGTATGATGCTGGCAGCACTTCCGGGTACTGTGGGTGATGGTGCTAAAGTGATTGCCGCCAGTACCAAGGCAGAAGGACAGGAAACCTTTGTTGGTGCCAAACTCAGTAATGATCGTGTTCGTCGCTTTTTGACTGGTCCATCGGGTTGTGAAATTACCGGCGTGACTATTACCCCGGACTACAAAGCGATCTTTGTCAACGTTCAGCATCCAGGGGGTGCATGGCCAGCCAACCAAAGCGAGCGTTATAGCCGTTTAGGCAAAGTACCTCGCTCTGCGACTGTGGTCATTACCCGTAAAGATGGCGGTGCCATTGCGGGTGAAGCTTTGGAACAAGCGACCGTATAAAAAGCTGTTATTCAAAAATGCCGACATCTGTCGGCATTTTTTATATCCGGTGATTATTTTAGGCTAATTATTTTCTCAATAGTTTGACCTGCGGTTGTACCTTGTTGTGACTTCTCGATCCAGTGCCATTGTCCCTGCTGCATTCTCAAAAAATTTGAGCAGCGGGTGCCATAGGCCGGACTCTGGATAAAAGTCGAAGACAGCAGCTGTTCCATTTCCACGGAGATACCTGTGTCTGGCAGCAGCTCCGGAATCACCTTGCGTTCATCTTCCAGAATATCCCAGACTGCATGACACAAATCTGCTTCTGCGATCTCCTGGTATTGCAGCATCGGTAAAAATTCCTGGGTAAAGCGTTTACGTAAATGGCGGGTCTTGTACCAGTCTTCGCTCATCAGGCCATTCGAAACCACATAGACGCCATGCGCCAGTACTTGTGGTGCTTCACCGCGATTGCTCATATACACCGCCTGATCCTGATCCCCCATAAAAAGATTAAAGCCGGCATAGTCACACTGGCGTTGTTCCAGATCTTGGGCAAATCGGATCGGTGTTAAGTCAGAATCTAAAAAGTTCTGGATGATATGTCCACGTGAAGTCGGATAATGCCCTTTGTCCTGTCCATCACGAAAATTGGTAATCACCGCCCAGCGACCGGAAGCCGTAATCCCCATCCAGGTACCGCCCGACTGTAAATCCTGCCCGGCAATAATCGGACTATTCTCCCATTCATGCAGCTCCTGCGTAGGACGCTGATAGAACTCATCCCGATTTGAAATCAGACATAATGAGCTCTGATCCAGAACCCGCCAAGCCAATGCCACGATACACATAATTTACGCTCTCGATCTTTACACATTGAATGTACAACATTTTTCTTTGCTTTAAGCTAAAATCTGTGCAAAACAGAATCACAAGGAACAGGAATGCTCACCTATCCCAATATTGATCCCGTCGCAATTTCGCTCGGGCCCTTACAAGTCCACTGGTATGGACTGATGTACTTACTGGCATTTTTATTTGCCTGGGGATTGGCGACGTTTCGCGCCAAACAACGTGGCTGGACACCGGATATGGTGTCTGACCTGATCTTCTTCGGTGCACTCGGTGTGATCATCGGTGGCCGTGTCGGTTATGTCTTCTTCTACGGTTTTTCCCAGTTCCTGGCCGATCCTTTATGGCTGTTCCAGATCTGGACCGGCGGTATGAGCTTCCATGGCGGTTTCCTCGGGGTCATTCTGGCCATGTTGTGGTGGTGCAAGAAATATAAGATGACCTGGTTCCAGACCTTAGATTTTATCGCACCTTGCGTACCGACAGGCTTGATGTTTGGCCGAATTGGTAACTTTATTGGCGGCGAACTGTATGGCCGTCAGGTCACCGACCCAAACTTTGCCTGGGGCATGATCTTTCCGACCGATCCGCTGCAACTGGTTCGTCATCCATCTCAACTCTATCAGGCACTATGTGAAGGCCTAATCCTGTTTATTGTACTGTGGTGGTTCAGCTCGAAGCCACGTCCACGTATGGCAGTTTCTGCGCTGTTCCTGATCGGTTATGGCCTGGCACGTTTTGTGGTTGAATTCTTCCGTGAGCCGGACAATGGCCAGCTATTTATTGGCTGGATGAGCAAAGGACAATTCCTGAGCCTGCCAATGATCCTGATTGGCTTGTGGATGATGTGGTATGCCTATCAGAAGAAAATATATGACTGGGGTCCAAACAAAAATAGCTGAAAAAATTGCGTAATTTAGCGGGGCAACAGCCTCGCTTTTTTATAGTCAAAATATGCTAAAGTGCTGATTATCTCTTCTATTCTTTCATCATTATGCTTGAGTTCTGGTTTAATCCGCAGGTATCTGTTCTCAAAAAACTGTTGATCTTTATTGTGATTGCAGCGACAGCTGCAGGCTTGTACTGGATGGAACCACTGCCCTTAGATTCGATTTTGATGTTTGTCGGTACCGGCATCATTTTTCTGATCTGCCGTTACTGCAAAATCCACTTTGCCAGCAAAAACCCGACCGGTTTGCTGTATAGATTACTGACCTGGATTCCAATTGCCTTATTGATTGCTTTAGTTTTTATGAATATGCAACAGGGTGAAATCCTGATTCCGGGTGCACAAGGCATTGCATTTATGGCACTGGCGATTTGCCTGTTTTCTCCACTATCCCTGCTCAATCAGAACAAATCAGATTCGGGTTCACCCCATGCTTGAATTTTGGTATTCGGAACGCTGTAGTCGTCAAATCAAACTCATCGTTGTCATCGCGACCTGTATTTTGATTTATGCAGCATCGACTGTGGCCCAGTTAGATCCGGTATTTGTAGGGGTGAGTTTAGCCATTGGAATTGTCGTGCATTTACTGCACCATTTCCGCCTGAAAATCTCAAAATCCAATCCCTATGCAAATGGCTTTAGCGCCTTGAGCCGGGTGATTCCCATCATTGCCTTAATTACCCTGTTTGGCTATTTACCCGAGCAACATGAACAATGGGCAAAATTTGCTTTGGGTCTGCAATGTCTGTGCTTTGCCGCGATTGGATTATTTATTGTTTCAATCTATGAAAGCCGTGCGAAGCGTTTTGAGGACTGATCACTTCGCAGTATTTTCTTAGAAGTAAGTTTCCAGACGATAGTAACTATAAGTCACGTTTTTATTGCGATAAACCGCATGATCTCGCTGTTTAAAATCTGATACCCAGGCACTACCTGAATAAGCCGCGATATGTCCATATTTATGTCCCTGAGTACGGTCAATAATATAGATATCGCCTTTTTTCGGCCGATCAAAAGAAGCATTAATTTTCTTATAACCCAGCTGCATCAGGGTACTTCCCCAATCTGCCGCTGCGACCGGATGATTCACAATTTTCGCACCAGAAGATTGCAGACCGACACGAATACTGCGCGCACATTTCTGTGTACTGGTATTTCGGGTAATGCCTTGCAGATAACTGGTAAATTTCTCGATATTGATACGATGGCCATTGCTTACGCCTGAAGCGTTACGGACAGTGGCTTTTTGGGATGACTTTTTAGGTCTTTGCTCCGATTGGGAACGCACCATGATATTCGCTTGGACAGGAGCATATACTTCGCTCATGTTTACTTGATGATCATAGATCATGCCTTACCAACCGCTCCTCGCCTGTAATTTAGGCTTTCATATTGTTAACAAGCCGAGAATACTAGTCGTTTAAATGTTATCTTTCACATTAAAAATGTAAATAAATTTGTCTATTTTTCCGGCATTCAAATTAAGCCGTTCTTTCTCATACAGTTACAAAACCCATCATCTTTGCAAAAAAAATGTAAAGCAAAGCCAATTCCAATGCCTTGCAAAGCTTTTTCAGCCTGAAATACGCAAAATGAGTCCTTATCTTTTTCTACTCAAACGTGTGGATTTAATCTGTAGCTCGGCCATTTTCAGATAACATTTCACCACATGATTACATCATTTTGAGCTTTATCGCCTGTATTACACTGATGCGGCATTTTTAAACCTTGAACTAAACTTTAAATATTGAACTAAACAGAGAAGAAAAATGAGTCAGACTTTAAGTACCGTTTCAAATTTTAATTTAGAACAATATTTAAGTACCTGGTATGACATTGCACACTTGCCGATGAAGCGCCAACCTGAAGACAGCACCGATATTTCTGCGGTATAGAGCTTGAATGAAAATGGCAAGGTGGATGAAGCCATTGCTGAGGCGATCATTGTCGATGCAGAACATGCCAAGCTTGAAATCAGATTTTTACCTGAAGGCTTGCATGGGATCCCGTTTACCAAGGGCGATTATTGGGTCTTAAAAATCGATCCGGATTATCAGACGGCACTCGTGGGCGAGCCGAATAAAGAATATTTATGGTGATTACATCGCGACACCAGTCTGGACGAAGCGACTCAACGCGAATATTTAAGTTATGCAGCGCCCTTAGGTTATGATCTGTCTGATCTGATTCATACAGTCCATACGGGCAATAAAACCGCTTAAGCTGCAATCAGAAGACCTCCATCAGGAGGTCTTTTTTATTCTCAATTTGGGCGATGAAAGCTCATCAAAAAATGCTATGATGTGCGCAATTTAAATTGTCCCTTTCGACAGAAAATTGATTATAAAATAATCCATTCTACTGTTAAAACGGCGATTTTCAACAGATTCAAATAGAGAGAACTATGCGCCAATATCTTGACCTTTTACAACATATCCTCGACAACGGCGGCGATAAAGGCGACCGTACCGGTACAGGTACACGTTCGGTATTTGGTCATCAGATGCGCTTTGATCTTTCCCAAGGTTTTCCTTTACTCACCACCAAAAAAGTTCATTTCCGTTCTATCGTGATTGAATTGTTGTGGTTCCTGAAAGGCGATACCAATGTTCAATATTTAAAAGACAATAAAGTCTCGATTTGGGACGAATGGGCGACCGCAGAACAGACTGCGCGTTTTGGCCGTCCTGAAGGCGAACTGGGTCCAGTTTACGGCCACCAATGGCGTAATTTTGGTGCCAGCAAAAATGCAGACAACAGCTATAATCAGGATGGTTTTGACCAGATCAAATGGTTGATCAATGAAATTAAAACCAATCCAAATTCGCGCCGTCTGATTGTATCTGGCTGGAACCCAAATGAAGCGGGTCAGGTCGCCTTACCACCTTGCCATACCCTGTTCCAGTTCTTTGTACATAATGGCAAATTATCTTGTCAGTTGTACCAGCGCAGTGCCGATGTTTTTTTAGGTGTGCCATTTAATATTGCCAGCTATGCTTTATTAACGCATATGATCGCGCAAGTCTGTGATCTGGAGGTTGGTGACTTTGTCTGGACTGGTGGCGATACCCATTTGTACAGCAACCATTTTGAACAGGCACAGTTGCAGCTTAGCCGTGAGCCACTAGACCTTTGTCAATTAAAACTAAATCCTGAGATCAAAGACCTGTTCGATTTCAAATTTGAAGATATCGAAATTGTCGGTTATGAATCTCATCCAGGAATTAAAGCCCCTGTCGCTGTTTAATTTTCTTTATTATAAAGTTCCCTCTCCTCCTAGGAGAGGGCTAGGGAGAGGTCTTTTACCACACGTGAATCGCCAACTCCTTTCAAAATATATTTCCGGCCCTAAAGCGTGAAGGCAATCAATATAAATTGTTAACCTCTCCTTCGTACCAGTAAAAAATTACACGAAGGACTTTGGGCTTGATAAGAAGGATTCAATACATGTCATTTCAAGATTTAGAAGTTGTACACGTCGTTGCCATGGATCAGCAGCGTTGTATCGGCAAGGGCAATGATCTGCCTTGGCATATTTCAGCAGATCTGAAGCACTTCAAGGAAATCACCCAAGGCGGTGTGGTGGTAATGGGTCGCAAGACGCTAGAATCAATGGGACGTACATTACCTAAACGGGTGAACTGGGTGATTACCCGTGATCCAGACTGGGCATTTGCAGGTACCAAAGTCGCTTATAGCATTGAGGATGCACTAAGTCAGGCCGTGACAGATGTGAAGGCTTCAGAAAAACCTGACACCATTTTCATCATTGGTGGTGGTGAAATCTTTAAACAGACCATGGATATCACAGACCGTCTGGAACTAACGCATGTTGAACTGGATGTACAGGGCGATGCCTATTATCCAGCGATTCCGGCAGAATTTGAAAAGGTCGCTGCCGAGCAACATATCGACGACAAAACCGGCATTGCTTTTGAGTTCGCAACCTACAGAAAATAAAACCTATTTCTCATGAAAAAGTGATGATGCAGGGACGCGAATATATCTCCAGGCATTGGAGTCTGTGGTTGCTGGGCAGCCTGTTTACTTTATTCGTCATTCTGTCGAGTTTGTGGTTCAGCCTGTTGCTCTGGGTTCATCTGCCCATCGGCAAAATCGGTAGCTTGATGCTGATTGGACTCTGGCTGACCTTTGCGCTGGTCGTTCTCGGAATTTATTTCACCCGGCATCTGGTCTCCCGCCAAGTTGATAGCGTTCTTTATCTTCTGGCCTTTTTGTTTTGTCTGCTTGGATATTTTAGTCTGGAAGCGCGTCAGGATCGGGAATGGAATCCTGAAGTTGCCCAGCTCTTGCATTATGAGCAGCAAGGCGATCAGGTCACTTTGTACAATATCCGCAACTTTGACTGGCAGGCCGATGGTCGCTATATCGAACGCTGGGAAAGCCGTAGTTTTGACCTGAATCAGATTACTGGCGTGAACATCATTACTTCCTACTGGATGGGGCCTAAAATTGCCCATACCCTGGTCAGCTTCGATTTTGCCAATCAAAAGCCACTCACCTTCTCGATTGAAATCCGCAAGGAAAAGAATGAAGAGTTTTCAGCGATTGGTGGCTTTTTCCGAAAATATGAACTGAGTCTGGTCGCATCGGATGAAAAGGATATTGTCTATACCCGTAGCAATGTCCGTGGTGAACAGGTCTATTTTTTCCCAGTCAAAATGCCGCAAGCTCAGGCTAAAGCGCTATTCAAGGAATATCTGCGTCAGGCCGATGAGCTGGCCCAAAAGCCAAAATGGTACAATACCCTGACCAGTAATTGCACCACACTAGTCTTTGATATGGTTCAGGCGATATCGCAACAACAGCTACCCTCAGATTACCGGTTGCTGGCCTCCGGCTATTTACCGAATTATCTCTATGATCTTAAAGTACTGGAACAGTCTTGGGATATGCACACTTGGTATCAACGGGCACATGTCAATCCACGGGTAGAACGCACCGCTAATCTCTCCAGTCAGGACTATTCACGCCTGATCCGGCAGGGCCTACCAAAACCCGACATGCGATAACTGTGTAGCAAATCCACTTCAATAAAGATACAAAATCAACTGGAACCTTGATCATTTTTTTGTTTATATACAAATAGCTAGTCAATGATCAGAGTATCTCTCATGCTAAAAAAATTAACTGCAATCGCGATTTTAGGCTCGGTTCTAACGGTCATGGGCTGCGAAACTGTGCCCAATACAGCCACGACACAAACCGCGAATCATTTACAACTTTTGCAAAATCGTACTTGGATTGCGACCCAGATTGGTAATACTGAAATCAAGACTGCGCCAACCGCACGCAATGTTCCGAGTCTGCAATTTGATGCCAGTACCCAGCGCGTTTCAGGTTCAGATAGCTGTAACCGGATTATGGGCAGTTACACAGCAGCGAAAGACACGCTGACCCTGAACCAAATGGCCACTACCCGTATGGCCTGTATGAACAACGATCAGCTTGATCAGAAATTTAATGAAGCTTTAGCCAAAGTGACGCATTATCAGGTATTTGGTAAAACCTTAAAATTACTGGATCGCCATGGGAATCTCTTGATCCAGCTGGAAAGTGCTGTTCAGCCACGTTAATACTTCCCTACAAAAAGCCTGTATGGACAGGCTTTTTTATCTTTCATACTGATGAGCTGGAATTTAACCATCAGCCCGATTGAGTTATTTAATTGAATGAGGAATCAACCATGCAACAGGCACTTTTCGGTGGGGGATGCTTTTGGTGTACTGAAGCCGTATTTTTACAGATTCAGGGAGTTCAGCAAGTCGTCAGCGGTTACGCAGGTGGGCACACAACTGAGCCAAACTACGATGATGTCTGCGGAGGTACTACCGGCCATGCTGAAGTCATTCTGATCGATTTCGATGAAAACCAGATTAATTATACCCAGTTGCTCGATGTATTTTTTGGGACCCATGATCCAACCACGCTAAACCGTCAGGGTAATGACGTAGGTACCCAGTATCGTTCTGTGATTTATTATCTGAATGATGAACAGCAGCAACAGGCGCAGCAGGCGATCGATGCTCTGAAAGCCGATGGCATCAATGTGGTGACTGAACTGAGCCCTGCGCCGACTTTCTATCCGGCGGAAGACTATCATCAAAACTTCTTTGCCAAGAACCCGACCCAGGGCTATTGCAATTTTGCCATTCCGCCAAAATTGAATAAATTACGCAGCAAATTTACGACCCTATTAAAAACCCATTAAGATTCATGAAAAATGGGTATAAAAAAAAGCGACTGATTGCAGTCGCTTTTTACTCTCAGAATCTTAGTTATCGGTTGCAAAAGCAATATCGCTGAGTCCGGCTCCACTCGCACGCGACATGACTTGCGCCACCGAGTCATAACGTGATTCTTTATCCGCTTTCAACACAATGGTCGGCTGACGTTCAGCTTGGCCCGCTTCATTAAAACGGGTTTCAAGCTGTTCCAGCGTCAGTACATCGCCATTCCAGGCAATGTCACCTTCGGCATTGATGCTGATCGTGACATTTTCAGGCGGCAGATCGATAATCTCCGCAGTGGTTTGTGGCAAGGTTAATGGAATTGATGGGTTCGCAACGGTCGCTGTCACCAGAAAGATGATCATCAATACCAACATAATGTCGATGAGGGGAATGAGGTTCATCTCATTCATGCCTACATCGTTGTCTTCACCCAGTTGAAAAGCCATTAAGCTTGACCTCCCACGAGACTCTGTTGTGTTACTTTCTCATCAGACTTTTTTGCAGCAGATTCCTGTTGCAGCATGGTATCAATTAACAGACCGTGTGCCTGATCCTGTAACTCGTGTGCCAAGCCACGATTAGCACGGACACAGATGTTATAAGCCAGTACCGCGGGAATTGCGACTGCCAGACCTAAGCCGGTCATAATCAAGGCTTCACCGACTGGGGTTGCCACTTGTGCCAGACCAGCCTGACCACTTTTACCAACAGCAACCAGCGCATGGAAGATGCCCCATACCGTACCGAACAAACCGACAAATGGAGAGATCGATGCGATGGTACCCAGAACTGATACACCTTTTTCGGCATTGGCTTTTTCTGCTGAAATCTGGCGTAACAGCGCCTGTTCTGCCACTGCCTTACGCTGTTCAAAGCCCAAAGGAGCCAGTTTGGTTTTCAGTTGTTCTAATGCTTTAGATAACTGCGCATAGGCAATCTGTTTCAGTTGGCGAGTGCCCATCAAACGCAGCACAAAAATGGTCCATGTCGCAATCGACATTGCCAATAACACGAAATACAGCGTTTTACTGACTGCATCAGCGTGTTGCCAATAAACTGAAAAGTTCATATTCGAACTCCTAATGGGTGAGCCGTTATTTAACCTGAAAATCGAAAGGCTGTTCCACGCGTGTTGGATAAGCCACACCATTTTCAACATATTTGGTGAGTTGTGCACGACGTACCGCGGCTTCTACTTTGCGCGTTACTGCCGGGCTACAACTTGAATTTCGTGCAGTTGCAGAAACCACTTTACCCTGCTCATTCGCTGAAACGTCTACTACCAGTGAACAGGCTGATTTTAATTCACCTGCAGAGAGTGAGACTTTTGGTGAACGCTGCCAGGACACGCCCCCACCAATCAATACACTTTTCGGGGATGGCGGCGCAGCAGGTGCTGGCGGTGCCACAGGCGCAGGTGGCGCGACTGGAGCGGGTGCCGATTTCACTTTAGTTTCAGTGACCACTGTCGGTACAACCGGACTTGGGGTTGGTTTTGCTTCAACTGGCGGTGCTTTAACCACTTTTGGCGCTTCAACCTTTTTCACCTGCTCGATTTTTTCTACTTTTTTCGGTGGTGGTGGCAGTGGTTTATCGAGAATTTTGACTTCTTTTGGCTTAGGCGGCTCTTTTTGTGGCTCGGCCTTCGGCTTTGGCGGTAAAGGTTTTGGCGCTTCCTGGAGTTTTACAAAGCGCACTTTTAAGGGTTGCTTATCAATGGGTGTCAGCTCAGGTGCTTTCATCTGGCTGATCGCATATAACACACCCACATGCCCAACCAGTACAGCCGCCACGATAGAGATGACTTTCTTTTTCATCTGATTCGGCGGTGTAGGCATTTGGGGCGCAGCAACTTGACTCATTAAATCTATTACCTTGAGGAGATGATGTGGAACAAACTATCAAGCTCATCGGTTAGCACAATTAAAGTATGCCAATAATAAATGAGAAGTGTTTTCATTTGCAACCGCTAATCCTACCTTTAACTGACTTTTTTTGCATCAAAACAAAAAAGGCACACTAAAAGTATGCCTTTTTAAAATTCAATGCAAGTCTTATTGGAACACGACAGTCTTGTTGCCATCGACAATAATACGGTCTTCCAAATGCCATTTCACCGCGCGGGCCAATACATTACGTTCCACATCCTGACCCAGTTCACGTAACTGCTCAACGGTAAAGTCATGGTTCACGCGCTCCACATCCTGCTCGATGATCGGACCTTGATCCAGATCAGCAGTCACATAGTGCGCAGTTGCACCAATCAGCTTCACGCCTTTTTCATAGGCCTGCTTGTACGGATTAGCACCTACGAAAGCTGGCAGGAAAGAATGGTGAATGTTGATCACTTTCATTTCCCACTTGCTGACAAATTCTTCATCCAGAATCTGCATATAACGCGCCAGCACCAACAGGTCATTGCCTTGCATCAACTGGTCGATTTCTGCATAAGCTTCAGGTTTGTTGTCTTTGGTCACCGGCACGACTTCGAATGGAATGCCAAAGTTTTCAACTGCTTCGCGTAAAGTCTCGTGATTCGATACCACTTTGGTAATTTCACAAGGCAAACCACCACGCGCATGACGCCATAACAGCTCAAGCAAGGCATGATCGACTTTAGACACCAAAATACCGACTTTTTTCACGTCACTGACCAGAGCCAGACGCCATTGCATGCCATAGCGTTCCGCCACATTCGCTGCAAAAGTCTGGGTAATACTTTCTTTGCGACTTTGAAGATTATCTAATTCAAATTCAACGCGCATGAAGTAACGTCCGCCCTGCGCTGCTGTCGCATATTGGTCAAGCGCAGTAATGTTGGCACCTTGATGATACAAGAAGCTCGAAACAGCCTGCACGATGCCCGGCTTGTCTTCACAAGTAATCAATAAACGTGCGGTGTTAGCAGTCGTCATATTCATGTTGGTTTAAGTCACTAATCAGTTAAATTAAAAAATAAGCCGAGTATTCTAGCGCGTTTCTTGGATATTCTGAATAGTTTGTTCAGATTCAGAATCTTTAGAGGACGACAGGCTGGCAAAAAGTTCCGAAGAGCCCAAACTATTCAATAAACCTTCATAGGTTTGACGACTTTCACCACGTAAATAAGCCCCTTCCAGGAATACCATTTGACGCAGTGCCTGCCAGACCCATTTTTCTTCCAGCGTATTGGAATCGGTCAGATGACCCGACATATACAGGAAGTTGGTCCAGTTGGTCAGCACAATCCACAGGTTAATAATCAGTGCTTCAATTTCTGAATCGGTCATGTCCATCAGGCCTGCATTGACAAAGCCCTTATAGATTTTCTGGCCCTGCTGCATGACCTGCCCGGCAAAGCGTGGATACATCTTGCGAAAATCTTCGTTATTTTCTACCAGATGATAGACATCACGATGCAGGAAACGATAAGCCCATAACTGGCTGCTCAGCACCTGAAAATAATGCACCTTGTCATTGGCATCCAGCGCGCGGTCATCCGGCAGCGCCAGCATTTCTAGCGTCTGGTGCTGGTACTGTTCCATCAATTCTTTAATAATTTCATTTTTATTGCGGAAATGATAATACAGGTTACCCGGGCTCATACCGAGTTCTGCCGCAATATGATTGGTGGTTACCGATCGTTCGCCACGCTCGTTAAACAGCTGCAAACTGAGCTGCAAGATACGCTCTTTAGTTTTTAAGGTTTTGGTTTGGGACATCCTAAAATAACCATTCAGTTCATGCATTAGCAGGCTAACACACAAAGTCACTTGACTAATTAGAGTATTTGCTCTAAAAATTAATTAATCGATTTTTGAATAATGGTAGTGCGGCATGAACAGTCACACAAAAACAACATCAATGACACCACATTTTTTTGATAGCCAATATCTGAATGAAGTCTTGGCGCAACAAAAACACGCTTACTTACACTACCCTCTGCCGACTGCAAAGGAACGTATCGATCGTTTAGCTCGACTTAAGCGTATCTTAGTTAAGTATCAAGATCAATTTGCTGATGCAATTAATCAGGACTATGGTAACCGCTCAATCGGGGAAACCAAGATTGGTGAACTGCTCACCTGTCTGGAACATATCAAATATTACAGCAAAAACCTGACCCGGTGGATGAAACCTTCCAAGCGTCATGTAGGCATTATTCATCAGCCGGCCAAAGCCTGGGTGCAATATCAGCCTTTGGGTGTGGTCGGGATTATCGCACCGTGGAATTATCCGCTGTTGTTGTCGATTGGCCCCCTGATTTGCGCACTGGCGGCTGGCAACCATGCCATGATCAAAATTTCTAGTGCATCTGCTGCTTTTGGTGAAGTTCTGGAAAAAGCCCTGGCTGAAGCCTTCCCTAAAGAATTGGTCGCTGTGGTGAATGGTGGTGGTGTGATTTCAGATGCTTTCTGTCGTTTGCCTTTCGATAAACTGATTTTCACTGGCTCAACTGCAGTCGGTAAAACCGTCATGGCAGCCGCTGCCGAAAATCTGGTTCCGGTGATTCTGGAACTGGGCGGTAAATCGCCGGTACTGGTACATCCATCGATTGATCTGCGTGATGTCGCGCAGCGGATTGCGGTGGGCAAACTCTGGAATGCCGGTCAGACCTGTGTAGCGCCAGACTATATGTTCCTGCCTCTCGGAAAAACTGCCGAGTTCATTGATCACTTTAAAGCCTGTGTCGAAAGCATGTATCCGGATATCACCCATAATCAGGATTACACCTCGATTATTAATGTCAAACAATATAACCGTCTGCAAGGCTATCTGGATGATGCGCGTGAACAGGGTGCGCAAGTCATTGAAATTAATCCGCGTAGTGAAAACTCGGCTGATCTGCGCAAGATTGCACCGACCATCGTGACCAATGTCACCCCGATGATGCAGATCATGCAGCATGAAATCTTTGGCCCACTGTTACCGATCATGGAATATGATCAAATTGACGATGTCATCGACTTTATTAATAGCCGTCCACGTCCACTTGCTTTATACTACTTCGACTTTGATCAGGCGCGTGCCGATTATGTCGCACAGCGTACCCATTCAGGGCATTTCGGGCAAAATACGGTACTGACCCATGTTGCGCAGGACGATCTACCATTTGGGGGTGTCGGTGCATCAGGTATGGGTAAATACCATGGCCCAGAAGGCTTCTTCAGTTTGTCGCATGAACGCTCAGTAATGTCGAATCCAAAGCTGTACAGCTTGAAATACATTCTGCCACCGTTCAATAAACCGATTCACAAGCTGATTTCGAAGACACTTCTCCGCTAAATGATCAAGGCATGAGCTATCGATATAGTTCGTGCCGCGTTTTGACGAAAATCGCTTGTCTTTTAAGCGCATTTTTGATATAAAACGCCCCTTGAATGATTTCAATCCGTTTATTTTTGACTGGCCATACAGATTTGCTGTTGGCTAAATCAATGGAGTTACACCATGTCTAAGGTTTGCCAAGTTACCGGCAAGCGTCCAGTCGTTGGTAACAACGTCTCACACGCCAACAACAAAACTAAGCGCCGGTTCGAGCCGAACCTGCACCACCACCGTTTCTGGTTAGAAAGCGAAAAACGTTTTGTACGTCTTCGTTTAACCACTAAAGGTATGCGTATTATCGACAAATTGGGCATTGAAAAGGTTGTTGCTGACCTACGTGCTCAAGGTCAAAAGATCTAAGGAGTCTGAACCATGCGTGATAAAATTCGCTTAGTTTCTTCAGCTGGTACAGGTTATTTCTATACCACGACTAAGAACAAACGTACTATGCCGGAAAAAATGGAAATCAAAAAATTTGATCCAAAAATCCGTCAACACGTAATCTTCAAAGAAGCTAAAATCAAATAATTTTAGTTTCTTTAAAAAAACGACCTTCGCGGGTCGTTTTTTTTTGCACTTTTTTTATCCGGCTTGATAAACTTTCTGCATGTTTTGGCACTTTTTGTGCTTATTTCCCAGCAAACCTAGCTAAAGGAGTATTTAGTGCCACATGACGTAGAGCTCATTATATTACTGGCTGTTGGTTTTGGCTTAGCTTTGGTCTTTGGCTATCTCGCTGCACGGCTACGTCTCCCCCCTTTGATCGGCTATCTCATTGCCGGCATTCTGATTAGTCCCCACACGCCCGGTGTGGTCGGTGATATTCATCTGGCCAACCAGTTGGCAGAATTAGGCGTCATGTTCCTGATGTTTGGCGTCGGAATGCATTTTTCCCTGAACGATCTGATGCAGGTACGCCGGATTGCCCTGCCTGGTGCGATTTTACAGATTGCAGTTGCCACCTTGCTCGGGGTTGGAGTTTCGATGCTGTGGGGCTGGAGCTTTGGCTCAGCACTGGTCTTCGGCCTAAGCCTGTCTTGTGCCAGTACTGTGGTTCTACTCAAAGCACTCGGTGATCGTGGCCTGCTCGATTCGATCAATGGCCGGATTGCTGTTGGCTGGTTACTGGTCGAAGATCTGGTTATGGTCTTGGCGCTGGTACTGTTACCTGCCACTGCGGTGCTTTTAGGGGGGCAGGCGCTGGAAGGCGCAAGCGATGAGAATATCTGGCTCACCTTAGGTATTACTCTGCTCAAAGTCGCAGGCTTTATTGCCTTCATGCTGATTATCGGTAAACGATTGATTCCGATGATCATACAGGTCGTGGCACGTCTTGGTTCACGTGAGCTGTTTACCTTAACCGTGGTGGCTGCTGCTGTTTCGATTGCCTTTGGTGCCTATAAAGTCTTTGGCGTGTCGATGGCACTGGGTGCTTTCTTTGCCGGAATGGTGGTGAAAGAGTCCGATTTTAGTCATCGTGCCGAAGAAGAAACCTTGCCACTGCGTGAAATTTTCTCGATTTTATTCTTTGTTTCCGTCGGCATGCTGTTTGATCCGCGCATTTTGCTGGAACAGCCTTTACATGTACTGGCCGTGGTCGGGATTATCATGATTGGCAAGACTATTGCCGCCATGGCACTGGTGCTGTTCTTTCGCTATCCGATCAATACCGCCTTAACCGTCGGTGCTTCTCTGGCACAGATTGGTGAGTTCTCCTTTATTTTGGCTGCACTCGGTGTTTCACTCAACCTGCTTTCGCTGGAAGGTCAAAACCTGATTCTGGCAGGTGCCTTGATTTCGATTACCCTCAATTCCTTTATCTTTTCCGCAATTGAGCCAGTACAGAAATGGATTCGGGAACGCTCGACCCTGGCACGTTTACTGGAACGCAGTGGTGACCCTCTGGCAATGTTACCCGATGAAGTCTCACAGGATTACCTGCGCGATCAGGTGGTGATTATTGGCCATGGTGAGGTGGGACGTCGCATTACCCGCTCATTGATGGAAGAAAACATTAAGGTGGTGATTGCCGAAGAAAACCGTGACATCGTCGAAAACCTACGTGAAAAAGGTATTGCTGCGGTGTCTGGCGTAGCCACTGAAGCTGGCGTACTGATTCAGGCACATATTCAGCATGCGCGCTTACTGGTCATTTCGCCTATGGATATCATCGATATTCATAAAATTGTCGACATTGCCAAGACCTTGAATCCACAAATTCAGGTACTGGTCTGTGCGGAAAGCAAGGAAGAAGCTGAAGCCATTCGTCGGGATAATGTCGGTGCGGTTTATTATGCCAAAGAAGAAATGGCGAAAAATATGAGCAATCATATTTTGAACCAGATTGAGATCGCGCATCAGCATACGCCTTCTCATTAAAGTTTTTCTTTGAATAAACACTGAATAAAAAAGTTGCCGGATCTGGCAACTTTTTTTATGTACATCAATATATCTCTGAGCCAAATATTTTATTAACACACTGGCTTCAGACTGCTCACGACTTAAATTTTAAAATACTGATTTTTCATCTTCATTTTAAATGAACGTTTTTGTGATACTTAAAATCTGCCTAATTTAATAACCTATAAAACTCAAAAAGCACACCGATAGTGTGCTTTCTAAATAAATTTCAACGATTAACTCATATACTTTGGTTCTTCATCCACAACTTCAGCCTGCCATTCATTGACCTGCTGTTCCAGCAAGCCATAGAGTGCTGCCTGAATCATCTGTTGCGCAATCACGGGCGTCTGCTCTCCAAGTAGAGCTTTCACCTCATCATTAAATTGAATCATGACCAAAGGCTGTTTATGTGAGCCTGCATTGCGTAGAGCCAACGCGCCACCTTCAAGTTGAACGAGTTCTAAAATCGCGTCTTGATTACCAAATAGATCTTTCAACTGTTCTATAGACATATATCCTCCATGTTCAACATGGTGGCAAAGCGCCGGGTGCACTTTGCATCATTAGAGTAATTGATATAGGGTTAAAAATTGCATTTTCAAGTACAGCCGATCCGATTAAAATTCAATCATCTCATTACGAAAACCATCAATTAATTGCGTCAGGTCACGATGCCACTCTCTCAATATAGCAGTATCAGGTAACCACGCTTGTGGAGACTGTGTGACTTTAATGATGAGATTTGAGGAGGTTTCGTCTTCAGGTTCTGGGGTACTTGGTTCGGGCGCATACTGGCACAGATGGTACGCGCGCTTCAGTTCAGCAATGAAACCGCTCTTAGACAAATGTTGCAATACCGCCACTTCTGGCGAAATCTGGCCTTTGGCCGCCATCAGTTCTTCGATCGATTTTAGCGTCGGATGAGGATCATTCAGGCGATAGTAACGCACCAGTTCCTGTAGAAATGCTAACAAAGCACCATGCAAATGGAACACAGTTGCTTCACGTTGTGCCTGAGCCTGTTGTACATGTTCGGTTTGCTCTGCTTGCTGGCAGGATAGACGGGCGAAATACAGTTTTTGATTGGTACGGTCCGCATGATAGCGAGCAACACGGGTCATCGAGATTTCCTAAGGTTTAAAACAAATTTTGGCTTTTATAAAGTAAAAGGTTCGCCTGCATTTCGCAATCAAAAGATGTTCGGACTGAATCCATCCAGCACTGAAATTCAGAGTATTGAGCTCACTAATTAAAGCGATAATAAATTTCAGCCATAAAAAAGGAGCCTATCAAGTGCTCCTTTTTTGAGTTTAAGCCTGAGGCTTATCTTCTGCGGCTTTCACGCGGATGCCATGTCCGTGTAGGCGTAAAGTGTTCAGGCCTTTAATGGCTTTGACTGCTTCACGGCCATGCGGCATTTCTACAAAAGCAAAACCTTTTGATTTGCCTGTTGCTGCATCAAGCACCAAAGTACAGGTCTCCACTGTGCCATATTCCTGGAACAGTTTCAGTAATTCGGCTTCTGTGACCGTACGTTCTAAATTACGAACTAAAATTTTCATCTTACAACCTTAAGAAGATAGGCAAAAAATATCAAAAAGCACGCGCCTACTCTACTTTTTGCATGAAACAACTTTGTTATAGTTTAATCGAGATCAATCCCAAAATCTAAATTAATCGACTTGCGTTCAATCAGTGCACTTTTTACAGTTTGCTGCCGGGTCTTGTAATGGGTTTCCGTGGTACATAAATGCCGGGTGAGATCATTCAGGAAATAGCTTTCGACTTTACGTCCCTGCTCATCGACCGTTTCCCGCGCCCAATGATTCAGGTTCTGTTTGGTCAGAATCAATTCATTTTTTGCCCGGGTCAGCGCCACATACAGCACACGACGCTCTTCTTCGACATCATCAAAGTCGCCTTGAGCACGCGCATGCGGATAATTGCCCGGCGTGACATTGGCCACATAACAGACATTTTGTTCGGTGCCTTTGGCCGAGTGAATGGTGATTAAGGTCACCACATCGTGATCCGATTGGCGTTCAATTTCCGAGATTGACACTGGATCTAGTACATATTCCTCTAAAAATTCACTCAGCTGCGAATGTTTCGAGGCCAATTGCTTAACCAGTTCAAAATCACTCTGGCGACGTGACCAATCCTTTTTATAGTTTTCTGCTAACTGAGATTCAATCGCCTGAATCGCAAGACTGACACAGGCTTGCACTTCGCCTTTGAGCACATTCATCTGCTGCATGATCAGAATAGTCTCTAGCGGTATCTTGCCAAACTGTTCTAATTTCTTTGCAATCTGATCCATTTCCGGTTCAGCCAATAACTGCTGCGATAGCTTGCTAGCACCAACATCACCCACACCATTCCACAGGGTCAAGAAACGCATCCAGGCGATATCATCCAGCGGATTGGCGACTACGCGCAGCATGCTGAGCAAATCTTTGACATGCGCCGTTTCCAGCAGCTTCATGCCACCAATAAAGCGATACGGCACATTAGCCGCGATACAGGCTGCCTCAATATGCCGTGCGGCAAAACTGGAACGAACCAGCACCATATGCTCGCCCCACTTACTACCTTGCAGATAATAACGCTCTTTAATATCAATCGCGATCCATTTGGCTTCATCAAACTCATTCGGGAAAATATGCATGCGCGGCTTTACACCTTCTCCGCGATACGCTTCCAGACGTTTGTCATATTTGATTTCAGACTGATCGAGCAGCCAGTTGGACAGATCCAGAATTTCCTGGGTCGAGCGGTAGTTTTTTTCTAATTTAAAAATCTGCGCATCTGGCACACGTTCTTTGAAATGGTGAATATTTTCAAAGTCTGCACCACGAAAGCCATAAATCGACTGCGCATCATCACCGACACAGAACAGGCTGATCCGGTCTTTCAGTGGCTCCAGCAAAGCCCATTGCAATGGATTGGTATCCTGCATTTCATCGACCAGCATATGCCGACAGATTGAAGCGACATAGTCGACCAGACCTTCGGACTGTGCCAGCGCCGTAGCTACTACCGCCAGAATATCGTCATAATCCAGAAAACTTCGCGCTTGCTTACGTGTCTCATATTCTTTCATGATTTCGGCAATCTGGTCTTTGAGAGCCAGATATTCCGGCATCTGTTTTTCCAGTGCCAGACTAAGTTTTTGCCGGGTATTCCGTGCAAAAGAATACAGGTCACATAGTTCCTGAGGCTTAGGTAAATGATTGGGGTTTTTCTTGTCATCACGACCGCGAATCAGGCGAAACATCATCAGCTGGTCATCACGATCAATAATCGAAAACTGTTCAAGGCCAAAAGCTTTCGGAATACGGCGCAGCAGATACATACAGAAGGTATGAAAGGTCGAGGCTCGCAGCCCCTTGGCTTGTCCACCGAGTGCCAGTTCGACACGCGCCACAATTTCACTGGCTGCCCGGCGGGTAAAGGTCAGAATTTGAATCTGGTTGGCAGGCACGCCCTGTTCAATCAAGTAAGCTGCGCGTGCCACGATGGTTTTGGTTTTGCCACAACCTGCCCCGGCCAGCACCAAACTGTGTTTTGCTTCTGTAGTCGCTGCTTGCTTTTGTTGGGGATTTAATTCATCAATCAGGGTGGCTAAACTCATTTTCACTTATCATTTTGTGGATGTATGTAGTTTAACAGATCGCTTCCAGAATTATGGCTTTTCAGTTGCCCTGACACTGTCTCCAATTTTATTTCTTGATTTATTACCTGATAATGAAGCGTGCTAGATTGCAGGAGAGAGAGAAATACTTTCACTCTGTCAAAAGATTTTTGACTATCTCTGCGACAGCTTTCTCCAAGTTCATTTCTGCATTTTTTAAGGCTTCTTCTAAAGGACAATCTGGTGGATTAATACCAATAATCTGGCTAAATCCTGACTCAAACAGATCCTCAATCCCTTCACCAACTAGACCTGCAAAAGCAATCACCGGTTTATTGAATTGCCTGGCGAGCTGTGCCACACCAAACGGCGTTTTACCAAACTGGGTTTGAAAATCGATACTGCCCTCACCAGTAAACACATAATCTGCTTGTGCAATCTTTTCGGCCAAATTGGTTTCCTTGATAATTAGCTCTGCACCCGATTGAATTTGAGCACTGGCAAAAGCCATCAAACCAAAACCGAGACCACCTGCAGCGCCCGCACCTGCAACATGACGATAATCATGGCCAATCTGCCCAGCGACTACATCAGCAAAATGCCCAAGGTTTTGATCCAGTTGCTTAACCATTTCAGGCGTTGCACCTTTCTGTGGCCCAAATATATTTGAGGCACCATTTGGCCCACACAGCGGATTATTGACATCTGATGCAATGATTATTTCAGTATCTTCTAAACGTGGATCAAGTTCGGATAAATCCATTGATTTGACCAGATCTAAGTTTCCACCACAGACCTGAATTGACTCACTCTTATAATTTAGAAACCGCACACCCAGTGCTTGCGCCATACCAGCACCTGCATCATTGGTAATACTGCCACCGAGCCCAATGATGATTTTTTTCACATCCAAATCCAATGCTTGTTTGATCATTTCTCCTGTACCATAGGTCGAAGTAAGCATCGGGTTACGCTGTGAAGGTTTCAATAAATGAATGCCATTGGCCTTGGCCATTTCAATCACGGCAGTCTGGCTTGCATCAACCAAACCCCAATAGGTCTGAATACGTTGCTCAGATAATGGCTCGGTCACTTCACATGCAATACTTTCCCCCTTCAAGCTTGAAATCAGTGCATCGACCGTGCCTTCACCGCCATCAGCCATTGGCACATGAATAATATTGGCATCCGGAATGACGTTCTGAATACCGCGTTGCATGGCCTGACAAGCCTGCGCAGCAGACATGCTTTCTTTAAACGAGTCAGGAGCAAGCACAAAGGTGAGCGGCATGGTGTGATCTTTTATCCACAAATGAAGTCTAAATTGTGGATAAATCCAGCAGTATCCACAAGTCTTTATTTCCAGCCCAGTTCAATTGCAGTTATCTCATTAATCAAGGTTTGATTTAAAGATTCTGGCATTTTACTGGTGGTTTGAGACAGTGGAATATGTCCTGCCATCAGCTCCGCCTTGGCTTGCGGAAATAAGGGTTGCTGATCTGGAAATGCATAACCCAGCGGATAAATCGGTTGGCCTGTCGCTAAATCATATTTATCCGAGGCGCCAAAGGCATGCAGTAATTCATGCACCAATACAATTTTATTCTGTTCAGTCTGTTGCTTGGATGCAAATAGATTCACCGAACCAATCCGGCCTTTTTGCAAGGCGGTTGAATGCTTTAATTGCTTGGTCTGCGCAGGATCATAGTAATTTAAAAATAAAGTCACATTGGCTGAAGGGTCTGAACTCTGTCGCTGTTTCCAAGCATAGAACCGGAATTTTAAACTCCATAAAACTGTATCGATGAGCGAGTCTTGCTCAGGGACTTTGGGTGGTAGAACTTGAAGCTCACGGCCTAAATTAAAATAAAAATAAGTCGGCTGTCCACGATACTGCTGAGCTGCTTTTTCCAGATATTCCCGTGCTCCATTCAGGTCCTGAGCTGACAGTTGCTGGATATATTGCTGTGTGGTCGGTAATCCATCGGCATTAATCGGATGCAGCAACACAATAATCGGCTTTGACCAGTTCTGGTTTTGATCACGATAGGCATTGACCGCGACAATCAATAAGATGATTAATAAAATCAGAATCCGAATCTTTTTCCACATATCGATTACACACTCTGCTTTTTCATTTTTCTTAAATATATCTGACTCATTTCTATTTTTGTTTCAAATAAATTTAAAGTTTTTATTAATCCTGACAATTTGGCTCTACCATAGTTACGAGAGTCAAAATCAGGCTTTACTGCACTGATATACTGCCCGACCATCCCTAAATTCGCCCATCCATTATCATCGGCATTATCTTTTACAGCTTTATAAATTAAGTTAAGCGTAGCTCGATCCATCCCTTCAGGTAACTGAATTTCCTTTTGCGCAGATATAGTTTTTTGTCCATTAGTCTTGATAATCTCCGAAACTTTTTTATCTATTGATCCTGTTTCTTCACCATCCTCATTATTTTTAATTTCACTATCTACAAGTAAGTTTTCGATATAAATGAACTTGTCACAGGCTTTCTTAAATGCTTCAGGCGTAGCTTTTTTGCCAAAGCCATACACTGTTAGACCATTTTCACGAATACGTGAAGCTAAGGGCGTGAAATCGCTATCGCTGGATACGATACAAAATCCATCTAATGCACCTGCATAAAGTAAATCCATAGCATCAATGATCAGGATCATATCCGTCGCATCTTTACCCTTGGTATAAGCGAATTGTTGTACCGGAGTGATGGCATGAGGAAGGAGTACATCTCGCCATTTCTTTAAAGTTTCGCTGCTTCAGTCCCCATACACACGTTTGACACTGGCAATTCCATATTTCGCAACTTCCTCCAATACCGATGAAATCGCGTTGATAGAAGAATTATCCGCATCGATTAATACAGCGAACTTTTTTGTCTGAATATCCACATCCACCCCAAGATATTATTTTTAATTTTTTATATACATGATTCTGACATAAAAAATGCCGACTTTCGTCAGCATTTTTTTGAATCTTAGAGTTTAGGCTTCAACCCATTTTCCGTCCTGGTAAACCAGAGACCATTTGGTTTGCTTGCCTTCTGCAGTTTCCGAACCAATATATTGTGACTGGTTCTTACGGCTAAATTTTACCAGAGTTGGATTCCCTTCCGGGTCCACATCAGGTGCCTGCAAGATAAACTGATACTTTGGATCAAGCTGGTCGGCAACAGAACGAATCTCGGCCACTTTCGGTGCACGGGTTTCACGCACTTTCGGGAACTTGCTTGCCGCCAGGAATAAACCGGCTGCACCGTCACGCAGTACAAAGAAATCGTCATGCTTGGCAGAACGTAAATGCTCCATCTTGATCGGATCCACACGTGGAGGCGCAGGCTGACCGCTCTTTAAGACTTTACGGGTATTGTCACAGCTGGTACAGGCAAAATACGGACCAAAACGACCCGTCTTCAGCTGCATTTCACCATCACACTTGTCGCATGGGATACTCGGGCCATCATAGCCTTTAATTTTGAACTCACCTTCTTCAAGTTCAAAACCACTACAGTCCGGGTTATTCCCACAGATATGCAGTTTACGGCCGCCATCAATCACATAGCTGTCCATGGCAGTTTCACAGATCGGACAACGCTTCTTCGACATCAGGTCAGCAGTTTCCGCAGCCTCATCATCAGATAATGCAGCCAGAGACTCAACTGGTGTCAGGTTCAAGGTTCCTTTACAACGCTCTTTCGGCGGTAGGTTATAGCCTGAACAACCCAAGAATACGCCTGTGGTTCCGGTACGAATCTGCATTGGACGGTCACATTCTTTACAGTGTACTGCATCCACTTCTACAGGCTGATTGCGGCGCATACCGTTCTCACCCTGCGCCGTAGTCAAACGTTGCTTAAAATCGCCATAGAAGCTGTCTAATAACTCTTTCCAGTTACGCTCACCATCTGCTACTTTATCCAGCTGACCTTCAAGATCTGCGGTAAAGGCATAGTTCATCAGATTACTAAAATTTTCATCCAGACGATCGGTAACGATCTCACCCATCTTCTCGGCATAGAGACGACGGTTATCCAGTTTCACATAACCACGATCCTGAATGGTCGAGATAATCGCAGCATAGGTTGATGGACGGCCAATGCCTTTTTTCTCCAGTTCTTTGACCAATGAGGCTTCGGTAAAACGTGCCGGTGGTTTGGTGAAATGTTGAGATGGATCAAGTTTCTCAAGTTTAAGCACTTCACCGACTTTGACCGCAGGCAATAAAATATCGTCATCGGCTTTATTGGCACCACGCACGCGGGTAAAGCCATCAAAGACCAAGGTACGGCCTTTGGCTTTCAGTTCTACGCCATTGGCATCCACCAAAATGGTAGAAGACAGATATTCTGCCGGAGTCATCTGACAAGCAACAAACTGGCGCCAGATCAGGTCATACAGACGCTGTGCATCACGCTCAACACCCACCAGACTGTCGCCTTTTAAGCCAACCATAGATGGACGAATCGCCTCATGCGCTTCTTGCGCACCGGCTTTATTGCCATAACGGTTCGGCTTGGCAGGCAAATACTTCTCGCCAAACTCGGATTCGATATGACCACGCACCATATTCACCGCATCATCACTCAAGAAGGTCGAGTCGGTACGCATATAGGTAATGAAGCCGGCTTCATACAGACGCTGCGCCAGCATCATGGTTTTCTTCACAGAAAAACCGAGACGGGTACTGGCTGCCTGTTGTAGCGTTGACGTGATATACGGCGCACTTGGATTAACCTTGGTTGGCTTATCTTCACGTGCAGAAACCGTATAATCCGCATCTTTGATCAGGTTTAATAAGGCATCAGTTTCGGCTTTGTTGCGCAGCTTGAGCGTCTTGCCATTTTGCTTGACCGCTTCGAGACGAATATCATCTTTTTTCGATTTGGTATCGGCAAACACCTGCCAGTATTCTTCAGGAATGAAGGCACGAATTTCACGTTCACGCTCGACCACCAGCTTCACTGCAACCGACTGTACACGACCGGCCGACAGACCACGGGCAATCTTTTCCCAAAGCAATGGCGAAATCATAAAGCCCACGACACGATCCAGGAAACGGCGTGCCTGCTGTGCATTGACTTTATTGGTATCCAGACGTGACGGATGCTTAAAGGCATCCTGAATCGCGTTTTTGGTAATTTCGTTGAAGACCACACGCTGATAACGCGAATCATCACCACCGATGACTTCTTTTAAATGCCAGGCAATCGCCTCTCCTTCCCTGTCCATATCCGTTGCCAGATAGACTTCATCGACTTGCGATGCCAGTTTTTTCAGTTCGGCAACCACATGTTCTTTGCCAGGAAGGACTTCGTATTTGGCTTTCCAGTCATGTTCCGGATCGACACCCATGCGGTTAATCAACGCATTCTGTGATTTTTCAGCTTTTTCTGCATCCGTCAGTTTGGTACGTGTCGCCGGTTTTTTCTCTGTCGATTTTGCAGAACCGCCTGTCGGCAAGTCACGCACATGACCCACTGATGATTTTACGATGTAGTTCGGACCAAGGTACTTATTGATTGTTTTCGCTTTTGCAGGCGACTCCACAATCACTAGGGCACGCTTGCTTCCAGCGTCGGGAGACTTCGCTGTGCTGCTTTTTGATGTGGACCGAGGAGCGTTCGCCATAATTAACCGTTAATCCTATTTATTTCTAAATTAAAGTTCAGCCAAAGCGTGTAACAGCGCTTTGATGTCGTCGAGTTGGGTCGCTCTTAAATCAGCTTCTTCATCCCAATACATGCCGACACAGTTGGCCTGCATATCAATAGCATAAATGCCTTTTAATGCAATGGGAAAATCTTTAAATTTCTCATCACCCTGCACGATTTCGAGTTTATTATCGACAACACGGGCGCGCATCAGGGGCAAACGCGCATCTGGCATCAGTACACTGTAGTACGCGACCATACTGGCACGACTTTCAGTCGCCTTGGGAATTTTGGTCCAGTCCGGTGCCACCACCAGACGTGGATGCAAACCCATTTTACGGGCTTTGTCACGCATCAGGCCCAGAGCTTTTTCCCGGGGACTTACACGCAACCCGAAAATCGACCCTATGACGAAAATGATGATGACTACCGTCACCCAGATTCCAGTGTTTTCCATAGTTCAACCTTTATGTTCTATTATTAGAGTTGCATAAGCACAATATAAAACGCAAGTTTGCACGATAAAATTAATTCAGGAACATTTCATGACTATATAAAATTTCGTGACCATTCCAGTAAATATAACCTTTCTCGATCAGCTCCTTAAGCAGCAAGCGAATGTCCGATTTTGGAAATAACTGTTCCAGTAAATCACGCAGCTCATAAATGTCTTTGGGTTTATCGCCCTGCAATTCACGCAGTTTACGCGCCACTTCGAGTTGTACCGGATCGATCCGGCCAAAGTTCTTGAACAGGTCTTGCTGTGCCGACTGGATCGGTGACTTGAGTGTTTCAGATTCAACTGGAGCTTCATCTGCTTTCAGTTGGGAAATGACCTGATCCAGTTTTGGATTTTCAACCGGGCTTTGTTCATCCAGATTGAGTTGCAGCCATTGTTTCAAAACTTTTTTGCGGAAGCTGATTTGCTCATCATAGCGTTTGACGATTTTCAGGTTAATCAACATGCCGACCACATGCTGAGCTTTTACCGGCATCACTTGCAGAATATTCGCCACTGAGTTTTTTAGGGTTTCCACCGTATTCGGTTTGCCGCTCATTTTCCCTAACGCATCACAGTATTTTTTCACCAGTTGCAAGGCAGGTTTGTTCTTGATGGTATCCAGACTCGGAAGATGATTTTTAGGTTGATCGGTTGGAATGTTTGTCTCATCAGGCTGAATCTGAATCAGGTGACACGGAATATCAGAAGCTTGCAGCATCTGCTGCAACATCTCGCAGCTGTCCATCGCCGAGATCAATTCAACCTCGGTTTCCGGCTCCAGTAGCGCCATAAGCTGACCGACAATGACCGCATATTCATATTCTTTTTGTGGCGATTCAGGCGTGTCCAGTACCACCACCTGACCACTGCTAATCCAGCCGGCAAGCTCGGTTAAATCCTCTAAGGAGAATTCAAATTTTCCAGCACAGCTAAACAGATATAAAGTCGAATAATGCGCCACAATCTCACGCATTAACTTGGCTGTGGGGAAATTATTTTCGAGGTCGAGTAGAACAACTTTTGGGTGCATGGGACGCAATTCCGGAATGTACCTGAGAGCGGGTATTAGAGTAGGAAGTGAGTGAAAGGTCAAATAATTTTACGACTGAATGGGTGCAGGCCTGTTTCGGCAGAGGGTCAAACTGCATTTTATGAAATGCCTGAAAGAAATCTGTTTATAAGCCCGAATATTTGTTTTCAGCAGGAAAATTTCTTTGGCACTTGATTACTTTTATATGCGTGTTTAAGGCAATTTAAAAGCCCATTCAAAACAAAAATACTTCTCTTTTAACATCTTATCGATCGGCTCATTTTTATTTTTCAATAAAAAACCCTTAGATCAGCTAAGGGTTGTTGTTGATTAAATCATTGGTTGCAAATTAATAATGCGGTGGGCGATCTGCAACCGGATCAAATTCTGCAATGCCTTCAGACAGATCGGAGGACTCAACACGTTGATATAACAGCGTCATTTGCTTTTTCAGGTCAGCAATTTCCAGGGTCTGTTTGGCCACCTGATCATTCAACTGTTCAACTAAATCGTCTAAAAATGCAATTCGCACTTGCAAATCTTCAATGGGTGCGGAAAATGACGCCTGATCATTTAGATTTTGTTGTTTAGTCATTTAAAGTCCTCATTGGGGATTTCAGGAAACATTATGGCCTATATTACCCTTAGGGATGTCCAACTTGCGTTTGGTGGACCCGCCCTGCTCGACGGCGCGAATTTTAACTTGGAACGCGGCGAACGAGTGTGTTTGATTGGCCGTAATGGTGAGGGTAAGTCTACCTTACTTAAGCTGATTGAAGGAAGTTTACTGCCTGACAACGGCGAAGTTTCATTACAAAACGGCATTACCATTTCCATGCTGGCGCAAGATGTACCGATGGATTCAGGTAAAGTGGCTGATATCGTGGCAGATGGCGCTGGTGAAGCGTCAGAAGTTCTGCGTGCTTATCATGCTGCCAGTGAAGCTTGTGTACTCGGTGACATGGACGCCTGTGATCGTATGGGCAACCTGCAACACAAAATGGATCAGCTGGATGGCTGGGCCCTGGAAACCAAGGTCAATTCGATTTTAAGCAAAATGGGCCTGGACCCGGATGCAGATCTTGCCGATTTATCTGGTGGTCGTAAGCGTCGTGTACTACTGGCACGTGCTTTACTTACCCAACCCGATGTGCTGTTACTGGACGAACCGACGAACCATTTAGACGTTGAAAGTATCGAATGGCTGGAAAAATTCCTGCTCGATCAAAACAATTTGACCCTGCTGTTCATTTCGCATGACCGTGCCTTTGTCGATAGCATTGCCACCCGTATTGTCGAGCTGGATCGTGGTCAACTACGTAGCTATGAAGGTAACTATTCACGTTATCTAGACCTGAAAGCCCAGCAGATGGAAGCTGAAGAAAAGCAAAATGCGCTCTTCGATAAAAAGCTGGCTGAAGAAGAAGTCTGGATCCGTCAAGGGATTAAAGCCCGTCGTACCCGCAACGAAGGCCGTGTTCGTGCCCTGAAAGCATTGCGTGAAGAATCTAGAGCACGTCGTTCGCAACAAGGTAAAGTGACGATGGCAACTCAGGATGCCAACCGTTCAGGCAAACTGGTGTTTGAAATTGAGAACCTGAGTGTGAAATTCGGTGAAAATACACCGATCATCAATAATTTCTCTGCACTTGTACTCCGTGGCGACCGTATCGGTCTGGTCGGTGATAACGGTGTCGGTAAAACTACACTCATTAAAGCCATTCTGGGCGAGCTAGAACATGGCGGTACGGTGAAGACCGGTACGCAGCTTGAAGTGGCCTATTTTGACCAGTTACGTAATGCGTTGGATCTGGAAAAATCAGTCAAAGATAACGTATCAGAAGGTTCTGACCACGTGGATGTGAATGGCAACCGCCGTCATATTTATAGTTATCTGCAAGACTTCCTGTTCTCGCCGGAGCGTGCACGTACCCCAGTCAAAGCTTTGTCTGGTGGTGAACGTAACCGTATCCTGTTGGCGAAACTGTTGCTGAAACCATCGAACCTGATTGTGATGGATGAGCCAACCAACGACCTGGACATGGTGACTTTAGAGTTATTGGAAGAAATGCTCGGTGGCTACAAAGGCACTCTGCTGTTGATCTCGCATGACCGTGCCTTTATGGACAACGTGGTGACATCCACTTGGGTCTTTGATGGTAAGGGCAATATTGACGAATATGTCGGCGGTTATCAGGATTATCTTGAACAACGTCCGGATCAAACCGTGGTTGACCAAAAAAGTGCCGTGAAAAAAGCCATGGCCAAAGCAGAAGCCGAGACTGCGCCGGCCGCTGCCAAAAAAGTTAAACTCAGTTATAAAGACCAACGTGCACTCGAGCAACTTCCAGCTGAGATGGAAGCGCTGGAAAAAGAGCAGGCCGAGATCAATGCACAACTGGCTGATGGTTCTTTATTTGTGACTGATTCTGATAAAGCACTGAAACTTTCTAACCGTTTATCTGAAATTGATGAGCTGTTACTGGAAAAATTAGAGCGCTGGGAAGAGCTGGACAATCTAAGTAACGGCTAAATATTCCCCGAGCTTTTACTCAAGCATCTGTATTCGTACAGATGCTTTTTTATTTCAATAATCTTCTCTGTTAGACTGCACTTAATCTTTTGGCCCTATATTGTTTTATGAGTACTCAGCCTGCATATCAACCCGGTGAATTTCAATGGTCATTCCTGTTACCTCAATACTGGGGCAAATGGCTGGGCATTATTTTCCTGATGATTCTGGCGATCTTACCTTGGGCTATTCAGCATCGTCTAGCGTCCCTGCTGGGCCAGCTTTCTTTCAAATATCTAAAATCACGTCGTGAAACCACACTTCGCAATCTGGAAGTCTGTTTTCCCGAATGGTCTAAAGAGCAGGTACAGGACAATGCCCGTCAGGTATTTATCGATCAAATGCTGGGTGTGTTTGAGACGCTCAATGCCTGGTACAGTCCGAAATGGTTTGATGGTCGCGTCAGTATTGAAGGTTTGGAACATATTCAAAAGGCACAAGCCGCAGGCCAAGGCATGCTGTTATTAGGCACACATTCAACTTTGCTCGATGCTGGCGGTTATCTTTGTGCACAGTATTTTGACCCGGATGTGGTGTATCGTCCGCAGAATAATCCGCTTTTGGACATGCTGATTTACCGTTGTCGCGCCACAATTTATGCCAATCAGATTGACCATGATGATATGCGCGGTCTGGTACGTAACCTGAAAAATGGCCATGCGATCTGGTACAGTCCGGATCAGGATTATGGTTTAAAACAAGGCGTGATGGCACCTTTTTTTGGCGTGCCTGCGGCGACTGTAACCGCACATCGCCGTTTACTGAAAATGACCAAAGCGGCTGCAATTCCTTTATATTTCTACCGTCATGGCGATATTAACAATCCGCGCTACCATGTGCTCATTGAACCGGCACTGGAAAACTTCCCTAGTGAGAATGAAGTTGAAGATGCCACTCGCGTGAACCGGGTGATTGAGCAGCAGTTGCGCATCGCACCGACCCAATATATGTGGTTCCACCGCCGTTTTAAGACTCGCCCTGAAGGTTATAAATCAATTTACTAAATCGATTTGATCACGGAATTTGAAGGGCTATAGCTTAAAATCATGTTTAAGTAATTGAAATAATTTAACCCGAGCTCTACATCCTGTAAAACTCGGGTTAATGAGGTTGTGCTTTCACATATTATAATTCGTTCTGCTTTTTTGTGATTTCCCTTTCAGCATCATATCCATGATGTTTTCATTCAGCTTCGTCTTCCTTATGAGAATATCCTTTCTCGACTCCCTGTGCTGATAAACCTAGAATACCCAGATTCCCAACCCCTGCCCATTCGCAAGAAGCGTAAACTGTTGTAAGCAATATCGTACACTTTTCTTCTAAAAACCTATGAGATTTTGCCCCCTTCTTTATAAGCCAGGGCAACTTCATCAGTGACTATTTTTTCCTCTTTCTCTGCTTTCTGAATGCCCTCTTCAATGGCTTTTTGTGCTTCCTGCTCATCTTTATCAGTTTGTTCTAATTCTTCCTGAATATGCTCGAATACCCGACCGGTTTGTAAAACCAGAAAGACCGGAAAATGGTCAGAACCTACATGCGGTAAACGCTCCATGTGTACCAAGGCAAAATCGGTACTATGAAAGACGTGATCCAGCGACCAGCGGAAAAAAGGATAATCTGCGTGAAAAGTATTCACATAATGACGTCCTACCCGCGGATCCAGCAGCCCACTAATACGTTGAAACAGGCGTGTGGTACGTGACCAGGCCACGTCATTCAGATCGCCCATGACGATACAGCTTTCATCCAGATCTTTAATCTGATCACCGACAATCAGCAGTTCAGCATCACGCAAGGTAGAATCCTTGGCCTCGGTCGGACTGGGTGGTTTGGGATGCAGACAGTAGAGCTGTACCGGTTGTCCTGAGCGTAAGATCACCGTGGTATGAATGGAGGGAATTTCATTACTCAGAATAAATTTAACCTCGGTTTCTCTCAGTTCGAGCTTGCTATATAGATGCATGCCATACAGGTTATCCAAAGGCACAGGCACGCGATAAGGATAATCGGCTTCAATCACCGAGAGTGCATTTTGCCAGTTTTGATCGGTTTCCAGAGTCAAAACCAGATCTGGCTGATGAATCTGGATCTGCTCGATCAGTAAATGATATTTGGTATTGGTAGTAAGTACATTGGAAACGACCAGGGAAATCTGACGTTGCGGATCCAGCTGATCCTGCTTGACCTGCTTGACCTGTTTTTTCCAGATAAAGGTATAGGGCAATACCATTTTCAGTTGATAGGCCAAAGCTGCCATCAGCCCGACAAAAAGCAGCTGATTCAACCAGTTCCAGGGGTGCTCCAGAACCAAGAACAGCACAAAGGCGATAAAGCCTAATACCAGAATTTGTAAGCGTGGAAAATCCGCACCCCGAATCCACCATTCATCGCGTGGTATCAGTGACCAAAAACTTAACCAAATGACAATGATTGCCAGAATTTGGATAACCCATATCATAAACTGCGCTCTTAATTAAGTTATTATTTTTTCTAAAAGAAAAATGACGTTATCAATTTTGTATGTATCATAAAGCAGATATTTCTCTCAAGAATATTGATGTTTTGATTGTGTAGCTCTTGCAGTTGAGTCCCTTTTTGGTACACTCGAATCCCTTTTGATTTTTTAACGCACCGAGGCAAAGTGACATGAAAGTAGGTCTGGTCGGTTGGCGCGGGATGGTTGGTTCCGTCCTTATGCAACGTATGGTTGAAGAGAATGATTTTGCTCATTTTGAGCCATTCTATTTCTCTACCAGTAATGCAGGCGGTGAAGCGCCGGCATTTGGCGGTAAGACCGCCCCAGCACTTATGGATGCATCAGACATTAACAGTCTGAAGCAAATGGATGTCATTATTACCTGTCAAGGTGGCGACTATACCTCTGAAGTTTTCCCGAAATTGAAAGCTGAAGGCTGGAATGGTTACTGGATTGATGCAGCATCGACCTTACGTATGGATGATGAAGCCATCATCGTACTTGATCCGGTCAACATGCATGTGATCAAAGATGGTCTGGTCAAAGGTACCAAGACTTTTGTCGGCGGTAACTGTACAGTTTCCTTGATGCTGATGGGCTTGGGCGGTCTGTTCCAGAACAATCTGGTAGAATGGGCAACTTCAATGACCTATCAGGCCGCTTCAGGTGCTGGCGCGCAAAACATGCGTGAACTGATCAATGGTATGGGTTATTTATATAACAATACCAAAGAGTTGCTAGATGATCCGCGTTCTCCAATTCTGGATATCGACTCTAGAATTGCTGAATTACAACGTGGTGAAGGCTTCCCGTCTGCAAACTTTGGCGTTCCTTTGGCTGGCTCACTCATTCCTTATATCGACAAGCAGCTGGAAAGCGGCCAGTCGAAAGAAGAATGGAAAGGTCAGGTTGAAACCAACAAGATTCTGGGCAATCAGCAGATCGTACCGATTGATGGTCACTGTGTGCGTATTGGTGCCATGCGTTGTCACTCTCAGGCATTAACCCTGAAATTGAAAAGAGATGTACCTTTGGATGAAATCGAAGACATCATTGCACGTGCCAATGACTGGTCTAAAGTGGTTCCAAATACTCGTGAAGCATCAATGACTGATCTGACGCCTGTTGCTGTAACAGGTACTTTAAGCGTTCCAGTCGGCCGCCTGCGCAAGCTGAACATGGGTAAAGAATATCTGGGTGCGTTCACTGTAGGTGACCAGTTGCTTTGGGGTGCTGCCGAGCCGTTACGCCGTATGCTGCGTATTTTGATTGATTATAAAAATGCCTAATATCCTGTGGATATAAAGCCAAAAGCCGATCTTTATTGATCGGCTTTTTTATGTAACTATTGCGTAAGTATTTTACAAAAAACAAACATCCCGTTAATCTATAATTTTCGCTATGCGATAATGACTGAGCTCACGATTAAGATGACTGTATATAACAAATTAAAGCTTGCCATTTTAGCCATTGTCGCTTCACAAAATATTTATGCGATTAATGTAGATCCGGTTCAGATTCAGTCTGCTCCTGGGGAATTACTCTATGCAGAAATGACTTTTCGGCAGTCTGATATCAATTTGCCGATTGAAGTCAGTCTGGCTTCACCAGAAGATTTAATCTCGATTGGGGCATCGCATCAGCCGCCTGGCCATTTGAATTTTTTTACTCGGCGCAGCAATAATGGCACCGGAGTCATTACTATTACTTCTTCTCGCCCCATGACAGAACGCGAGCTGAATATTATTGTCAAAATCAAGGAAGGCAGTGCCGCACGTCTGCAACATATCCGTACGCCCTTACAAGCTAAAACCGATTTATTAAAAGCCAGTCTCAAACAGAATGAACGCCCGCTTGCACCAGTTGTTGTCGTCAGTGAAAAAGATATTGCACTCAACTTACCCGTAAGTAGCCATTACAGTACAGCAGCTTCCGCAGTCTCAAATAAGCCACCGGTGTTAGAAAAGCCGTTGGCATTGCAACGCACAGCACCACCTGCATTATCGAACACTTCCATTCCTAAAACTGCATTTGCGCCAGCTGTAATGACATCAAGTCCAGCGATTCAGGCGCAAGCGATTGCGCCTGTGCTTAAAAGCGAGGCTGTAACTGCACCCGATACTCAAGCCCCAGTTAAAACTGCAGCGGCGCTTTCAGATTCAGTAAAGACCTCACAAGCCACTCTTGCATCGCCGGCTCCTGCAGCAGTCTCGACTACAGATAAACCAGCTAGTACGATGCCAGCAAATCAAAGCGCATCAGTACCAAATAAAGTAGATGTGCAGAAAGCGGCAGAGTCTCGTTCTGATCATCAGACTGCCTCCAGTGATCCATTGGTGAAGAAATTTGCTGAGGAGCAAGCCAGAAAATCAACTGGATCAGCCAATCCGGTGAAAACTCCGGCTCCAGTGACTGCAAAAGCTCAACCAGTCAAAGTAGCTTCAAATCAAACTTCACCTACTTATGTCGTTCAATCCAATGAGTCACTGTGGGGGATTGCTTCACGAATTGCCGAACAGCAGCAGCGCCCGGTCAACGAAGTCATGCAGCAAATCAAAAAAGACAATGAGCATGCCTTTATCGGAGGAAATGCCGATCGTCTACGCAAGGGTGCTGCATTGAACTTAAATACGACTCATCCTGCACCTGCGCCCATTAAAGTCACTGCAGCAAAGCAAACCGAGCTACCGTCTAAGCCTGCTGGCAAAACAAAATACCGTTTGAATCAGGCAGAAATGAGCCTGGTGGCTGAGAACCAGCACGATTCTGGGCAAGTTTCTGCAAACCAGAACACAGAACGCAATCAAACATCAAAGGAATTGTCATTAAAAGTTATGACAGCCCGAGAAAAAACCGTTAAATTACAGAGAAACGTAACTGAATTAGAATTGGCACTCAATCAGAAGGATCACAGAATTCAGTTATTAAATGCGCGTCTGGCCCAGCTACAACAACAGCTCAAAGCCCAACAAGCAGATAAGAAGCCAATTAATTAAAAAGTTACACATGACGATTTATTGGGATAGGCGAACTTAAACTACTCTATCCCCAAGGGGTAAAACATGCTGATTTATGTGATTCCATTAGTGATATTGATCATCGTATTAATTGTCTTTAAAAAACGACAAGATGCTCAAGAATCAGATAAAGCAAAAACTAAAACGGTAAAAGCGAAAAAACCTGGCTCTGCTTCAAAAGCTGCCCCACAAAGAACCAAAGTGGTGGAGCCAGTCGGGGTCACAAAAAAATCAGCAACGCCATTATCAGCAGAAACACGCAAGAAAATTGAAGGCCTGATTCAGGAGCGTAATTTTTTTGCGGCCGAAGCACAGATTAACCAGGCACTGAATCGGGATAATTCACAGCATGAGTTTTATCTGCTGTTATTGGATATTCATATCTTACAGCAAGATGATTTTGCGATTACCCAACTGATTAATCATATTCGTGTTCTGAAAATCGATGAAATTCTATCTCAGGCTGAAGAAAAAAGAAGCGCCTATGAAAGAGAAAAATCGGTTAAACCAGATCCAGTTTCTAAGTCTGTTGCTTTCGCATCGAATACAAGTGATTTTGATGAATTGAGTCTTACATCACTTCCTGTAGATACAAAAGCTGGTTTAGCATTCGAGCAACTACAACAAGAAAGTGCGCCAGTTAAAGAAGAACCAGCACCTCTTGAATTTAATTTTAAGCCGAGTGCTGCCCCTGCCTCAACCAGCGCAACAAAGACTGAGCCTGAACAAGACAACAGTTTTGACTTTAATCCAAAGAGTAGCTTTACTCAGAGTGTGCCGACTGAATCAGCACCAGTAGTGGTTAATGAAGTTCAGTTTGACTTTGAATCTTTTAAAGTAGAGCCAACAACGTCAGAAATTTCTTCTGTAGCTTCTGATCGTCTAGAAACAGATTCTGAAAATAAAACGAATCTTAATCAGATTCCTGATCTTGATCTCAATTTAAGCACTAATAATGAACAGTTACCGGCTAGCGATGAAGAAATCAAGCCTCTAGATTTTTCATTCTCACTTGACACACCTGTACCAGCAGCTGAGAAAATTGCGGTACCAGCGACTGAGTTTGATCTGTCTAGCTTGACAGCTGCAGCACCTGTGGCAGAGCCGGTTGTACAAACCAATCTATCCGGAATGGATTTCAAATTAGATCATTTGGAAACCACGCCAGAAGCACCTACTACGCCAGCTCAGACAGCGATCAATCAACATGATCCTCTGGTGCAATCTTTCCCGGAATTACTGAATGTTAATGAAGCAAGTCTCAATCTTGATCTTGCCCAGCAATATATTCAACTCGGTGCCTATGCCGCTGCCCGTGAAGTCATTTCAGAGCGAGAAGCTGAATATACTCCTGAACAACAGCAACGCGCCGAGCAATTACTGAATCAAATCGCATCTTGATGCATTTCGATTTACACTAAAGCAGTCAATAATTGGCTGCTTTTTTTATGATAAAAAATATTGCATTAATTTATATGGGCGGCACATTCGGCTGTGTGGGAGATCCTCTTGCACCGATGCCTGCTGATTTATTTATTCCAAAGCTCGAACAGATACTTGCAGAGCAATATTTCGTCGAATGTCACCATGCACCCGCGATTAAGGACAGTAGTGCCTGCACAGCAACCGACTGGTTGCAACTGGTACAGTTTATTCAGCAATTGCAATCGCGGCAGATCCAGCATTTTGTGATTATTCACGGTACAGATACGCTGAGTTATGCCAGTGCAGTACTGGCACATTTTATTGGAAACTCGGCGCATGTGGTACTGACCGGTAGCCAATATCCGCTGCTGAATGCTCAAGGCAATGAACAGCGTGAATTTAGTGATGCCCTAGATAACCTGAAATTTGCACTAGATTCCGTCAGCGAATGTAGCGCTGGGGTCTATCTGGCATTCCATCATCAGCTGCTACATGCGCAAACTGCACTGAAACAGCATACTACCGAGTTAAATGCCTTTTCCGGTCTTGAGGCCAATATTGCAATCCAAACCAGTCAAGCGTGTTATCAGGTCAAGGTAGAAGATATTACGAAAGCGACTGAATTCAACTGTATGAGCATCATGATGCAGCCGGTTGATCTGACCCAGCAGCTGAATAATCTGAACAACCTCTTGGCTCGACCACCGCATTTTTTATTTCTGCAAGGTTTTGGCACTGGCAACCTGGCGGTCAATGACGCCATGATTGCACTCATTGATCAACTGTATGAGCAGGGCTGTATTTCTGTCTTAACCACCCAAGTGCCTTTTGGTGCGACGGATCAGCGCTATGCTATTGCCGAATGGGTCAATCACTGCAAAATTTTGCTGAATGAAAGTTATGGCCATTCGGATCTGTATGCAAAAGCCCTGAAAATGTATTTACAATACGACACTGTAGAGCAATGGCATCGTCATTGGTACGATCAATAAGGTTTTGAGGTCAGTATGCAGCGTTTTGCGGTGGGAATTGAGTTTTGTGGGATGCATTATCGGGGATGGCAGACTCAACAGCCGGGAGTTGCAAGCGTACAGGAAACCATTGAGAAGGTTCTGAGCAAAGTTGCCGATCAACCGATCCTCTTGCATGGTGCCGGCCGCACGGATGCCGGGGTACATGCGACCAACATGGTGGCACATTTTGATACGGATGCCGTGCGTTCTGAACGTGGCTGGCTGATGGGCTGCAATAGCCAACTCCCGAAAGACATCTCGATCCAGTGGATCAAAGAAATGGATCACAGCTTCCATGCCCGTTTTAAGGCGCAGGCGCGCCGCTACCGATATGTGGTCTATAACCACCCTGTCCGCCCGGCATTGCTGCATAAACAGGTCACCCATGTCTATGCACCACTTGATGTTGAACAGATGATATACGCCGCGAAAAAGTTTGAAGGCACGCATAACTTTGAAAGCTTCCGCGCCGCAGCCTGTCAGTCCAATCAGCCCATCCGCCATGTCAGCCATTGCCGCCTGATCCGGCATGGTCAGTATCTGGTACTGGATATTCAGGCCGATGGCTTTCTGCACCATATGGTGCGCAATATCATGGGATGTTTATTGGAAATTGGTCAGGGCATGTATGCTGCCGATCATATTGATAATATTTTCGCGGCAGAAGACCGTAAAGCTGCTGGTGTGACTGCGCCAGCAGATGGTTTGTATTTTATTCATGCTGATTATCCGGCGCAGTTTGAATTACCTGAATTACCCTTAGGTCCGCACTGGCTGAATATGCCGGAATAGTTTTTAAATTTTTTAGAATATTTACCTCCCCTAACCCCTCCTAAAAGGAGGGGAATTCCCAATGCTGTCCCATAGTTTGCTTTAAATAAAAAAACCTGAGTCCTAACAGTTAAAATATGAGTGCAAACAAACACTTTAACGACCAGGATTCAGGTTTTGTCACATCAGAATACCGTATTTCATGAGCTAATTAAACCTGTTGTGCGACAGGATTTTGAACAACTTGCTAAAGTACACCATGTTGGACAGAAATTTAGAGCGGCTTCCCGGTGGGATCAGTTTATTGCCATATTGATGTCTCAATTCTCTTGTAGGCAAAGTCTGAGAGATATTCAATCCAATTTGGAGTGCCAACAGGAAAAGCTAAGTCATCTCGGAGCAAAGTCTATTCCCCGAAGCACGCTGGCACGAATCAATGAGCAGCAGCCTGCTGCCTTGTATCAACAGCTATTTTACAAGTTGCTTAAATACTATGAACACTCAAAAGTAGCTCATAAATTTCGCTTTAAGAATCCCTTGTATTCCTTGGATGCCAGTCATATTGACCTGTCGCTTTCCTTATGTGAATGGGCCAAAGTTCACGACTCAAAAGCCAGCATGAAACTCAGCATAGGATTGAATCACAGCAATGATATTCCTGAGTTTGTTGCAGTTGAAAATGGCAAAGAAAATGACATGGTACAAGGCCGCAAATTCCAGTTTCCTGCTGGCAGCATTGTAGTTTTTGATAAAGGCTATGTCGATTACCAATGGTATGCAAATCTGACTGCTCAAAACATTGGATTTGTCCCACGTTTTAGGCCTAAATCTGTGTATCAGGTGATCCGGCAACATCCAGTGCTTGAATCCAAAGGTATTCTAAAAGATGAAACCATTCAGCTGAATAGCGCACATGCCCTAAAAAGAAAAGCCCCAGTGTTAAGAAGAATTGAATATAGAGATCAGCAAAGTGGCAAGCACTTTAGCTTTCTCAGCAATAACTTTCATTTAGCCGCCTCCACCATTGCGGCGATTTATAAAGATCGTTGGAAAGTTGAGCTGTTCTTTAAGGCGATTAAGCAGAATCTCAAATTAAAAGCGTTTCTAGGCCGCAGCAGGAACGCAATTCAGACACAAATCTGGATTGCGATGATCGCCTATTTATTGGTGAGTTTCGCTCAACATTTAGGGAAAACAGGTTGGACAGTTCAACGTTTACTCAGAATAATTCAAGTGAATTTGTTTGAAAGAAGAACTTTAAAAGCTTTATTTTCACCCGATAAAATACCCATAAAACAAGAGGAAGCTCAAATGAGCTTCCTCTTGTGAAAAATTGTGGGACAGCAATGGGGGAATTCCTCCCTTTTTTAAAGAGAGGTTAGGAGGGATTTTTAACGCTGCTTCCGCTTCCGATATTCCACTGGCGTTTCATTGGTCCAGCGTTTAAAGGCACGATAGAAGGTACTTGGCTCGGAAAAACCGGTCAGATAGACAATCCGCTCGACGCTCTCATTGGTACTCGCCAGCAAACGCTTGGCCAGACGACAGCGATAATCCGAGAGAATCTGCTGAAAGCTGGTATGTGCCTCACTCAGTTGTGTTCTCAAACGGCGTGGCGTGATGTTCAGCTGGGCTGCCACAGTTTCTAGCGTGGTTTCGCCACTCTCCAAAGTAGAGCCGATTGCACGACGTACTTCACCGACCAGATCATATCTTGCCAGTTCCTGTAGCTTTTCAATGGCCAGTTGCTCATGCAGCTGCAACAGCTCAGGTTCAGCCTGCCACAGCGGATATTCCAGGATAGTCGGATCGAAGTATAAACGAGTTTCTTTCTGACCTAGACTGACCGGACACTCATAAACCCGGAAGTATTCATCATCAGGTGCCCCTTTATAAAAATTAAAATCGATATAAATCGGCTCAAAACGCCCTTCGGTAATAAATTTAAAGAAACGCAGTACACCTGACATGGCACATTCAGTAAAATGACGATTGACCAGACTCTCAGCAAAAGGCTGTTCACCATTGGTTAAATAGCAGCGATCATCTTCAATCACTAATTTGGCAGCAAAGGCATCGCTGATCAGTCGCTGATAAGCCAAAGCACGTTTCAGTCCCTCACCAAAATTTTCAGATGAAACAAACAGGTGTTCAATGACCTGACCACGATAAAGTGGCAGGTGCTCACCCAGATGCAATCCAATGTCCGGGTCCTTGCTGACTTCCTCTGCCGCCACCCAAAAGGCATATTGGGCACTCAGCGGGGTACGGTCATTGGCTTCCACCTGATTTAAAGCCACTCCTGCTTTGGTCAAAAGTTCTTCTGTTGGCAACCCCGCACGACGAATCGCCTGATAGCCTAAACGCAATACGACTGATGCATCCGTTAGCTGACTCACTCAAAAGCCTTCCTTGTATGTACTTCATTTATACTTAAAAAGATTAATTTTAGATTAACTGTGATTGACCAAACTGACAACAGAAACAGGTGTCTTTTTAGTTAAAAAAATTATCGTGACAGTTCGCCTATTTTACTGGCAGATGATCAGTCTAACGCCCGTTTCGTCTTGTATTTTACAAAAAAATTGACTATAATTTGCGCCTTTCCAATTTATTCATTCAGGTAGGCTATGGCCAATAAAGAGGAACTCATCGAGTTCGAAGGCGTTGTCACCGAGACGCTTCCTAATACTATGTTCCGTGTACGTTTAGAGAACGGTCACGAAGTGATTGCCCACATCTCTGGTAAAATGCGTAAACACTATATCCGTATTTTAACTGGCGACAGTGTGAAGGTTGAAATGACACCTTATGATTTGACTAAAGGTCGTATCACATATCGTGCACGCTAAGTTTTAGCGCAAGCAAAAGCCACTTTTAGTGGCTTTTTTATTACTTGAATTATTTATCAATCAATAAAATAATTTGACACAGCCTTATAAATTCACGACTATTCATTGAATTAAAAATAACATGTATAAAAACAATGAATATGAAATGCTTATCCCTACTTTCCAGCTTGTTTCTCGTTGCATGCGCTACCGGCGGCAATCAGCATCTGCATCAGTCTCTACAACCTTATGTAGGTCAAACTGCCGCACAGGTTCGTAGCCAGCTTGATCTTCGTGCCATTGGATTCAAGACCTCCCAGCAACCGATTCAAACCACAGAATTTCTCAGCTACACTATTTTTCGGGATATGAATATTCCAATGGGAACGCCGAATATTAGTCAGAGCATTCCGATCGGCGCACCAATGCCGATGCCCTCAAATGGTGGTTATAACATTGAGATGAAATGCCAAATCTGGTTTGACTTGAAAGATGAAATTGTTCAGGCGATTCGCTTTACCGGTAGAGCTTGCTGAGCTGTACTCATCGAGTTCAAAGCCTGTATCGGATTAAATCAGGGATCAACCTCACCACGCTAAACTTCTACCGTGTATCAAATCACAACAGTATTTTTGCATGGAATGCGCTTACACTCATTTTATTTGGTGTGAGGACAGCTCATGAAGTTCACACTGATTTTAGTATGCTGTACAGCATTCAGTTTGCTTAATGCATGCAGCACCACCTCATCAACAACTGCGCAGCGTGATGCCTATTTACAACAGTTCATTGGGCAAAGCAGCCAACTGATCGATCAAACTCTGGATCTAAAACGTTTAGGTTACCAGCAGATCAGTGAGCCTGAACGCAGCGCAAAACAATTAAGCTATGTGGTACAACGCCCCATTACCATTCCTTTGCCTGTAGCGCAGTTTCCTGCCACAGGGACAGGCACTGTACCGATTCCAGTGTCAGCAAGCCCTGCCGGCGGCTATGACGTCAAATTGCAATGTAAAATCACCTTCTTACTTAAAGATAATATTGCGACCGCGGTACGCACCACAGGCAGAACCTGTTAAGCGGTTTGGATTTGATATGCCCATTATAAAAAACGCAGCTCAAGGCTGCGTTTTTTTGAATCGAAACAGGCTTAGTTCAATGCAGCAACGACTGCTTGACCCATTTCAACCGTACCGACTTTTTGCATGCCTTCAGACATAATGTCAGCTGTACGCAAGCCTTGATCCAAGACCTGACCTACTGCATCTTCAATCGCTTTAGCAGCGGCTTCTTCACGGAAGGTATAACGCAGCATCATCGCCACCGAAAGAATCGTTGCCAATGGATTTGCCAGGTTTTGACCCGCGATATCTGGTGCAGAACCATGACAAGGCTCATACATGCCTTTGCCATTTTCATCCAGAGATGCCGATGGCAACATGCCGATTGAACCGGTCAACATCGCAGCTTCATCAGACAGGATATCACCGAACAGATTCGAGGTGACAATCACGTCAAACTGCTTTGGCGCACGCACCAGTTGCATTGCGGCATTGTCGACATACATATGCGATAAATTAATTTCAGGGTATTCGGCATCTTTCAGCGCAGTCACTGTCTGTTTCCACAGTTCAGTTACTTCAAGCACGTTGGCTTTATCCACTGAACACACTTTACCACCGCGCAAATTGGCCATTTCAAAAGCGACTTTGGCGATACGCTTGATTTCAGACTCTGAATAAACGTCGGTGTTATAGCCTTGCTTCTCGCCATTTTCCAGTTCACGAATACCACGTGGCTGACCGAAGTAAATACCACCGGTCAATTCACGTACAATCAGAATATCCAGACCCGCTACGATTTCAGGCTTCAAACTTGAAGCATTAGCCAGTTGCGGATAAAGAATGGCTGGACGCAAGTTAGCAAACAGATTCAGTTCGCTACGCAATTTCAATAAACCACGTTCCGGACGGATTGAACGCTCAATCGTGTCCCATTTTGGACCGCCTACGGCACCGAGTAAAATCGCATCGGCTTTTTTAGCCTGTTCAGAAGTCACGTCTGGATACGGTGAACCGTGCGCATCAATGGCTGCACCACCGAGTAAACCCTGTTCCCATGTCAAATCGAGATTAAATTTTTCATTTACACGAGTCAGCACCTGCTCTGCCGCTTTGACAATTTCAGGACCGATACCGTCACCAGCTAAAATCAAAATTTGTTTAGACATGAGATTTTCCGTTTAAAACGTCAGATTCAGACCTGACAGAGGTTAAATTTTCTTTTCTACAAACTCTGCAATCCCGGTGACTGCATTATAGGGTTTGCAAAAACGACGAATGGTTTTTTGCTCTTGTACCAGATCTACGCAAAGCGGATCCGGCGCCGAAGAATTTAATAAACTGCTGCTACGCGCACTACGGTCACGAAACATTTTTAAGCTATAGCGGTTATTGGCCTGAAAACGATGGAATACATGTAAAGTTTCCGCTTTATCCTTACTGATCGGATAAAAACGCACGACCAGTTCATGCTGTCCTGCCGGCACAGATAAATAAATCGGATTGGCCTGATTTAAATTTTTGGCCTGCAAGCGCACCAGTTTCTGCTTCAGCGCCTCATCACTGATGCGGCCATTGTCGGCGTTGACAATAATGGTCTGATTGAAGCGTTCGAACTGGCAATCCGGTGTCCCTGTACAATAAATCAGGGCATTGCTTTTGCTCTCAGTACTTTCTTTGGCATGTTTGAGTTTCATCGTGTCGATGCTTTGACATGCAGTCAACAGCACCGATACTGAACTTAAAGCAAGCCACTGTTTCCAATAATTCGCCATAATGTCTGTCTTACCCAATCAAAAAACTCAATAATCTTCCGATATTAGCAAGGGCATCGCAGTCATGCCATGACAATTTTTACTGATTTATCCATGAATTTCGGCAAATACCCAAGGACGCGATTGTTTGGTTTTTTCTTCATAGGCACGAATATCATCCGCTACCTGCAAAGTTAAGCCAATATCATCCAGACCATTTAACAGGCAATGCTTGCGAAATGGATCGACTTCGAACTTAAAGCTTTCACCTGTAGGGGTGCGAACTTCTTGTGCCTGCAAGTCAATAGTCAGTTGATAGCCTTCATCTGCCGCACATTCCTTAAATAACTGCTCAACAATATCTTCAGCCAAAATCACAGGCAACATACCGTTTTTAAAACAGTTATTAAAGAAAATATCAGCAAAGCTTGGCGCAATCACGGTACGGAAACCATATTCGCTCAAGGCCCACGGCGCATGTTCACGGCTAGAACCACAACCAAAGTTGGCACGTGAAATTAAAATAGATGCGCCCTGATAACGTGGCTGGTTCAAGACAAAGTCCGGATTGATCGGACGAACTGAATTGTCCTGACCTGGATAACCTTCATCCAGATAACGCAATTCATCAAACAAATTTTCACCGAAACCGGTACGTTTGATCGATTTCAAAAACTGTTTTGGAATAATTAAATCTGTATCGACATTGGCACGGTCTAAAGGTGCAACGATACCTTGTTCAACGGTATAAGCTTTCATGTCTGTGCTCCTACGTACCAATTAAAATGAACGGACATCAACAAAGTGACCTGCGATCGCAGCAGCGGCTGCCATGGCTGGACTCACCAGATGAGTACGACCGCCATTGCCCTGACGACCTTCAAAGTTACGGTTCGAAGTCGAGGCACAATGCTCGCCTGGTTGTAACTTGTCAGCATTCATCGCCAGACACATTGAACAGCCAGGTTCACGCCACTCGAAGCCCGCCTCGACAAATACCTTGTCCAGACCTTCCGCTTCTGCCTGAGCTTTGACCAGACCAGAACCCGGAACCACCATCGCCTGTTTGATTGAAGATGCGACCTTACGACCTTTGATCACTTCGGCTGCAGCACGGATATCTTCAATACGCGAATTGGTGCACGAACCGATAAAGACACGATCCAGTTGAATCTCAACCAAGGCCTGACCGGCATTTAAGCCCATATATTGATAAGCACGGTTCCAGTCATTGCGTTGTACATCGTCTTTGGCTTGTTCTAAAGTTGGTACTGCTTGAGACACTGGAATGACCATCTCAGGAGAAGTTCCCCAAGACACTTGCGGCTCAATTTCTTCACCTTGCAACACGACCACCGTATCAAAATATGCACATTCATCCGAATGCAATGTATTCCAGTACGCTACCGCCTGATCCCACTGTTCCGCAGTTGGCGCATAAGGACGACCTTTAACATACTCGATGGTTTTGTCATCCACAGCAACCATACCCACGCGTGCACCGGCTTCGATCGCCATATTACACACGGTCATACGACCTTCAATCGACATGTCACGGAAGACCTGACCGCCAAATTCAATCGCGTGACCAGTACCGCCTGCGGTACCAATCTTGCCAATAATGGCTAAGACCACATCTTTCGGTGTCACGCCCTGGCCTAATTTGCCATCAACGCGTACCAACATGTTTTTCATCTTCTTTTGAACCAGGCATTGGGTCGCCAATACATGTTCAACTTCGGATGTCCCGATACCATGCGCCAAGCAGCCAAAAGCACCATGGGTTGCTGTATGCGAATCACCACATACCACGGTCATGCCCGGTAAGGTCAAGCCCTGCTCCGGCCCAACTACATGCGCGATGCCCTGACGGATATCGTTAATATCAAATTCAACAATATTAAAGGTCTTGCAGTTATCATCCAAGGTTTGCACCTGAATGCGCGAGGTTTCATCTTCAATTCCGGCTACGCCCTGCTCACGCTCTTTTTTCGAGGTCGGTACGTTATGATCCGGTGTAGCAATGTTAGCGCTTAAACGCCATGGCTTGCGCCCGGCCAATTGCAACCCTTCAAATGCCTGTGGTGAGGTTACTTCATGCAACAGGTGACGGTCGATATAGAGTAAGGCAGAACCATCATCACGTTGCGTTACTAAATGGTCATCCCACAACTTGTCATATAGTGTTTTTGCATTTTGCTTTTGTACTGTTTGGGTCTCGCCTGCCATGTCGATATACTCCACTGGACTGGGTAAATTCTTTCTCTGATTTTGATTATATCGCTGCAATCACATAAATCTAATTTATCATTTTTATCAGTTAAAAAACTTTTTGGAATCTTTTAAAAGCTGAATCAAATCATGCTTTAGCTCTATTTCCATAAATCTAATTTTCCGATTAATTTATAAAAAATATTCGCTTTTACAAATCAAATGAGAATTATTATTATTTCTTCATCGACAGAGATTATTTTTAAGGAACTTCGACATGGCACATATTCAACGCTTTGTAGACAACAACCAGCGCATGTTCAAAAAGACCTTCAGCTACTACATTATGCATATTACAGTAGCGATGATTGTGGGTTACTTGGTGACTGGCAGTTTGACCATGGCCATTGCCTTAAGTTTATTAGAGCCAACGGTACAAGCAGTGGCTTTCTTCTTCCACGAAAAAATCTGGGAGGGTAATAACCAACAGCAGAATGAGGACATTACCGTCTAAACTCTTCGGTCGAGGTTCCAGATGAAAGGCTGTTTTGAGAAAGGCAGTCTTTTTTAGTTTTTAAAATGCCAAGGCTTTGAAAATGTATAGTAATTCAGCACTGCAACATAGATAAGGTAATTTTACTTTGATTTATTCTTAAAATATAACAATAATAGATTTACACATAAAAATTCTTTATAGGTGATTAAGATGAATCTCGCAGCCTTTGAAGCCTTCGTGAAAGTCATGGAAACCGGTTCGATTTCTCTGGCCGCAGATCAGCTCTTCATTACCCAGCCTGCTGTCACCAAACGTATTCACAGTCTGGAAGAATACTTTGGGGTCAAGCTGTTTGAATCTGCCGGACGTGGCGTACAGGCCACCCACGCGGCACACTCCCTGTTGCCTAAAGTGAAAAACTGGCTGAATGAACTCGGGGATATTCATTATACCTTGAGCCATGAACAAGGTCAGGTACAGGGCAAACTGAAAATTGGTACCAGTCATCATATTGGCCTGCATCATCTGCCGAGTCATTTGCGCCGTTATGTCCAGGAATATCCGGACGTAACCCTGGATGTACATTTTGTTGATTCCGAGCAGGCGCATGAACAGGTGATTGCCGGCGATCTGGAACTGGCATTTTTAACCTTGCCGCCACGGGGTGATGCGCGTCTGAATTATGTAACTATCTGGAATGATCCTCTGGTCTTTGTGGTGGCACCGTTTCATCCGCTGGCGCAGCAAAAAAATCTGTGTCTGGAAGATTTGCTCGACTACCCGAGCCTGTTGCCCTCATCACAGACCTATACCTCGCAGATTACTTTGGCCGAGTTTGAAAAACAGGGTATTAAACCAAAAGTCAGTATGAGCAACAATCCACTGGAATCAATCCGGATGCTGGTATCAATTGGTTTGGGCTGGTCGGTACTGCCAAAAACTTTGGTCAATCATGACCTGCACCAGCTGGATATTAATCTGGAAATGAACCGTCGTTTGGGCATGGTCTGGCATCCCGGTCGTACTCAGTCCAAAGCAGCTCAGGCTCTGGTTCAGCTCATGCAGGGTGCCTCGCTGTCTATTTAAGCCGTTCCTGAACATGCTGCATCCAAAACGGTGCAGCATTTTGTTACCTAAATACACCCCATCTGGCGATATCTTTCGAGTATTTTTAAGACAATTCCATTCTTTTGCAGTGCAGAGGAATGCTTAAAACTATTCGATGGAGCCTGACGGATGCAGCTCGATTCTCCCTTAAAATCCCACTCTCAAGATAAAACAAATACAAGCAGCCTGTGGCTTTCGGCCAAACCGATGCTGCTGCCCACGCCGGCACTTGATTTTGCCGATGAACAGACTGCCCGGCACTGCCTGCGCGAATATTTCCTGAACACCTTTGACACCTATGAACAACTGTTTGAATGCCTCAAACATGAAGATGCATTTTTCATCAAGCCGATTACTTTACGTCATCCGCTAATTTTTTATTTTGCCCATACCGCCACTTTTTTTGTCAATAAACTGCTGCTCAGCAAGCTAATTAGCGAACGCGTAAATCCGCATTTTGAAAGTATCTTCGCGATCGGTGTAGACGAGATGAGCTGGGATGACCTGGATGAAGTGCACTATGACTGGCCCAGTGTGCAGGAAGTCCGTGATTATCGGCATCAGGTACGCGCCCTGATCCTGAACATCCTTGAACATGCTCCGCTAACTCTACCCTTAAACTGGCAAAACCCTTGGTGGACCATCATCATGGGCATCGAACATGAACGGATCCATCTGGAAACTTCTTCTGTGCTGATCCGCCAGCATGCTTTGGAACATGTACGCCAGCATCCGCAATGGCGTGCCAATATTATTACCGGCATGGCCCCGGATAATATTTTGCTGGATGTGCCGGAAGGCAAAGTGCATTTACAGAAAGATTTTAACCATCCATTTTATGGCTGGGACAATGAATACGGCCGGCATGAAGCCGAGGTTGCAGCTTTTGCAGCCTCCAAATATCTGGTATCGAATCAGGAATTTCTGGCCTTTGTCGAAGCTGATGGCTATCAGACCGAACACTACTGGAGTGAAGAAGGTCTAGGCTGGCTGCAATTTTCACAAGCTGCTCATCCCTGTTTCTGGCGCAAAACTGAATTGGGTTGGTCACTGCGACTGATGCTGGAAGAAGTGCCGATGCCTTGGGATTGGCCGGTAGAAGTGAATTATCATGAAGCCAAGGCCTTTTGTCAGTGGAAATCGCAACAGCTTGGAAAAACCATTCGCTTGCCGACTGAAGATGAATGGTATCGCCTGTATGCCGTTTCAGACCTGGATCCAGATTTACAAAGTCCTGAACAGGCCAATATCGAGTTGAAATACGGCACCAGCTCCTGTCCGGTGGATCATTTCAAGCAGGGTGATTTTTACGATATTCAAGGCAATGTCTGGCAGTGGACTGAAACCCCGATCTATCCATTTCAGGGTTTTCAGGTGCATCCATTTTATGATGATTTCAGTACACCGACCTTTGACGGTCGCCATAACCTGATGAAAGGTGGCTCCTGGATTTCGGCGGGCAATGAAGCTTTATATAGTTCCCGCTACGCCTTCAGACGGCATTTCTTTCAGCACGCTGGTTTTCGCTACGTCGCTTCTGATCAAGCATTGCAACATTTCCCTTCGCATTATGAAAGCGACCAGCTGGTCTCCCAATATCTGGAATTCCAGTATGATATCGAATATTTTGGTATCGCTAATTTTGCCAAAACACTGGTCGATCTGGCACAACCCTATTTTCAGCAAACGCCGTGCCATCGTGCCTTAGATATTGGCTGTGCTACCGGCCGCGCCAGCTTTGAACTGGCACGCTATTTTGATCAAGTGACCGGTCTGGACTTTTCTGCACGCTTTATTCAGCAAGCGGTCTATTTGGCTCAAGGCGACAAGGTACATTATCAGCTGCCGCTAGAAGGTGAATTAAGCGAAGAAAAAAGCTGTTCACTTGAAGATGTTACTTTGGATCAGTTTACATCTAAAACGGAATTTTTTCAGGCCGATGCCTGCAACCTGAAAGCACATTTTAGCGGCTATGATTTTATTCTGGCAGCCAACCTGATTGACCGGCTGCATCATCCGAAAGACTTTTTATTGCAGATTCATGAGCGTATTAATATGAGCGGAATTTTAATGCTGAGTTCGCCTTATACCTGGCTGGAAGAACATACGGCGCGTAGCGAATGGCTGGGCGGTTTTCAACAGGATGGGGAAAACATCACCACCTTGGCCGGTATGACCAGTATCTTAACCCAGCACTTTGAATTGGTGGCCGAACCTCAAGATGTGCCTTTTGTGATTCGGGAAACGGCCAGAAAGTATCAACACACGCTGTCACAAGTCACGATCTGGAAACGGATTCGCTAAAGGTAAGGTCATAGTCTAAAAAAGCCAATCATACGATTGGCTTTATATCTTATCCTTCACTGGTTGAATTTTCATGCAAGGATTCATTGAGTTGATCTACCACAATCGCCCATTCGCCATCAGATGCTATTTTCTCGCTTAAAAATTGACGTTGTGCCTCTGACCAATACGGCGCATCCAGTAAAGTCAGATCTTTATGTAATTGATGCTCGTGAATAAATGTTTCAATACCTTCTGCACTGGCATCCAAGCCAAGCTGCTGGAACAGATGTGTCATACGTGGTCGAACGTGAGTCATATCTCATACCTCAGAATCTACTATTGTTATCATGTCCTGTTTTTCGAGCATAGCATGTCTGATTCAGCCGGACTGTGAAAAAACATTAATATTCCATTGAGGAAAATAAAAAGCACAACCGAAGTTGTACTAAATAAATCACATGAATAAAGCTGGAATGCTTAGATGGACCAGTCCTGTATTTCCCAGCCCTGTTCTTGGGCTAGAGTTTCCAAGCGATCATCCGGATTCACTGCAATCGCATGATCCGCATATTCCAGCAAGAAACGGTCATTAATCGAATCTGAATAGGCCCAAGACTCGGTTACATTGCGACCCTCCAGCCATTGTTCCAGACGCACCAACTTGCCTTGCTGATAGCATGCGGTATTGATGACTTTACCAGTATATTTACCATCAATGACTTCAGCATTGGTGGCAATAATTTCAGTAATTCCGAATTCACGAAAAATGGGGGCGGTAATAAAGTCTGAAGTCGCGGTAATGCCCACTAAGGTATGCCCTGCTTCATGGTGGCGCCCAATGGCTTTAAAACCTTCAGGACGCATTTGTGGACGAATGACTTTTTGCATGAACAGTTGATGTAATTCAATCAAATAATCATTGTCATGTTGGGTTAGAAACTGGAACACAAATTCATTATAGGCATAAGGATCCAGCTCACCTTTTTTATAATCGTCATAGAACTTGTCATTCATGGCGCGATGCTGAACTGGATCGACCAGGCCCTCACTGACCAAAAACTCTCCCCAAGAATGATCCGAATCCGTGTTTAACAAGGTGTGATCGAGATCAAATAGCGCCAATTTCATGAAAATACTCGTTAAAACTGAAATTTAAGAAAAAAATTGTAAATCTATCTCCGCTAGTCGATAGAAATTCGTTAAGATCATAGCAATTTTAACATTTTTAAACTTTGCTTTTTTCGAGTTGGATAACGAAATAATGCTCCCCGATGGCAAAGGCATAAATTAAACAATTTTTAGGTAGCCAAATGATCGACTCTGAAGGTTTCCGACCGAATGTCGGGATCATTTTGGCAAACGATGCTGGACAGGTTTTATGGGCAAAACGCATTGGTCATAATGCATGGCAATTTCCACAAGGCGGGATCCAATATGGAGAAACCCCTGAGCAGGCACTCTATCGTGAGCTGAGAGAAGAAGTTGGCTTATTGCCCGAACACGTCCAGATAGTCGCGCAAACCAAAGGCTGGTTGCGCTATCGTTTGCCGCATCGATACATTCGTACGGACTCTGATCCGGTCTGTATCGGTCAAAAACAAAAGTGGTTTTTACTCAAACTCACGGCCCCCGTTCAGCATATTCAGTTGAATCTGTCTGATCCGCCCGAATTTGATCAATGGCAATGGGTCAGTTACTGGTACCCACTCGGTCAAGTCGTGAATTTCAAACGTGATGTTTACCGCAAAGCCCTGGTGGAGTTGTGTCAGCAACTACCCCAGCAAAAACCTTAAAAAATCGCATAAATAATGCAGATTTTTTACGCGGCTATTGTTATAAATAAACTTAATCACTGAAATTCTGAATAGACGGAGCAGACCTTATGTCGAATATGCAACTGGACACCTTGAGACGTATTGTTCAGGAGATCAATGCGTCCACCAGTTTGCATGAATCACTCGACATTATGGTCAAGCATGTGGCCGAGGCCATGCAGGTTGATGTCTGCTCGATCTATCTCCTCGATGAACGCAATCAGCGTTATCTGCTCATGGCGTCTAAAGGCCTGAATGCAGAATCTGTCGGCCATGTGTCTTTGCAGACCGGTGAGGGTCTGGTGGGCCTGGTTGGACAACGTGAAGAAATTGTCAATCTGGACAATGCCCCTAAACATGAGCGCTTCCTGTTTTTACCTGAAACCGGTGAGGAAATTTATAACTCCTTCCTCGGTGTGCCGGTGATGTACCGCCGTAAGGTCATGGGTGTACTGGTGGTTCAGAATAAAGAATCACAGGACTTTTCTGAAGCTGCTGAATCCTTTCTGGTCACACTCTGCGCGCAGCTTTCTGGCGTCATCGCCCATGCCCATGCCGTTGGCAATATCGATGTATTCCGTAAGCCGAGCAACCTGCCCGCCTATAAAACCTTTCAGGGAGTTTCTGGCTCCGGTGGCATTGCCTTAGGTCGTGCAGTGATTCTGTATCCACCAGCAGATCTTGCCGCAGTCCCTGACCGTGAAGCGGATGACATTAGCGAAGAACTGGAGCTATTAGATAACGCCCTGAATTCAGTCCGCGAAGAAATTCAGTCGCTAGATGACAAAATGCAGGATGCGTTGATGGCCGAGGAACGCGCACTGTTTAGCGTGTTTTTGCGTATGCTGGATGAAAATGCCCTGCCTTCAGAAATCAAGGCCTTTATTCGTGAAGGGCACTGGGCACAAGGCGCGGTGCGAATTGTCATTGACAATCATGTGGCACAATTCTCCCAGATGGAAGATGACTATTTACGTGAGCGGGTGGCGGACTTAAAAGATCTGGGCCGCCGTATTCTGGCGCGTTTACAGGAAGCCGATGCCAGTCACCGTGAATTGACCGATGAAAGTATTCTGATTGGTGAGGAAATATCGACGGCTGCACTGGTTGAACTACCTGTAGATAAAATTGCCGCGATTGTCACTACCGAAGGCGCCATGAACTCGCATATGGTGATCGTGGCGCGTGCCCTTGGCATTCCCACCGTAGTCGGTGTAACCGAACTGCCAATCAATACCCTCGATGATGTGGAGATGATTGTCGATGCGCATCAGGGTCGGGTCTTTATTAATCCGCCACGTCGCCTGCGCAGTCGCTATAAAGAAATTCAAAAAGAAGAAGAACAGATTGCCAAAGATTTGCGTCAGTACGAAACCAAAGATGCAATTACCCCGGATGGCGTCGCCGTAAAACTGTACGTCAACACCGGCCTGATGATTGATGTGGTGCGTGGCGTGCAGCGCGGTGCCAAAGGTGTCGGTTTATACCGTTCTGAAATTCCGTTTATGTTGCGTGACCGCTTCCCGGGCGAGGAAGAACAACGTGCGATTTATCGTCAGCAACTCAGTCATTTTGCCAATAAACCGGTGGTGATGCGAACGCTGGACATTGGTGCAGACAAAGACCTGCCGTATTTCTCGATTGAAGAAGAAAATTCGGCACTCGGCTGGCGTGGCATTCGTTTTACCCTGGATCATCCGGAAATTTTTTCTTCACAGATTCGCGCCATGCTCAAAGCCAGTATCGGACTGAATAACCTGCATATTCTGCTGCCGATGGTGACCAGTGTCAGCGAGGTCGAGGAAGCGCTCTATCTGCTGGAACGTGACCATGCGGCGATTCAAGAAGAAGAACAGGTCAAGGTAAATAAACCAAAACTCGGCATCATGGTGGAAGTGCCGAGTGTGCTTCATCAGATTGATGAATTTTCCGAACTGGTGGATTTCTTCTCGGTCGGCTCCAACGATCTGACCCAATATCTGTTGGCTGTGGATCGCAATAATCCACGGGTAGCCAATGTCTATTCACATTTACACCCTGCAGTACTGCGTGCCCTGACCCGTCTGGTGCAGGACTGTCATCGTAATGAAAAACCGGTCAGTATCTGCGGTGAAATGGCGGGCGATCCGCTGTCTGCAGTTTTGCTCATGGCCATGGGCTTTAATACCCTGTCGATGAGTTCCAGTAATATTTTGCGGGTACGTAAAACCATTTGTCATGTTCCGATGAGTGATGCACAAGAATTGCTGCAACATGTGTTAAAAATGGACAATCCGCTCATGGTAAAAAGCTGGTTAGAATATTATTTCAGAACCCATGGTTTAGGGGATATGGTGAAATCTGCATCACGTATGGTGAGTGCCTAATACGGGACTTTTTCCAGTCCCTCGACAGTGGTAAAGGTGGTTATGGAATTTCTGGTCATCCTGTTCATGATTGTTGCGGTGTTCTATGTGGTCATTCTTGCACCGGCCTTGGCTGCCCGCAAAGAAGCTCATAATTCCGGTTCATCTTATATACGCCCCGCCAGCAATCGAGCAATGAGCTATGCCGATCGGCCTAAAATGACTCCATTATTGGGCATTGAAATTTCGGCATCGCAACGGCGGCGTTTAGGCAGAGATGACCCCTCCGTCATTGCTGCCAGACTCTATCACCAACAAAAAGATCAATTTGCCAGTTTTCAGCAGGCCAGACCACAGCCTCATTCCCCTCACCACAAAGCACCAGTGCAAAGCAAACTCAATAAATTCTTTAATGACTTAATCGCGGATGAATCGACAACATCATCCCGGTATCCAAATCAATATTCGCAAACTCGTAACAACCGACCTGTCGCCCCGCTCTCTCCAGTTAAAACTAATCCTAAGCAGCCCCCACATCGTCCCCAGCCACCTTACAGACCTTAAGCGGCCATTAAAAAAGGGCGATCTTCCATGGAATATCGCCCTTGTCTGTGCTTGTTGTAGCCACGTTTTGAATTTTTCTTTCGATCTACAAAAACCTGGCTTTTGTTGACTTCATGCATGTGTTTTGCCACAAAATTGTGGATCACTACCTGCTCGGCTGTTTTTTTCTTGGCCATCTTGCTCTCTATATAATTTGGAGGAAGGAGTGAGATAATTATAGGGCCGACTGACTAATTTTCAAGCATATTTGCCAATGCTTTTTCAAAAATAAAGCCCATTTAGCCAGGATTTTCTATATGCAAAAATGGGAGTTATAGCCAGAAAACACCCTTATTTCATTCATTATTTTTATGGGTTTCTTCAGCCCAACAAAACTCGATTAAAAAAACGTTTAAAATAAATCAGTTATAAAATTTATTTTAAACAATACTATTCACTTATTATTTTTATCCTTTGATAAAAACATATTATCGACTTAGATATTGTTATTTTCGTTTAATCCCATTCATTATTCGAGTTATTCAAAATATATAGAATTTGATATTAGATGTCTTTCATAAATCATTTTTTACTCAGCTCCAAGTTGTAGATTCCAGCGATTAAATTGAATCTCAAACCAAGCCTTTTACCTCTATTTCGATAACGCTCAGCAAGAATTTTGAAGGTTTTCAGGCTGCCAAATACATGCTCAATTCCGATTCTTCTTTTATTGATTTCTTGATTATAGATTTTCAATTCAGGATCCAATTTACAGTGTCTTTTGGCTTTTAATGGCAACAGGCTATTCGGATACAACACATAAATCCCCTGATAGCCTTTATCTGCAAGGATAAAAGCCCCAAAAGGAATCTGGTTTAAATTGCGTTTGAACAACTCGAAATCATGCACTGCACCGCGACTGGTACATAAACTCATAATTTGCTGAGTTTTGTAGTGAATCATGGCCTGTACTTTAAAGGTATAGGTCTTTTTCTTGCCGCTATAGCTTTTCTTCTGTTTTTTTAGGTCTTTGGATTGGAATTTCCGTGGCATCCACGATCACAACATTCCAGTCGATGCCTTCGCCCTCGGGTAAATCTTTGGGTAAATTAAACAGATTGGACCGAATCAGGCAGTCTTCAACATGACGGACAATTCTTGAGGCTGTGGGCTCTGAAACCCCGTAACTCGTCGCAACGTGAAATAAGGTTCGGTATTCCCGCCAATAGCTCAGACAGAGCAGAACCTGATCCTCCAGGCTTAACTTGGGCGGTCTGCCTTTGGCAGAGACATGCTTCTGCAATTGCTCAACCATCAAATAGAAAGTTGACCATGAGATGCCTGTGTATCGCTTGAACTGAGGATCAGAAAGCTTGTTTGAATCGATGTATTTCATCCGCAGATTATGCACGAATGCCAAGAAATCCGGAGTGCAAATATTAACCAAAAAGAAGGTCGTTTTTTGATTTATGAAAGAGATCTATTGTCACAGAGTGGAAAACCCGTTACTTTTTAAGAGTAACCATTTAATTTTCAACATTTTAAACTTTATTAAATTTAAAAATATTTTTTGAGTGAGCTCACTCAATTATACCCTGAATTCCGTTTTGTGCTGTAACACCCTTTATTTAAAGATATTGTAAATATAGCGAAACCTGATCTGATTAGCATATATCTCAATATTTTATGAATACTAGGTAAACGACATAAGATATTCAAAACTTGGAGAGGAAAGATGAGCCAAGATTTTAAAAAATGCCCTGTCACCCACCTGACCACTGAAGCTGGTGCGCCTGTGGTCGACAACCAGAACAGTATGACGGCAGGTGCGCGTGGACCTTTGCTTGCTCAGGATTTATGGCTGAATGAAAAACTGGCCAACTTTGTCCGTGAAGTGATTCCAGAGCGTCGTATGCATGCCAAAGGTTCAGGTGCTTTCGGTACCTTTACCGTGACCAATGATATTACCCAATATAGCCGCGCTAAAATTTTCTCTGAAGTCGGCAAAAAAACCGAAATGTTTGCGCGTTTCTCAACGGTGGCAGGTGAACGTGGCGCAGCCGATGCAGAACGTGATATTCGCGGTTTTGCCTTAAAATTCTATACTGAAGAAGGCAACTGGGATCTGGTCGGCAACAATACTCCGGTATTTTTCCTGCGGGATGCCCGCAAGTTCCCTGACCTGAATAAAGCAGTCAAACGTGACCCGAAAACCAACAAGCGCAGTGCCACCAATAACTGGGATTTCTGGACACTCTTGCCTGAAGCTCTGCATCAAGTGACTATTGTTATGTCGGATCGAGGGATCCCGACTGGTTACCGTCATATGCATGGTTTTGGCAGCCATACCTTTAGTTTTATCAATTCCCAGAATGAACGCTTCTGGGTGAAATTTCATATGCGTACCCAGCAAGGTATTCAAAACCTGACCGATGCTGAAGCTGCAGATTTGATTGCTAAAGATCGTGAAAGTAGTCAGACTGACCTATTTGATGCCATTGAGCGTGGTGAGTATCCAAAATGGAAAATGTACGTTCAGATCATGCCGGAACTGGAAGCCGAAACAGTGCCTTATCATCCATTTGACCTGACCAAAGTCTGGCCAAAGGGCGATTATCCACTGATTGAAGTCGGTGAATTCGAACTGAACCGCAATCCGGAAAACTATTTCCAGGATGTAGAACAGGCAGCCTTTGCACCAAGTAATCTTGTACCGGGCATCAGCTACTCACCGGACCGTATGTTACAGGCACGTTTAGTGAACTATGCCGACGCAGCGCGTTACCGTGTTGGCGTGAATCATTCACAGGTTCCAGTCAATGCTGCACGTTGTCCTGTACATTCGAACCGCCGTGATGGTCAAGGCCGCATGGATGGCAACTATGGTTCATTGCCACATTACGAGCCGAACAGTTTTAGCCAGTGGCAGGAACAACCGGAATTCAGAGAGCCTCCACTGAAAATCACCGGTGATGCCGATTTCTGGGATTTCCGTGAAGATGACAATGATTACTTCAGCCAGCCACGCGCCCTGTTCAACCTGATGAATGACCAGCAGAAACAGGCTCTGTTTAATAACACGGCCGGAGCGATGGGTGATGCGCTAGATTTCATTAAATACCGTCACATCCGCAACTGTTACGCTTGCGATCCAGCTTATGGGCAAGGCGTTGCTAAGGCCTTAGGTATGACTGTAGCAGATGCCCAAGCAGCACGTGAAAGCGATCCAGCCAAAGGTTTGCCTAGCTTTCTCTAAGCCAGTTTAGACATGTATAGAAACCACCTTCGGGTGGTTTTTTATTGCAGCATCAAGCACTATAGAAACAAGCTGGCACAAAAAGAAATACAACAATGCATCCAAATATTGAAGACATCATTCAACAATACGACATCGTTTTATTTGATGCTGTTTGCGTGATCTGTAATGGCTGGGCACGGTTTTTGATTCAATACGATAAAAAGATTCAGTTTAAACTGGTCTCCGCCCAATCGCCTTTAGGTACAGCACTGCTCGAACATTATCAGATGTCTACTGAACATTACACCACCATGCTCGTCATTCAAGATGGCACACTCTATACGGAATCGACTGCCTTGCTGAAGGTGCTGCAGCATCTCGGTTTTCCCTTTAATTTAATGAGCGCAGGTTATTTGGTTCCACATTTTATCCGAGATTTTCTGTATCGTGTGGTCGCTTTAAATCGTTACAAGCTATTTGGTAAAACCAAGTATTGCCTGATTCCATCCAGCGAAAATAAACGCCATTTTCTGTAAGAAGCTGTTCGTGAATCCTAAACCTGTATTCCTACAACCACTGCGTACTATCCAGCTGACTTTGGTCATACTATGGCTCTATCAGGGACTCATTCCAAAAATTCTGTTCCAATCACCCGCTGAAATCACAATCTGGCAAAATATGGGTTTTGAGCTGGGACTGGCCAAAGTCTTGGTTGGACTTTCCGGAGGATGTGAAATGCTATTTGGCTTATGCTTTCTGAAATGGAACCGGTCCATACTCTTGCATAGGTTGAATATTATCGGACTTGCTGGATTACTACTGCTGATTGCATTCACAGCCCCGTTGCAACTTACTGCGGCATTCAATCCTGTGGTAATGAATACCGCCATGCTGATGCTTTCTGTAGTGGCCATTCAACTCATCCAAGAGGAACAACAGGAAGTACTTAAACAATAATCCGTTTGCCTTCCCGTATGCAGTAAAACGGATTAATCAATTTGGAAGAATGCTTGATGATCTCATGCAACTCATGTTCCGGTGCATCCCGGTCTTCATCTGTGAGCTGAAAAGTACGGTAATGAATCGCCAGTGAACATTTGGCCTGCAAGTCATGATGGGCATGAAAGGCATCTTCCGGATTCATATGGATCGCGCGCATCAGTTCACGCGGTTCATACGCTCCTATCGGGAGTAAGGCAATTCGCGGTGCACCCAGACGTTTACGAATTTCTTTAAAATGTGAGGCGTAGCCACTATCTCCGGCAAAGAAACAATGTTCCTTGCCATGTAATAAAGAAAAGCCTCCCCAGAGTGCGCAGTTCTGATCGCGCATACCGCGCCCTGATGCATGTTGAGCCGGCGTATAGACAATCCGGATCTCTTCAAAAAAGGCATTTTCCCACCAGTCCATTTCATGCACAGTATAATGTTCTGGCAAATACCAGGCATTACCCAGACCAGTATAAATCGGCATCTCAAAAGTGTTGTGCAGCCATTCCAGACTGGCCAGATCCATATGATCATAATGATTATGGCTGAGCAGTACCGCATCAATCTGGGGTAACTCATCCAGGGCAATGCCAGCCGGAATGACCCGCTGCGGCCCTGTGGAAGCCGAAGGACTGGCATATTCCGCCCAGACCGGGTCAGTCAGGAAATTATAGGGGCCGATCTGAATTAATGTGGTGGCGTGACCAATAAACCAGACTTGCCAGTCATCCAGAGCTGCATCTGGACGCTGCTGTGGCAATGCGCGCGGACGAGAAAAAAACTCGGCACGTTCCTCGTCAAGATTAACATTCCAGGTCTTGGATTTTCGGGTAATGAGCCATTTGTATAAATCAAAGCGACCGCGCGATAGAGAAGCATGCTCAAGATTACGAAACTGTTTTCCGTCGAAATGATCTGAATGCAGATACTCAAACACTGGCTTAGACCAGAGATGTTTCCAACTGGATTCCGTGATTAACTGGAATTTTTTAGTTTTGAGAAGATCTTGCATAAACATCCACTATTTATTATTCGCTATATGCAAGACAACAACCTCTTGAAATGGTCAAGCGGTGCATCTTTTAATGAGCATACAAACTAAAAACAGGCACACTACAACATAGTATGAAATCCGTCACAGAAAATCATGTATGTTTTTGTTATTTTTAGCAAAAAAATGGCATTTCATCGACCTTATGGCTGGCTGAAGCCTTGGATTATCTAGAAAAATATCGCTCGCGCCCTTCTGTCTAAAAATACAAAATGATACTCAATATTTATAAGCCCATGCTGACAAAAGCATGTCTGCCCATTGATGATTTTATGATGAAATTCGCCATACCTCAGTATCATCACATCAATTGTGCGAGAAAGGCAAGTTGAGATCAAAATACCAACCTCAAGCGTTTTTTAGATCTTTATACACGACCTTGAGTTCGTTCCAGCCATACGGCCTTGGTTTGGGGTTTCACAAATAAAGCAATAATTTCCGGGTGCAGCTGTTTAATCTGCGCTTCGATCCGGTTGACACAGGCTTCAATTTCATCAGAAGTTAAATCATCTTTAAATTCCAGACTCAATGATGCAATGACTTGCTGAGCACCCATCTGCTCAGTCAATACCCCATTAGCACTAAAAACTGCCGCATCCTGTTGAGCAATGTTCAATACATCTTCACGCAGTTTTGGATCTGCCGTTTCACCCAGTAACAAACCTTTGGTTTCACGTGCCAGAAACCAGGCAGAAACCGCCAGAACAATACCAATTAAAATCGATGCGGCACCGTCCAATTCAGGAATATTCAGTTGATGCGCCAGAAAGATACCGACCAGAGCAATCACCAAGCCGACCAGGGCGGCAGTATCTTCAAATAACACGGTAAAGGTCGTTGGATCTTTACTGTGTCGAAAGGCTTCAAAATATCCCAGATTTCCCTTTTGTTTACGAAAGGTTTTTAAAGCCACTGACCATGAAAATCCTTCAAAAAGAATCGCCAGACCCAGCACAATATAATTGATCAATGGATCCTGCATGACTTCAGGCTGAAGAATATGCTGTATCCCTTGATAGATGGACACAATCGCACCCAGGGCAAAAACCATCAGTGCCACAATAAAAGCCCAAAAATACAGTTCACGCCCATAACCAAAAGGATGTTTGGCATTTGCAGGTTTTTCTGATTTTTTCATGCCATACAACAGTAAAATTTCATTCAAGGTATCCACTACGGAATGAATTGCTTCACTGAACATGGCAGAACTATTGGTTATATAGGACGCAACAAATTTCACCAGCGCAATCGCCAGATTACCAAACAGGGCTGCATAGACTACGATTTTATTGGATTCAGACATCCTGACACTGTCCTAAATAAGCTTGTGCAAGCTTGAATGATTTATGTATCAAAATCTTAATCATTTATTTTTGAAAGTTGTTTTACAAATTGTTGCTTAGTCGTGATCTCTCACGTTGTTGAATCACTTTACTCTCCACTAAAATAATAAAAGGGCTTTCGCCCTTTTGGTTTTTACAGTTTTAATGCTTGGAAAAATACTGCTCGCGCCACTCTTTCCAGAAATACATGATGATCCCGAACATCACCACAGCAATTCCCGCAAAAGCATGACTGCTGATAATTTCATGATTTAAGGTTGCTCCCAATACCAGAGCGATCACCGGCGTCATCACATTACTCAATGAAACGGTCGAAGCATTTAGACGGCGAATCAGCCAGAAATAACACAGCATTGCCACAATCGAGGACATGATCATGGTAAATACGAAACCGATCATTGCCTGTGTGCTAGGCAACTGAGTCGGCATATGTTGCCAGATAAAGGGTACTAAAATGAGTGAACCAGCTGCGGAGATCAGCAATGACCCCGTCGCTTGCGACATCGGACTCAAGGGGGCACTGATCTGTTTAACCCAGAAGATCGAGCTGATATAAGACACCATACTGATCAGCATCAGCACTACACCCCAAGGATTGATCTTGCTGTCTGCCGAGTCGGCAAAAACAAAACAAAAACCGGCGACGGCCACTGCCATGCCGAGCCATTGCAGCCAGATCAGTTTATGGGTTTTTAAAATCATATGCCCGATTAAACCGGCGATCAGCGGTGAAAAACCAAAAATCAGTGCCATCAATCCTGAGGTCAGATAATTGGCCGCCAGATAAATAAACAGCTGCGCGCCGATTAAATTCAAACTGCCTGCCAGATAACTTTTCATTGAAGTGCGGTCAAAAGGCAGCGGGTCGCGCATGATTTTCAACAGGAACAACGCAATAATCGAGGCACCAAAATAGCGAATGATCAGCACCCACATCGGGTGAATCTCGGCCACGCTCCAGACAATCGCCAGTGGCGTTGCCGCCCAGATCAGCACCAATAAAGCGTAAATACTTGCCGTGACCGGCAATGAAGATGAAGAACTCATAAGTCTCCTAAACGAGGCCAAGAAGTTCTGGATCAGCAACTTCAAAAATAGCGTATAGCGAATTCATGCTGAGATGAAGTTTTAATTTTTGATAAATTCATCAAGTTTCGTGCATAAAAAACAGACCTATGCAAAACATAGGTCTGTCCCAAGATATCTCAATACGACTTAAGCAATTTTGCGTAAGTCTTGCGCGATATCTAAATGTTTTTCAACATCAAACGCCGTATTTTTGCTGATCATTTTTTTCAAATGACGCATTTCTTTGGCTGCATTCACGGTAATCCCGCCAACGATCTGACCATCAGTCACACCGTACATCACGAATGAATTGTCTGCACCTTTGGCTGCATCCATTTCACCACGGATATGCCATTCAGCTGCGGCCATATCGCCGACAAACTGGAAGTTGATATTCAGCTGATCCGTCCAGAACCAGGCCGGATTGGCTTTCGGATGTTCCACACCCATCACGTGACGCGCGAAGATGCCTGCCTGAAGGTTGGCATTTTCCCAGGTTTCCACACGGCGGTGATTGCCACAGTCACGTAACTGGGTCGCAACATCGCCCGCTGCATAAATATCAGCATTCGAGGTTTGGCAGTGTTCATTCACTTTGATCGCAACATCAACATCCAGACCTACATCTAGCGCAAGCTGTGCATTTGGCACGATTCCGATTCCGTAAACTACAGCATCAGCACGCAGTTCTTCACCGCCTTCCAGCGTTACCACGACTTCTTCACCATCTAAACGGCAATCTGTAATCTTGGTTTCAAGACGCACATCGACCTGGTTTTGACGATGCTGCTCAAGCAGGAATTCGCTCAGGATACGTGGTGAACAACGGCCCATGACCATAGGACCCATTTCAATCACAGTCACCTGGCAGTCTTTGTAACGTGCCGATGATGCCAGCTCAAGACCGATCACACCACCACCGATCAGAATCAAACGACGGCCCGGTTGCAGCACAGGAACCAGCGCTTGAGAATCTTCAAGGTTACGCAGGGTATAAACGTGTTTGCCCAAAGCATCGAAGTTCGGTAAACGGCGCGCTGCACCACCGGTTGCAAGAAGCAACTTGTCATAAGCAACAAGGTCACCATTTTGAAGCTCAACCGTTTTCGCCTCGGCATTGATTTTCACCACGCCATTGCCACGAATGGTTTCCACACCCAAATCTGCCAGTTTTTGTTCTGACAGAATTTCGATTTTGGTTTCCTCTGGCTTTAAGATCACGTCTTTAGACAAAGGCGGACGCTCATAAGGCAGATGTGTTTCATCACCCACCAAAATGATTTTGCCTTCGTATTTGTTGGCACGGAGTTCTAAAATGGCGCTAGCACCAGCTTGACCAGCACCGACGATAACGATGGTTTCGATAGCATTTTGGCTCATGGGTTTAATCCTTATTTCAATTCTGCAGATACGATGCCGAAGCCCGCAATCCACTCACTAATATCTTCGTAGCAGTGAGTTGTCATTTCATACTCACCGACTTCATGTAATGCAGCAAAAGCAGCCATCCAGGAACGGACTTCCTGACCACCACGGCCACCCTCGACACGAATTTCAGCTTCCGTCATCGCTTCAATTGCAGCAAAGTCAGCTTTCTTGAAGGTTTCAAGCAATGCACAATCCCACTCAGGGTTCAACGGCACTGCAACAGATTTATCACCGGCAGCCAGTTTTTGACCTACTGCAATAATTTTTGCCTGACGGTTCTGGCGAGACTCTTCAGACGGGTTACGACCTGCAATCAGGAATTCTTCCACTTCAGGAGGAACCGAACCCATTTGCGGCGTTGGTGGATCGTGTGACAGACCACCTGTACCCAGTACCAGTACACGTTCATTTTCCAGGTTCAATGACTTGATGAACTGACCTACTGCACGGCCCAAAGCCACTGTACGTTTAGTGGTTGGCATTGGTGTAGCCGCACCATTGATGAAAACCGGAATGGTTGGATAACGGTCGAGCTGACCGCCACACAGGAAATGCAATGGCTGAGTCACGCCATGATCGGCTTGCATACGATATGAGTACGCAACATCCACACCTTCATCCAACACACGACGCACTAGATTAAGGGCTGTTTCTTCAGGCACATTAATGTGGTCATTGTCTTTACCGTAATCCCAGTCCCCTGCTGCTTTGGCACGAATACCCACGCAGAAGCTTGGCATCAGGTCATAGAAGAAGCCATTAAAATGGTCTGGACCAAAAGTAATGATTAACGTTGGATTATAGTCTTCAACTTCTTTGGCAAGTTTGGCAAAAGCTTCACGAACGGCTTGTTCTTTATGCTTTTCTTGCGGTGAAGCAAATTCCATTAATGGGCTGTGCGACGCACAAATAAGTTTAACGGCCATGAGAGACTCCAGAACGGAAGGTAGCCCAGAACAGGCTACCGAGTAAGTCCATTACATTTCAGACTGAATTTTATTCGTCAAAGAAACCTGCACGTGGTTGACGTAAACCACGAATACCCAGACCACATTCAGCGTTAATTAACACACCGGTCAAAGGACGGTTGTTTTGACGAGATGCCAAGAGCACGTATGAACCCGTCATGTCTTCCGGTTCAGGCAAGAAGTTCAGTGGCATACCACGTGCAATTTTCTCAGGATCACGGGCATCCAGCAGACCCAGGTTTTCCTGACCCAATGATGCCGCACCTTTAATATTCACATTCATACCTGACGGTGCAACAGCGTTCACTCGTACTTTAGGCGCAAGTTCGTAAGCCAGTTCTTTCATAATCCCGACACCCGCATGCTTAGATGCAGTATATACAGGGCCTCCGCCAGCGGAGTACAGTGCCGAATTAGACAAAGTAAATATGATAGAACCTTCAGAAGCGATCAATGCATCTAGTGCAGCCTTCGCACCGAGAATCAGAGATTTGGTATTAATGCCCATAATCTCGTCAAAGGCTTTTTCCAGTTGCTCACCCGATGTATTGACGATATCTGCATAATGATCCCAGATACCGGCATTGCCAACGAAACAGTCAAGCTTGCCGAAGCGTTCAACTGTTGCGTTTACAGCACGGACATTGTCTTCATAGCTGGCCACATCACCTGCGATCGCAAGCACGCGGTCACCGAAATGTTCTTTCAAAGCGTCAACTTTTGACTGTGAACGTTGAAGAACCGCAACTTGTGCACCTTCTTCCAGGAAACGTTCAACCAGTGCCCAGCCTAAGCCTGAACCACCACCAGTGATGAGTGCAACTTCGCCCTGTAGCCAACCCATGCTTACTCTCCTGCCATCTCTACAAACAATTGGCCATCTTCAACAATCACTGGGAATGTTTTGATTGGATCAGTTGCAGGTAGACACAATGCTTCACCTGTTTTTAAACAGAAACGTGCTGAATGCAATGGACATTCCACAGTACCGTCATCTTCAAGGTAACCTTCAGACATTGACGCATTACCATGACTGCATTTATCGTTCATAGCGAAGAATTCACCGCCATTGTTAAATACAGCAAGCGCTTCGATACCGTTTACGCCGCAATCCACTTTTAACGCTTCGCCTTCGTCTAATTCGTCAACTTGGCAAACAAAAATCTTATTCATTAGAAGAACACACTCAGGTTATGTGAGTTATAGGTAACTTGGTCAAGGGTGATCTTACGGTTGAAGATCTGGAAGCCCAGGCCGCCTTCAACTTTGCGAATCTTGTCATGACGTTTACCACAGTAAATCGTAACGTCTTTCTCTTTCTGGGTACGGTACAGAAGGTATGTCATGTACACATCGTATTCGCCTTCAACTTCAGTTGGCTCAACAATCACGTTGCTCACCATGTGAGTGGTACGTGATGGAGGCTCTTCAGCCCAAGCCATACCAGTTTCCAGACGAGCAACACGACGTTCTAAAAGATCTTTCGTATCATTGAATACCCAAGTCGTAGGTGGTTCAACTGAACGACGACGGTCACGGGTTTGTGCGTTTGGTGTGGTACGTAGCGTGTAAGAAATATCTTCAGCTAAGGTATCCAACCATTCGCGGAATTTCCAGTCGTCAAGCAGCTTTGCTTCGCGATACAGGAACTGACTAATTTGGTGATGAAGTTCTAAGCTGATTTGACTCATTTCATAAGCTCCTTCTCATATTCGTCAGCTGCTTTTTCCACGTCTTCCCATTTTTCATGAATCAATAAATCTGCCCAACGGCGGTACATACCACGTGCTGCAGTTTCAGAGAAAATATAGTTAGTGATACCCGGGATACCATCTTCACGTACTTTCTCGTTACCTTTACCCATTTCCATAATGAGTTTGTTTTGACGCGCTTTGTAACCACGTAAAACTTTTTGGATTTCGATCCAGTTTTCAGAGTCATCTTGCTCTAGGAAACCAGCAGGACCGAAGGCACGAGTTGCAGAACGTTCAAATGCTGCTTGTACATCTTCTGGCGCGTCCGCATCACAGATACAGAATGCCCAAACTTCAGTTTTGTTTGGACCACGTGGGTGCCATACACGAAGAGTCGCAGTACCGTTCAACCAAGACAATGTAGGGAACATGGTGTTGTGACCTGCAAGACGCAGCGCACGAGTTTCACCTAGGCGTTCTTTCACTTCTTCGTAAGTTTCGCGGAAGTAGTTTGCTACTTCACCATCAACCCATACGTTTGCGTCTGGTTTCTCTGTGAAGAAGAAGCCTGAACCGTGACCACGTGAACCGTATTGGATCGCGTCTTTCGCAGTTTCCCAAACTGGACGAGCAGTTTGTGCAGCACCAAGTTTTTTCGATGCTTCATCATCTGGTTTTGCGCCAAGGACTTGGATCGCAGATGCATGAGAGAACAAGGCATGATACTGGTCAGATGCAAACTGTTCCGCTGCAAATTTCCAGTTACACTCGATTTCCCATTTGTGTACACCACCAATGATTTCAGTACCACCTGGACGACGGTCAACAACGCCATCTAAATACCAAGCGATATCGCCCATGTATTCTTCTAGATCAGGTGTGGTTTCATCCCAACAAGCGAATACCAAGCCTTTGTAAGACTTCACACGATTCACTTCAACCAGACCCCATTGCTCTTTACATGCACCATGCGGGTAAGCACGCTCTTCAAGCGGGATATCTTTTAAAGAACCGTCAATGCCATATGACCAGCCGTGGTATGGGCAAGTAAATGCACGGGTATTACCACAGTCAGCGAAGCTCACACGCATAGAGCGGTGACGGCACTGGTTTAAAAATGCTTTGATTGAGCCGTCTTTTTGACGTGCCACAATGATTGGATCTTCACCCATGTAGGTATTGAAGAAATCACCAGCCTTAGGAATTTGGCTTTCATGGCAAAGGAATAACCAAGTACGACCGAAAACACGTTCGAGTTCTAATTCGTAAATGTCAGGATCTGTATAAATAGATGGCGTAATACGTCCATTTTGTGCATCGACTAAAGCATCGATTTCGCGCACATCAATTTTTCCACTCATGAAAAGCTCTCCTGTGACCTATCTTTGGCACAAAGTAATAGACTCAACTTTTCAACGATGATGGATTTGACAGCGTTTTTCGGGAAATATTTTTTTTGTTTCAATTAAGAGCTTAAAGCAATTATTAAGCACGTGAATTTTTATATTAAAACATCTATTAATCCCGCCAGAGCATTTAGTTTATGAATGGGAAAATAATCTTCACGACATAGTTGTTTATAGATTATACTTTGAGGAAATTATAGTAAGACATTTTTTGGATTACTCTTTGGGTTGATGACATGGAATTACGACACCTTCGCTACTTTATCACCGTTGCTGAAGAGCTCAATTTTAGTAAGGCAGCACTTAAACTTTATACGGCTCAACCCTCACTTAGCCAGCAAATCAAAGACCTGGAAGAAGATGTCGGGGTAAAGCTACTCAACCGGACCAAACGTAAAGTAGAGCTGACCGAAGAAGGCGCCGTATTCCTGGAACAGGCCCGTCTCACCCTTACACAGGCGGACAAAGCCGTTGCCATGGCACGTCAGGTGTCACAGGCCAAACAGCAAATGCTCCGTATCGGTTTTGTACCGGTAGCCGAGATGAAAATCTTCCCCTATATCTTGCCAAATCTACGTGTACAGAACCCAGATTTAAAAATTGAACTGCTCAGCCTGAACAACAATGAGCAGATGCGTTTGTTAAAAAAAGGTGATCTAGATCTGACATTTACCCGTCATAATTTCAATAGTGATGAAATTGAAAGCCAGTTCGTGATTCGTGAACCGCTGATTTTTCTCCTGCCTAAAGATCACCCCTTAGCAAAATACGAAAGAATTCCTGTTAAAGCATTGAATGGTATTGATTTTATTATTCCATCAGCAGAGCAGTCCTTGACCCTGAACCAGGCTATTCTGGACTTTGCCAAAGCCAACGGCATTGAACTCAATATCGTGCAAAAGGCCGATAATATTTTATTTAATATCAACTCGATCGGAATGGGCCTAGGCTGTACCATTTTGCCTGGCTATATTGCACCACTAACCATGGATAATACCGTGATTCGTCCGCTGGACGTGGAGTTGCCCTATTTAGACCTGTATGTCAGCTACCATAAAAACAACAAATCCTATGTCGTGAGCAAATTTCTTGAGCTTTTGACCCGTGTGTTCTATCTGGATATTAACCGTAGCGAACAAAATTAATCCTATTTCTTCCCTGCATTAGGCATATGCCATTCAACTTGTGATAGGCATATGCTTTTTTTGTTTTATTATTTTATGCTTAAGAATCCATTTTTAATTCTATTTTATAATAAAGAATCTATTTCTGGCGCTTAAATTTGTCACTTGCCCTTGACCCAAATTGTGTATTTTTAGCTCTAAATGTACTGCATTTACCACTTAAGTCTAATAAAGTTTCATTCGGATTTTTCTCAGTTTAAATAGCTCAAACCTATAAAAATTATTAGATTTTTATATTTATTCAAATAAATGAGAATCAAACTCACTTAGGTGCGCTACCTTAAATATTTCCGATATAAAAAAGGATGACCAAAGCCATCCTTTTTTAAAACTGTATCAAACTTATTTTACGCCGTGAACAGCCAGGTAGTTTTTGATCACAGTGTTGAACTCATCTGCTTTTTCAACTTGAGACCAGTGACCGCATTGGCTGAAGATATGTGCATCAGCATTTGGCACGATGTTCAGGATGTCCCAAGTACGAGAAACCGGAATCACCACGTCTTGCGTACCATGAATCAATAGTACAGGCACAGTAATGTCTTTCATTTTTTCGAAGTCTAATGGGAATTCGAAACGGTCACGGTCACGTGCGCCAACCACATCCATTAAACGATTTGATGCATAGTCATTTGCAGCAGAAGCAAAACGTACTTTTACCAGTTCATCAGTAATCAGGTCTTTGTTTACGACAAACATAGAAAGGGTTTTCTTGATTCCTTCTTCTGTAAGAACTGGGTTTGCGTGAGCTTTAAGTGCAGCTGTCTGTTTCGCACCGCCCGTACCCATAGACACGATACCCAAAATACGATCTGGATAATCCAATGCCATCTGGAATGCTAACCAGCCACCCAGAGAGTTACCGACCAACCAGGTTTTTTCGATACCCAAAGCATCTAGCGTACGGATCGCATGATCTACCCAGGCACGGATACCATATTCAGTACCCGGTGCAACCACAGTTTGGCCATAACCAATGGTATCAATCGCGATACAACGCGCTTGCTCGCCAATTTGTGGTAGGTTTAACCACCAGTTTGCCGCGGCCGATACACCTGTACCTGAACCGTGTAAAAATAGAATAGGCGTACCTTCACCAATTTCGTGGTAATGGGTCAACTCGCCTTCAGCGGTTTCAATCCATTTGTCTTCTAAGCCAAAGAATGGATCTGTTTGATAGTCAGGGATTTGAACAGTGCTCATATTGCTTCCTCTTACAGTCTTTCGCTTGCGTGTCCCTCTATTTTCAAGAATTCGACGTCAAGTTGACTCATTAAAATGACTTGTGTACACCCTTATATTAACCGCTCAACCGCAGCAAACTGATACAAAATTACGATTGCACCCAACAAAATAGATATAATTTAAGTATTTGTTTTATATATTTTTTTATAAATTAAACCCTACATAAACTAAGGTTTTAACTGCATTCTTAAACCAAAAAGCAGCCAGAAGACTGACTGCTTTTAAAATATAGGGGTATTAGAATTTATGGGTATAAGTGGTGGCGACACGGTATTCTTGCAGGTCTGGTTTTGCTGGATTGGCAAAATTCACATCAATATACATCGCCTGTACACCCAAACCTTTTAATTTACCTTCTGGCACAGTGTAGTTCACGATGGCATTCACTTCATCCGTATTGAAGTTCTGACCTTGATACGCCCCAGTACCTTTCTGATCATAACCTTTGAAATATACTGCTGTTGCGTTTAGGCCTTTTGCACCCATTTCAGAGAAGTCATAGCCATAAGAAACACTCCATGACTTTTCTTCTGGTGCGGTAAAGGTCGCTACCCCCCAGTTCGCCAGATAAGGCTGTGGCACCCAGCCACCCAATGTCGGGAATGCACTATCACCAAACATTTGCTGGTAACCCACACCTACGCTATGTGCACCATGATTCACTTTTGCAGCGACAGATAATGCCTGGTTATCGATCTCACCATACAGCTTGTCACCTGACTCCGAGTTATCGAAGTAACGGATATGGCTATCTAATTTGGTTTTTTCACCAAGCGCAGTTTTGTAATTTACCCCCAGATAATGCTGTTGATAAATGTCTTGAACATCGGCATACCAGTAACTAGCACCTACTTCTTTCGTGAGTTGGTGATCTATACCCGCAATCCACATGCCATCAGCTTCAGCACCCGTATCATAGAAACTTGGTGGAGCAAATTTAGTTAAATCACGGAACTGGTTGTCATAACGGTTGTTAATACCATCAATATACGCCAGAGTTAACTTGGTATCCTTAAGGTCTTTAGACTCTAACCAAGCGCCACTATAAGTCGTTAATAACTGACGGGATGGATCGAATACCAAGACTGGAGATACCGGCAATAACTCGCCGACTTTCAGCTCAGTTTGTGAAACTTTGGCTTTTAAGGTCGCGCCGACTTTACCGAAATGGTCTTTTGATTCTTTGCCATCGTGCGGTAAAACCCAGTCCGGATTTTTATCACGGCCATTGAGTTTGACTGCATGTTGCACCAGTACATCAGCACCGACCTGCACACCACCACCGATATCGTGATAACCCGATTTGGCATCCAGAGTCACGCCTTGTGACCAAGAACCCCAGTTACGTGATGAATAGTCATCTTGATACTGACGGTCTAGATAAAAGTTTTTAAATTTGAGTTGAACATTGCTGTCGTCAATAAAGTCTGCATTCGTTGCAGTTGTCCCTAAAGTTGCTGTCGCAGCAAGCATTGCAATCCATAAATTGTGACGACGCATGATGAGTTCCCCATTCAGCAGATAAAATCCATGCAGCCATCATGCGCAAGTCGGTTTAAATAAAAAATCCGACCACAGTATTAAGATTTTCTGCTTTCATCGGCCGATATTTCAGACCTCTCCTCAAGCAACCAATCGCTTAGATTTTAAAACGATTAATTAAAATAAAAAATTGACCAGATATTTAATTTATTTTTTGTTTTCTCTATTAATAAGCGCAATTTTTTTAAAAATATTGAGCCACTATTTTTTATTTATCATTTTTATGTTTAAGGAAAAAATTAAACTAAAATAATCTTCACATAACACTATAACTAAAATATCTGAGATCAGAGTTTTAATATATTATTAAAACTACTTCATAATAAAAAAGCATCCACTTTGGATGCTTTTTTATTAGCCTTATTTTAATACGATTGCATTAAAAATTAAGCTTGTAACTCACGCGCTTTAGACATGGTTAATGCCAGGTCTTCAATCATGTCTTCCTGACCACCAACCGTACCACGGCGACCAAGTTCCATCAGGATTTCACGCGCAGATACGCCATATTTCGCTTCAGCGCGTTTAGCAAACAACAGGAATGAAGAGTAAACACCGGCATAACCTAAAGTTGCCGCATCACGGTCGGCACGGATCGGGTTGTGCATCATTGGAATCACCAGATCTTCAGCAACGTCTTGTACTTTAAACAAGTCAACACCAGTGTCCATACCCATACGGTTTGCCACAGCGATAAACAATTCGAGTGGTGTATTACCCGCACCAGCACCTAAACCTGCAGACGCCAAATCAACACGTACCGCACCTGCTTGAACCGCAGCAACAGTATTCGATACACCCATGCCTAAGTTGTGGTGACCGTGGAAACCAAGCTCAATACTTGGATCCAAGTGTTGACGTAAGTGACCCACACGGTCGATCACGTCCTGCGGAAGCATATAACCCGCTGAATCTGTCACGTAAATACAGTTTGCACCGTAAGACACCATCTTGTTTGCTTCTTCAAGCAATTTTTCAGGAGATGCCATATGCGCCAACATTAAGAAACCGACGGTGTCCATTTCTAGTTTACGTGCAGCGGTGATGTGCTGCTCAGAACAATCCGCTTCAGTACAATGCGTCGCCACACGCATGGTAGAGACACCAATTTCATGTGCCATTTTCAAATGGTCAACCGTACCGATACCAGGTAAAAGCAATGCAGAAATTTTTGCATTTTTCATACGTGGCACAACAGCAGACAAATATTCTTCATCTGTTGCAGCAGCAAAACCGTAGTTCACTGATGAACCGCCAAGGCCATCACCGTGTGTTACTTCAATTAAAGGTACGCCAGCATCATCAAGTGCTGTTGAAATTGCAATCATTTGCTCAACAGTCGTTTGATGGCGCTGCGGGTGCATACCATCACGTAAAGTCATATCATGAACAATAATCTTAGACATTTTGGTATTCCTTTAAGCTTCAGCGGTGTTGAACACGTGTTCTGCAAACATTTCTGCAGTACGTGCAGCTGCTGCAGTCATAATATCCAGGTTACCTGCATATTTCGGCAGGAAGTCACCCAGACCTTCAACTTCCAAGTAAATTGATACACGGTTGCCATCAAATACCGGACCATTTACCAGCTTGTAACCTGGTACGTATTTTTGAACTTCCTTGATCATGGCATGTACAGATTCAGTAATCGCTGCCTGATCCGGCTCACCTTCTACTAGACAGTGAACAGTATCACGCATCATTAGAGGTGGCTCAGCCGGGTTAATGATGATGATCGCTTTACCTTGTTTCGCGCCGCCGACTTTCTCAATGGCACCTGCAGTAGTACGTGTGAATTCATCAATGTTTTTACGCGTTCCCGGACCAACCGACTTAGTCGATACGGTTGCAATGATTTCGCCGTATTCAACAGGTTGAACGCGAGAAACCGCAGCCACCATCGGAATCGTTGCCTGACCGCCACATGTCACCATGTTCACGTTTGGTACTTCGCCCGCTTGTAGTAATGCTTCAAGGTTGACTGGTGGTACACAAAATGGACCAATCGCAGCAGGCGTTAAGTCGATCATCAACACGCCAAGTTCATTCAGCTTGCGGCTGTTTTCAGCATGGACATAGGCAGAAGTTGCGTCGAATGCAATTTTGATGTCATCAGCAATCACATGAGGAAGAAGACCATCAACGCCTTCAGCTGTGGTTTTTAAACCCATTTTCGCAGCACGCGCCAAACCTTCAGAAGTCGGGTCAATCCCCACCATCCAAACAGGCTCTAACCATTCGCTGCGTTGTAATTTATAAAGCAAATCCGTACCAATATTCCCTGGACCGATCATTGCACATTTAATCTTTTTCATGAATGTACTCTCTTGGAATCTTGATTATTCAGCAGCGAATGCAGCGGTTACTGAACCGAAGCCTTCAATTTCAACTTTGAATTCATCACCTGGTTGCGCCACAACCATTAGACCTAAAGCACCCGTCAAGATGATGTCACCTTTTAACAGCGGACGACCACGGCGTACCATTTCATCTGCCAGCCAAACAGCAGCATTCAATGGGTTTGCCAGACATGCTTTACCCACGCCTTGAGAAACGACTTCCTCACCGCGCGTCATCACCATCTTGCAGTTCACAAGATCAAGTTTTTCTAACTTAACCGGCTGAGAACCCAAGACAAATGCAGCAGAAGATGCGTTATCCGCCACAGTATCAATCAGGCTGATTTTCCAGTTTTCGATACGGCTATCGACCACTTCAATTGCAGGCAGTGCATAATCAGTTGCGCTGATAATGTCTGCATACGTGTGTTTTTCTTTGGTTAAATCCTGGTTAATCACCAATGCGATTTCTGCTTCAACTTTCGGCTGAATCAGAAGGCCAGCTGGAATTGCTTCACCATCGCCATAGGCCATGTCGGCAAATAACATACCGAAATCCGGCTGATCTACACCCAGTTGCGCTTGAACGACTTTAGACGTCAAACCAATTTTACGACCCACCAGACGGCGACCTTCAGACAAAGCACGCTCGGTATTCACTTCCTGAACGGCATAGGCGATATCTACGTCAGCACTTTCACCGCCAAGTTCCGGGCGAATCGGTGCAATCGCAGTTTGTGATAATTCAGCGCTACGAAGTGCTTGTGCAACTGATTCAACAACAGCAGAATTCGACATCAATGTTTCCTTAAACTGCAAAAATTAGGCTTATGCCGGGATCTAAGAGGGACAGAAAATATGGACATGATCAGGCTGATCATCCGCATGGACTGCCTTTCTCAGAGCGAGCATAGGAATAAACAGTTTTAGGATGGGAAAAATCTGGCGTTTGTGCCAATAGTTATTTTATTTTTTGCTATAGCTATTATCTATAAGAATAATTTATAAAAAATTAAATAAAACAAAATCTTATTGTTTAAAACACATCGTTATTTAGCAAAATAACTGCCATAATATGACCGAATAAAATCAGTACAATTACGACTTTAGACTAAAAGATAAGAACCAGCGCTTAAATCTGCAGCATTCCCCAGCCAATTTAAACCGGGGAACTGCTTGTTTTTCATTACAACCAAGATACTGGATTAAACTGCTTGTTTCCATTGGACTTTAGCCAACAAAGCGCTATGCAAAGCAGCCACATCATCCACGATACAGACTGGATTAAATTGTGCTAAAAGTTCAGGTTCATGCACACCATAACTTACCCCAACGCTTGGCATGGCAATATTTTGCGCCATTTCCAGATCATAAGACGTATCACCGACCATAATCGCATGTTCAGCCTGCACACCGGTTTCCGCCAGAATTTCTTCTAACATGAGTGGATGAGGTTTAGAATGGGTTTCGCTGGCTGCGCGCGTACTCACAAACAGCTCTTCACTGTTCGTCTGTTTTAATACACGATCCAGACCTTTACGGCTTTTCCCTGTGGCTACTGCCAGCTTCACGCCTTGCTGCTGTAAATCTGCGAGCATGTGCGCTACGCCTTCAAACCAGGAATCTCCTGATGAGTTGGCAACATAGTGATCGGAATAAGCCTGCAAAATATCCGTATGTAATTCTGGTACTGTCGGGAATAAACGCTGTGCAACTTCAGGTAAACCCAGTCCAATAATACTTTTCGCATCTGCATCCGTTAACGGCTGCTGAAACTGCTGTGCGGCAAACTGCAAACTCGCCACGATTTGACCCACTGAATCAAATAAAGTGCCATCCCAATCGAAAATGACCAATTTTACAGGTGAGTTCATAAAAGATTTCCTAGATTTGATTCAGTCTTGAAGCCCTCTCCTACAAGGAGAGATTTTTTTTCATTCTTAAGCAAATGACTTTATTAAAAGAACCAATAAAGTCGAATTATCAATGAAGTTTTAATTCAACATTGCTCTTTAATAAGTAACGTTCCCTCTCCTGAACGAGTTTAAAGCACTGCTTTAAACGACGTGCAAGAAGGAGACTTGCTCAGTAGTGCTGCTTAGGGAGAGGATTCTTTCGAAATTTAATCTCCCCTAGCCCTCTTTAAGAAATAGGGGAATTCCCTCCTTTTTCAAAGGAGGGTGAGGGTGGATTAAATTTATTAAAAGAAAAAATAAGTCCTTATTGGGCAGCCGGTTTATCCGCTTTCTGCGCTCTTAACTGCGCCACCAGACTCTGCATATCTTCTGGCAATGGTGCTTCAATTGCTGGATAGCCCGGAATGTCCAGACGCATTGCATGTAAACACAAACGGCGTGGTTTTGGCCCACGATATTCTGTTTCATGCCCATACTTTTCATCGCCTACTAACGGATGGCCAATACTCAAACCATGAACACGAATCTGATGGGTACGACCAGAAAGCGGAGATGCATATACCAGTGTGGCATGCATAAAACGTTCCTGCACATTCCACTGGGTTTTAGACTCTTTACCTTCTTTCGGGGACACACAGACACGACGTTCACCATTGGCCAGCTCATAACGATGTAAAGGTGCATCAATCAACTGTTTATCCAGACTGACCTGCCCTTTTACCACAGCCGCATAGGTTTTTTTGATTTTATGTTCACGTAACATATCTTGTAATGTTTTCAACACGCTACGCTTTTTAGAAATCATCACCAAACCGGAAGTATCACGGTCAATCCGGTGAATCAGTTCCAGATACTTTTTACCAGTCGCTGCACGCAAGCCTTCAATCAGGCCATAGGCCACACCGCTACCACCATGCACAGCAATCCCGGAAGGTTTATTCACGACCATCAAACCTTCATCTTCATAAATCACACGGGCCAATAAGCCTTGTGCCACTTTGTCGGAAACAGGTGCAGCAGATTCATCTTTTTGTTCATAGCGAATCGGCGCAACGCGAATCTGGTCACCGATTGCGAGTTTGGTTTCTGCTTTAATGCGTTTTTTATTAACGCGAACCTGGCCTTCACGAATCAGACGATAGATACGGCTTTTTGGCACACCTTTCAGACGACTAAACAGGAAATTATCGATGCGTTGTCCATCTTGATGTTCATCCACTTCAAACCAAGTGACGTTTTGCCATTGTTGCGTAGAATTCATACAGTTACTATGACCCAAAAAATACTAAAATTGATTAAAAACTGATCACTTAGGTTATGCTTTACACAAGAAACATAAGCTTAGCCCATAGGCAGATGATGCAAGGTTTGATATAGTCAGCGCACGGAAACCATCGTTTGTGAGTAAAAGTTGAATCATTTCAGATTTTTCTGAACTTGATTGTTCAATTAAAGACTCACATGATACGGGAAGGTCCCCAAAGAATTATGCCACGCCGAAGGCTTATTATATCGGCAAACAAAGCAAACTGTTGCGTTTAATTGTACCTCAGGTACATAAATCAGTTTGTCTTAAAAAATATGTCGCCAACTTTGTTGGTTTTTAAACGTAAACTGATACACATCAGATTAGTCGCAACCTGAAGACGACTTCAGGCTACAGCGTTGATGCATTGGATCTGCACAGTTTGTAAAGATACGACGACAATTCCGTATCAAGACACTTTCTATAAAGAAGGGATGATCTTCGAGCAATGTGACAGTGAAAGTTACACACATCCAATGCACCGCTCGTCCGCCAGTGAAGCGTTCAGGTGACTTTAATCCGTTTAAAGATTGAAGCCGTATTGCCATCATCAATACGTGAATCAAAAACCGAAGCCCATCTATATTAAATAGAGCTCGGTCATAAAAGACTCAAACCACAATGAAATTCATTGCAGATTTGAGCCATTGATCCGTGATGTGTGATGTTCGCTACGTGTATAGCGATTTTTTGCTGTGTATCACTATAAGGTGTTACACCCATGAAACGTATGTTGATTAATGCAACACATGCCGAAGAAATTCGCGTTGCACTTGTCACTGGTCAGCGTCTTTACGATTTTGATTTAGAAAATCGTACCCGTGAACAAAAAAAATCCAATATCTACAAAGGTCACGTGACTCGCGTTGAACCTTCTTTAGAAGCTGTATTCGTTGAATACGGTGCAGGTCGCCAAGGCTTCCTGTCAATGCGTGAAATCGCAAATTCATATTACAAAGCCGACCCTCGCCAAACTTCAAATATCCGTGAACTGATCACTGAAGGCACCGAACTTCTGGTTCAGGTGGAAAAAGAAGAGCGTGGCAACAAAGGCGCTGCCCTGTCTACTTTTATCTCACTTGCTGGCCGTTATTTGGTATTAATGCCAAACAACCCGAAAGGTGGTGGTATCAGCCGTCAGATTTCCGGTTCAGTGCGTGAAGAACTGAAAGAAATGCTGGCAACACTGAACGTGCCACGTGGTATGAGCGTGATTGTGCGTACTGCCGGGATTGGCCGTTCACAAGAAGAATTGCAACTCGACTTACAGCACTTGTTAGACCTTTGGGCACAAATCCAGAGCACGGCAAGTTCAGGCCCATCGCCAATGCTGGTACATCAGGAAGCGGGTGTGGTAACACGTGCCATTCGTGACTACCTGCGTGATGATGTTGCTGAAATCCTGATTGACTCAGAACAAGCCTATAACGAAGCCTATAACTTCGTAAAAGCGGTAATGCCACGTCAGTTAGAAAAACTGAAAACTTATACCTTAAATGAACCTTTATTCGCGCATTTCGCGATTGAAAGTCAAATTCAAACCGCTTATGAACGTGAAGTAAAACTTCCTTCGGGCGGTTCGATCGTGATCGACCAAACTGAAGCTTTAGTGTCAATTGACATTAACTCAGCAAAATCGACTCGCGGTAGCGACGTTGAAGACACCGCGTTGAACACCAACATTGAAGCGGCAGAAGAAATCGCGCGTCAATTACGTTTACGCGATATCGGTGGCCTGGTGGTGATCGACTTTATCGACATGACCAAAGACCGCAACCAGCGTATGGTGGAAGCGAAGCTACGCGAAGCTACGCAAAGTGACCGTGCCCGTATTCAGTTCGGTCAATTGTCACGTTTTGGTTTGATGGAAATGAGCCGTCAACGTCTGCGTCCTTCTCTTGAAGAAGCGACTGGCTACGTTTGCCCACGCTGTCATGGCACCGGTATGGTCCGTGATCTTCGTTCTTTATCACTTTCGATTATGCGTAAAGTGGAAGAAATCGCGCTACGTGAACGTCATGGTGAAGTTCAAGTCGAAGTTCCAGTCGAAATTGCTGCCTTCTTATTGAATGAAAAACGTCACACCTTGGTCTATTTAGAACAGACTTCAAATGTACGTGTGACTGTGTTGCCTCACCCGCATCTGGAAACACCGCATTATGAAATCACTTATAATGCCGAAGGCTTTGCACCAACCAGCTATGAACGTACTGAAGCAACTCGTTCAAGTGAAAAAGAGTTGGGCTATGAGTCATCTGAATGGCATTTAGAAGAAGAACATACGCATGCTGCTGCCCCAGCGCCTGCTCAACAGCAAAACAACGGCAGAAACAATAAACGCCGTAACCAGCAAAACCAAAATGCACAGCAAGCACCTGTTGCGCAACAAGCTCCTGCCCAAGCACAAGTTGCGGCTCCTGCATCTAGCCCATGTGCCTGGTTAGAAAACCTGTTTGTTCAAAAACAGGCAGCGACTATTGATCAATCGCGTACTGCCAACAATGCAGCTGCAGCAATTGAACAAATGATCAATGGCGGTGCGGTGAGCCGTGGTCAGTTCGGTCAATTGTCTGCACCAGTGGCACAACCTGCGCCACAGCAAGTGTCTCAACCTGCTGCTCCGGCAAGCAGCAATGCCTACCTTGCACCATCGACTGTAGCGCAAAAACAGGAACGTGATGCTGAGAAACCGGCAGAGCGTGATGAAAGAGCGCCGCGTCATAACAATAAAAAACCACGCAATCCGAAGCACAAAGAACCGCGTGAGCAGGTTCAGTCTGAAGCTTCCGCTCCTCAGCAACATCAGGTGCATGAAGAAGTGGTTCAGGTATCTCGTCAAGAGCAACGTCATGAAGCACGTGAAAACAAGCGTAATTCTCGCCGTCAGCATCACAATGAGCCATCTCAGCAAAATGATGTTCAAAACAATGAGCAACAGCCACAACAGGCAATGCCACGTCGTGACCGCCGTAACCAGCCACGTCAGGAACGTCCAAATCGCCACCGCGATCCAAGCGTGCTGAATGAGCAGGCTCAACAAGCAGCACCTGCAGTCGTTGAAGCGCCAGCAGTCAATGACAAACAGCTTCGTGTTGAGTTGGTCGATGCACCAAGTCAAGACGTGATGCCAACAGCCATGGTCGTGAATATTGACCAGGCGAAAAGCGAAATCGTGGCATTGAATGACAATGCTGCAGTTGTAACGCCAGCGGTTGAAGTTACTGCACCGGCAGATGCGCCAGTTGAAGAAGCCGCTGCTGAAAATGTAGTAGAAGCTGCACTGACAGCACCTGCTGAAGAAGTTGTGACAGCGGAAGAATCAAGTGCTGAAAAACCTCGTGCCAGCAACGATCCGCGTCAGCGTCGTCGTCAGCAACGTGAAGGACAGCCTCAACAGGCTACAGTTCAAAAGTTGACTCCGTCACAAGTACCAACTTTGGGTCAGTTCACTATTGGTAGCCTGATTCGCCATGTTTATGGTGAAGACTGCTCCGTACTGATTGAACAGTTTGGTTTATTGCCAACCTTCAACCGTGCTCTAGAGAAGTTCACAAAACAGTACAACGCGAGTCTGGTGGCTGCAGCAACGCCTGCCACAGAGAAAAAACCGGTCACCCGTGATGTTCAAGTGACCGTAGCCAAGGTTGAAGCAGAGCCTGCTCCAGTTCTGGACCTGACTCCACCAAAACCGGTGTCGGACAAACGTGTCGCAAACGATCCACGTGAGCGTCGCCGTCTGGCTAAGCAGGCTGCAGAACAGGCCCTACAACAAGCCAAGCAACAGGCTAAAGTAGAAACAGCTCCGGCAATTGAAACTGCGCCAGAAGCACCTGTAGCAGCAGAAGCGCAAGCAGAGTCTGCTGAAGCAGCGGCAACTGAAACTCCAGTAGCCACTGAAATCGCTATTGAAGAAACCGTAAATGCTCAGCCAGCTGAACAAGCGACTGAAACGACGGCACCAGTAGATGCAGCTCCTGCAGAAGCGGCTCCAGTCACTGAAGCTCAACCTGAAGATGCTGCGCCAGTTGAAGCAAATGCTGAATCAGAAGCTCCTGTTACAGAAGCCCAGGATCAGGCCGAAGTAACAACAGAGGACACTGAAGCCAGCGAAGCTGAAAAAGCGGAGAAGCAAGCTGCTCGTCCACGTCGTCCACGTGGTCGTCCACCGAAAAAAGCCAATACTGCAACTGAATCATAATTTGCTCAATTGCAGTCATCTAAAAAAACCTAGTCATTTCGATGACTAGGTTTTTTTTTGCTAGATTTAGTCAGAATAGGTTGATTGCACTAGTGTTTTAACGCTAAAAGATGGATAGCTCGTCTACTGTATATAAATTGAACGTATCGGATACGAAAAATAAATAGGATTCTCATGACCCAAATGAAACCACACGATCTGATTGGGATTGCAGATGTCGCTGCCAAAATCCCGGCTTTCTTGACCAAAGTGCCCAATTTGCTCACTGGTCTAAGACAGGCATATTTACGTACTCCGAACACACCGGCCGGCTTGGGTCTGGCTTTTGAAAAAGCAACCAAGCGAAACCCGGAAGGCATTGCCTTGCGTTTTGAAGAGCAAAGCTATAGCTATATTGCTCTCAATGCCTGGGCCAACCAGATTGCCCATTTCTATCTGTCCTTGGGCGCCAAGAAAGGTGATGTTGTTGCTGTCATGGTCGAGAACCGTCCTGAACTGATTGCCAGCGTGATTGGTCTGGCTAAACTGGGTGTGACCACCGCTCTGGTCAATACCTCTCAAGTCGGCAAAGTGCTGACGCACAGTATCAATCTGGTCAAACCGATTGCCCTGATTGTCGGTGAAGAATGTCGTCATGCAGTCAACGAAATTCGTAATGACCTGAATATTAGCAGTGACCGCTTGCACTGGTTTGCAGATCAAAATACTCAAGCCGATCCGGGTCAGGCACCTGAAGGCTTTATCAACCTGGCTGAAAAAACCGATCTCTCCCCTAAGTTCAATCCATCGACCACCCATTCAGTGCAGGACAAAGACGGGCTGTTCTATATTTACACCTCGGGTACCACGGGCCTACCTAAAGCGGTGATCTTTACCAATGGCCGCTGGACGCTGGCTTATGGCACCTATGGGCATGTGCTGAATCTCAATAAAGATGATGTGATGTACTGTACCCTGCCGCTTTATCATGCCACAGGCATGGTGGTGTGCTGGTGCGGTGTCATTGCAGGGAGCAGCACCCTAGCCATTCGCCGTAAATTTTCGACCTCTTCTTTCTGGAAGGATGTGCAAAAATTTGATGCCTCTGCGATTGGTTATGTCGGTGAGCTGTGCCGCTATCTGATGGATGCTCCCCCATCTGAACTGGAAAAAGGCCACCGCGTGACCAAGATGATTGGGAATGGGATGCGCCCGAATATCTGGGATAAATTTAAATCCCGTTTTGGCATTCAGGAAGTGCTGGAACTGTATGCATCCAGTGAAGGCAATGTCGGCTTTAGTAATATTTTCAATTTTGACAACACCGTCGGTTTCTCACCAACACCCTATGCGATTATTGCCTTTGATAAAGATAAAAATGAGCCGGTACGAGATGCTAAAGGGCATTGCAAACGGGTGAAAAAAGGCGAAACCGGTTTATTAATTGGTAAAATCACCCGTCGTTCACCCTTTGATGGCTATACCGACCTGGAAAAAAACAAGTCAGTGATCATGCAGGATGTATTTACAACAGGTGATGCTTACTTCAATACCGGAGATCTGGTGCGCAATATCGGCTTCCGTCATGCGCAATTTGTCGATCGTCTGGGTGATACTTTCCGCTGGAAAGGTGAAAATGTTTCCACCACTGAAGTTGAAAACATGCTGACCGAGTATGACAAAATCGTTGAAGCGGTGGTGTATGGTGTAGAAATTCCCAATACCAATGGTCGTGCCGGCATGGCCGCGATTACCCTGAAGCCCGATGTAAAATTGGATGACACCGATTTAGCCGCCATGGCTGCTTGCTTTAAAAAATGCTTGCCGGCTTATGCGGTACCGGTATTTTTACGTATACAACAGCAGGTTGAAACTACAGGCACCTTTAAATACCAGAAAAATAAATTGAAAGAGCAAGCATTTGATCCGAGTAAAACCGATGAATGCCTGCTGGTGTTATTACCAGGTGCAACGGCATATTCCAAGCTCACCGCAGAGATTTTTGCCAATATCCAGGCCTATCAATATCGCTTCTAAGTACTGAAGTTGCCTATTTTTTGTTTAGATAAAGCATAATTGTTGTATTTATAATCAAACATGGGCAACTTTGTTATTTTTTGCTTGCGCTGAAATGAGATCTTGCTACAATACGCTCCATCAAACAAAGTGGTGCTTTAAGCTATTTAGCTTGACTTGCACTGCACATTCAAACCAAGTTTGAATGATGGTTCAGGGTCGTTAGCTCAGCTGGTAGAGCAGCGGACTTTTAATCCGTTGGTCCCGCGTTCGAATCGCGGACGACCCACCACTTATTTGATATTTTTGATGGGTCGTTAGCTCAGCTGGTAGAGCAGCGGACTTTTAATCCGTTGGTCCCGCGTTCGAATCGCGGACGACCCACCATCTTCCGAAAGGATCACGTAAAAGTACACCACACTCTTGCGTCATAAAAATGGTCATCATCATTTTTATTCCTCAGGGTCGTTAGCTCAGCTGGTAGAGCAGCGGACTTTTAATCCGTTGGTCCCGCGTTCGAATCGCGGACGACCCACCATTCTTTCCTTAGAATGTCTCCCTGATTTCCCTTATTATATTTTAATTAAATTGCGATGTTTTGGTCGTGTATTTCTGCGCCCAGATTTTAGGCTCACACGTTCCCACAACTTGCCTTTATTGTCTAATCTAAACAGTATTTGAATTAAGCTTTCTACCAGATCAGCCGATTTTTATCGGGTATTATTCTTGAATATGAAAGGACGTGTCTTTGACCAGTTCATAGGCTTTCGAAGGTGCCGGATAGCCGCGATCAAATAATTCCCGGTTGGTTTTTTCTTTTTCACTATAGATTTTTTCCAGATTCATGACTAAGTGATTTGAATCTTTAATCTTATAGTAAAAGCTCGCCCCTTCTTTACGATTCACTACTATATCGGTACGCTCAGGATTGATAAACCAGCGGTCTTTACGGTAGGTGATATTGTGAGCGGTGCTATTTTTGGTATTATCAATAAATACCTTCCCATACTGCAAAATGCTGCGATGCACCGTACCGTCCGGTAGTAAAGTCAAAATAAATTCTGCCTTACCTTCAGTACAGGGCGCAAAGCGGCCATCACAATCGATTTCAGTATGATAGCGGCCAATAAATGCTTTAGCATCCTCTGGCACAGTGCGAGGGTTTAAATCAGCTTCTACCGGAACAGTCGCCTGCCCTGCGACCTGAGTTAAGGATTTGGCGCTGACAGTCACTACATCGGCCTTCGTATTGGCAGTGGAAATTTTAACGTCCTCTTCTGAGGTCGCCTGACCTTCCTGTTCAGGTTTGACTTGCTGCTGATCACAAGCCTGCAAAATCACCATACTCCCCAACACCAGGCTACATTTAAAAAAACTGCTTAATGTACAACGTGATACATCCAATTTCATTTTTAACAAACCTAAATAGGAAACATGGCGAGCAAAAAGCACCCAGCAAAGCTGATGAACTTTACACAAGAGTTCAATAGAATTTTCACTATGTTAGTAGCTCTTAGATCTGGTTTTAATCTTTATTAACATTACTTAACGATTTTATTTGTAATC